>JBBQWO010000008.1:0-113757 GCA_038210535.1 Fimbriimonadales bacterium | reverse complement strand
TTGCCGGGCACCGGATGCAACGAAGATGCCTTCCCGTAAAATTTCCTCACATTTGAACAAAACAGCCTGCGAGCATTGCTCCCCAGCTGGCAATCAAAGCACTTCTTCCCCAAAACTTAGGAGCGCGCCAATGCACACATCATGCCAATCCCCACCGGCAAAGCGCTGTCGTTGAAGTCGAACTGAGGCGCATGCAGATTCGGAAAACGGTCCATATGGCCAGACCGAAGCCCGAGAAAGAAGAAGGACGCAGGCACCCGCTGGCCATAAAAGCTGAAGTCCTCCGCCCCCATCGTCGGATTCGGTTCCTCGTGTAGAAATTCGTCGCCGAGGGTTAGCCGTGCGACCCCGCGGAAGTGCTCCGTCGCATCCGGATCGTTGAAGGTCACCGGATAAGCACCCACCCACTCGACCTCTGCCGTCGCGCCAAACGCCGCCGCTACACTTCGCGAAATTAAGCCGATCTGCTCCTTGCCAAGCTGGTTCGTCTCATCGTTCAGGGCCCGCAAAGTTCCCTTAAGCACTGCCGTCTCCGGGATGACGTTGTGCGCCATGCCCGCCTCCACCTTGCCAACCGTCACCACGACCGAGTCCAGCGGATTCACCGCTCGAGAGGCGATCGTTTGCAAGGCGGTGATGATGTGGGCCGCGACCACGATCGGGTCGATGCCAAAGTGCGGGTAAGCCGCATGCGTTCCCTTTCCAGCGACGGTCATTCGGAACTCCGACGCCGCAGCCATCATCGGCCCGTTTCGCGTGTACACATGCCCAACTTCCCCGGAAGGAAACCCGTGAAGCCCAAACATGCGATCAACCGGATTGCCAAGAACCCGCCCATCCAAGACCCCATCATCGCAAAGCGCCTTCGCTCCCGCCCCGCCTTCCTCCGCAGGTTGGAAAACGAGCAGCACGTTGTTCGGCCGTTCGGCTTGGCTGAGAACCTGCGCAGTACCCAACAAGATCGACGTGTGCCCATCGTGCCCGCAAGCATGCATCACTCCCTCGTGCTCGGAAGCGTAAGCCGCCCCCGTGTCTTCTTTGATCGGCAACGCATCCATATCGGCCCGGAGCGCAACCGTCGGAGCATTCGCAGGATCGCTCGTAGCCGGTAGATAAGCGAGAACGCCGGTTCCGCGAGCAAGGCCGCCAACATGTTCGACATTCCAATCCGAGAGCAACTCCATCACTCGCCCACTCGTCCGATACTCCTGGTAGCCAAGCTCAGGATGACGATGAAGCTCATGCCGAATCTCAGTCATCTGCGGCAAAATCGCGCCAATATGCTCACGAAGGCTCATAGCCATAGCATGACTGAAACCCGCCCCAGTAGTGCTCTGCCCTAGTTCAACGATCTTGGTGCCACCAGGGTGGAGCCACTAGCGGACATGAAGTAGGCTCGGAGGGTGAGAATCGGCGTCATTACGAGCGGAGGGGATGCTCCGGGCATGAATGCGGCCATTCGTGCCGTCGTGCGCACGGCCCTCAGCAGGGGCGTGAGCGTCACGGGGTTTCATCATGGGTATGACGGCATCATTAACGATGAGGCCGTCGAGCTGGTTTCGCGCTCTGTGGGCGGGATCATCGACCGGGGCGGGACAATCCTGCGAAGCGTCCGCTGCAAGCCGTTCCGAGAGAAGGCAGGCCGGGAAAAAGCCGTCTCAGTTCTGCGGAAGAACGAAGTTGACGGATTGGTCGTGATCGGCGGGGACGGATCGTTGATGGGCGCCCTCAAGCTGCAGGAGGAATTTGAGTTTCCGGTCGTGGGAATTCCTGGATCGATCGATAACGATATTCCGGGAACCGATTTTTCTATTGGCTTCGATACTGCAGTGAACACCGCGGTCGAGGCCATCGACCGGGTTCGAGACACGGCCTACTCCCACGAGCGGGTGTTCGTCATCGAAGTCATGGGCCGCCGCAATGGACTGATCGCCCTGGAGGCAGCATTGGCAGGTGGGGCAGAGGCCGTCCTTCTGCCCGAGGTGCCCCACTCTTTGGAGGAACTTTGCAAGAAGCTGGTTCATGCTGCAGATTTGGGAAAGAAGAGCTCGATCATCGTGGTTGCGGAAGGAGCAGCAAAGGCCGAACAGATTCGCATCGATATTCAGGAATGCATCGGGTTCGAGGCTCGCGCCGTTGTTCTGGGCCACATGCAGCGGGGCGGGCGTCCTACGGCTTTCGACCGGGTGCTTGCTCTCCGTTTAGGGGCTCTCGCGACAAACCGCCTCATCAGCGGCTACCACGGGGAGATGGCGGGGATCGAGGGCAATAGACTGGTGTCGCAGCCACTTTCTTTTGTGCTTAGCTCAAAGCGCGAGATCGACCCCGAGAAGTTGCTGCTAGTGGAGATCATGGCACAATGATTTTAACGGTAACCCTTAACCCTGCGGTTGACCATCAAGTCTTCGTTGAAGCGATGAAGCTGCACGATACGAATCGAGTGATTCGCACCGAGATCGACGCCGGCGGCAAGGGCACCAACCTTTCTCGCGTCTTCGCTGAGTTGGGAGGGGCCACTACGGCAACCGGTTTACTTGGCGGCGCGGCGGGGGCCGTGGTTCGGCGCGTGTTGGAAATCCAAGGCGTTACGGACGACTTTGTCGAAACGGCGGGGGAGACGCGTACAAATGTGAGCGTGGAGGATGGCTCGGGAAGTCCTCCCACAACGTTCAATGCCAAGGGCCCCATCCTTTCCGAGAATGAGTATCGCGACCTGCTTGCCAAAGTAGAAGCATTGGCTCCGTCGGCTTCGTGGGTGTGCCTCGGCGGGTCGCTCCCACCCGGCTGCCGCACGGACGCTTTGAGGGAGATTGCAGAGATTGCCAAACGGTGTGATCGCAAGGTGCTCTTAGACGCCGATGGCGAACCTTGCCTCGAGGGTCTGAAGGCCAAGCCAGACTTTATCAAACCCAATTCCAAGGAAGCCTCACGTCTCTTGGGTCGTCCAATCGAGACGACGGAAGAGGCTCTCGAAGGCGCGAGGGAGTTGCATCGCATGCTGGAGCCCAATGCGATCGTCGTGCTCAGCCGGGGCGAGCATGGAGCGATCCTAATTTGCCAAGAGGGAGCCTTTATGGGGCACAGCGCTCCGGTTGAGGCTCGCAGCACGATTGGCAGTGGTGACTCCTTTCTCGGGGGAATGCTCTGGGCTATGGAGCAAGGGCATCCAATTCAGGAAGCCTTCCGGTGGGGTCTCGCTGCCGGCGCGGCCACGGCGACAACCGACGGTACAGAGATCGCCCGAAGGGGAGTGACCCACTTGCTGTACGAACATTGCCGCGTCGATCGATTCGAAAGTTAGAGATGAATCGCCCTCACACAAGCCCATAATCTCTTCATGAGCGGAGAAGCAATGGTGGACATCCAGAGCACCCCAGACGAGCGGAATATTGCTATCGATAAAGTGGGTGTGCGGAGAGTCAAGTATCCCATTCACGTTAGGGTGAAAAACAATGGCGTCATGCACACGGTTGGGACATTCAGCCTAACGGTTGATCTTCCCCGAGAGTATAAGGGCACTCACATGAGCCGCTTCCTTGAAGTGCTGGGTGAGCATAACAAGGATATGAGCGCGGAAACGATTCCCGTCATTCTCCAGGAGTTACGCGAGCGACTCAAAGCTGAGACTTCCCATCTGGAAGTCACTTTCATCTACTTCCGCGAGAAGGCTGCTCCCGTCACGAAGAAGGTCGGAATGATGGGTTACGAGTGCGGTTTCACCGCGACGGGCGGATCTTCCACCGACTTCGAGTTGTATCTCAACGTGCCGGTAACCACTTTGTGCCCCTGCAGCAAGGAGATTTCAGCCTACGGAGCGCACAACCAACGTGGCTACGTCATGGTGCGAATCCGCCCTCGCGGCGATGACATCCTCTGGCTCGAGGATGTCATCGATATGATCGAGGGCGCGGCATCGGCTCCGTTGTATCCCGTGCTCAAGCGGCCGGATGAGAAGTTCGTGACCGAGCAAGCGTTCGATAATCCGAGGTTCGTGGAGGACATGGTCCGAGAGGTCGCGCTCGCGTTCGACAACGAGCCGCGCATCGCCAGCTATAGCGTCGAGGTAGAAAACCACGAGTCGATCCACGATCATAACGCCTACGCCTGCCTATCGAGAACCAAGAGCGAGTGAGGTAAACAAGCTGGGTGCAAGAGAAACTCGCTGCCCAGTTCTACACCCTGCGCGACCATACCAAGACGGCTCGTGACTTCGACAATGCGTTGGGGATTTGCCACGAGATCGGCTACGCGGGGATTCAACTCTCGGCCGTCGGCTGTATGGGCGGCGATCAGCCGGAGGTCGACGCCATCACCGCAAGGCAGATGCTCGACCATAACGGGTTGAAATGCTGCGCGACGCATCGTTCGTGGGACGCCCTCCGCGATCGGACCGACGCGGAGATCGAGTTTCACGAGATACTTGGCTGCGACTACGTCGCGATCGGAGGAATTTGGGCCAAGGACCCGGGGGAGTACGAGCGATTTGTCGAGGAGTCGAAGCCGGTAATTGCACAGCTAAAGACGGCCGGGATTCGATTTGGCTATCACAATCACGCCCACGAGTTCATTCGCCACCCGCAGACCGGTAAACCCTGCTACGAGGTGCTCATCGAAGGGGGAGCGCCCGATCTGATGCTCGAGATCGACACCTACTGGGTGCAACACGCCGGAATCGACCCCGCCGCGCTTCTCACCCGATGCGCGGGCCGGATACCCGTCATCCACGTCAAGGACAAAGAAGTCGTTGCGGACGACGGCCCAGTCTTTGCCCCCGTGGGGGAGGGCAACTTAGACTGGGCAGGCATTATCGCCGCCTGCGAAAGCGGAGGAACCGAGTGGTACGTGGTCGAACAAGACACGTGCCGACGCGACCCGTTCGACTGTCTCAGGTCGAGCTTCGACTATTTGAGCGCAATCGGCTAGAGCTTTGCCGTTCGGTTAGCACTACCCGAAGGATTGGGAATGACGAAGGATTTGTCGTCGAACTTTTGCGCAAGCGCGAAGTTCCAGCGGATGGTCCACTCCAAGTTGACGGGCTTTTGGCCGACCTCTGCGATAGCGGAGCGGATTGTTACGGGCATCATGCGCAGGTCGTCGATCACGACTTCGCAGTCGAATTTGCCCTTCTTCTTCAAATCCTCCGGCTTTCGCGAGATGAAGATTCGGTGCTGCTTGACGACCCTTCCTCCCGCGGTTACGGAGCGGTCTTCAGCCAAGACGGTCAGCCCCTCGGCTTTTGCAGCCGTAAGGAGATTCGTTAAAGGTTTTCCGCCTTGCAACGCCGAGAAGAGGGTTCGAGGAAACTCGGTTGCCCAGCGGCTGACGTCGAGCTTTCCTTCATCACGGAGAGCGGTCACAGGACGAGCAGGAGACCACCCGGTGGAGGAAAGTGCGTTCGTAGCGTAAGTCTTCCCATTTCCGACCAGAGCTTCCTTTTGGAAGAGCGGCTGAGGCTCGACGGTGACTTTCGCGTACTCTACGAGGAACTCGTTGGAGTTTCGGATTGCAATCTTCGAAATCGACATTCCTCGCTGTCCGGCGATGTTGACCTGCGTCGTCGCCTCGCCAGAAACGGCTTTGAGGGCGGCGAGTCGGCTCTCCGCTACGAGCGCAAAGCCTTCCGCTTTGGTCTTTGTTTTTGTCCAGCTTTTCGTGCCGGGAGCTACGGGCGCGATGTTCTGCTGGATCGCTTTAAGATTCTTCTTGACGTTCTCCATGCTTTTCAGCGGATCGTCTCCGGTCGGTTTGGTGGGTGAGGTGTCGGTGTTCGAAGTGATGGGAGGACCGCCGGCATTGTCGGTCTTGGGTGGCGGCGCCTCTTCCTGTTTGCCGCAAGCGGCAATAACCAGCGACAGGGCTAACAAGGGCAGGCAAAGCTTTCGCATGGATCTATTGTATTCCGACACGATTCTACAAACGCCGCAAGTGCGATTCACGTTACAAATCGGGTTAGGCGCGGAAGATATCGATATGGTGTCGGATGCCTTCTGCGTCCATCGCCACAAGGTCAAACCTCGTCTCGCGCTCCTGTTCGCCCATTTCAAGCACGTACTGCTCCGCGGCGCGCTGTAAAGCGTTTTGCTTTGTTGATCCGATCGCCTCTTCGGGGACATATCCTGGGGCCGAGCGCTGTTTAACTTCAACGAACACCAGCACTTCGCCGTCGAGCGCGATGAGGTCGAGTTCGCCTCTGTGCATCTTCTTTCTTCTCGTGACGATGGTGTAGCCCTTGGCAACAAGGTAATCGGCGGCCAGATCTTCGGCACCGGCACCTACGCTTCGAAGATTAGGCACGGCTGCTCGTACCACTCCTTGATGCGCTGGAAGCTGCGCCGATGGATTTCACAGGGTCCGTGAAGCTTCAGGGCCATCAGGTGCTCGGGCGTAGAGTAGCCGAAGTGCCGGTCGAATCCATATTGCGGATAAGTGGGCGCGAGCGTAGTCATGATCCGGTCGCGTTCAGTTTTCGCAAGGATGGAGGCAGCAGCAATGCAGGCCATTTTTGCGTCGCCATCGACGACTGCCTCCGCAAGCCAGGGCATGTCCTTGGGCAACGTGTTCCCGTCGATGTAAACCTTCTTGAACGGTTTTTGAAGATTGCCGACAGCGCGGTGCATAGCGGCCATGCTCGCCCAGAGGATATTGAGTCGGTCAACTTCATCGACCTCGGAGACCACGACGGACCAGCAGGCATGCTTCTTTATGCGCTTCTCAAGCTCCTCACGCTGTTTGCGGGTGAGTTTCTTGGAGTCGTCGATGCCTTCTAAATTGAACCGTCGGGGAAGGATCACCGCAGCCGCGACCACCGGCCCAGCCAATGGGCCACGCCCAGCCTCGTCCGCTCCGGCGGCGCTCGGGGTGTGGCGTAAAGGCATGAATGCAGTGTACGGGAAATCGCCTGCGTGGATTATTATTTCTATAATTCTAGAAATGTATGGTAAAGTTGATGCGTGGACCACTCAGAGATTGCAACCATGTGCAAAGCCCTAGGGGACCCGACCCGAGCGCGGATCGTTCAATTTCTTCTCGACTGCTGCTGCGAGGTGGAAGTTGGAGAACAGGGCGAGGTTCGGTCAACGGAAGGACCGACCGCAGGACAGGTTTGCTGCCACATCACAGGTTCGGAAACGGTCACCTCGACGATCAGTTTCCACCTGAAAGAGCTTCGGAACGCGGGACTCGTCTCCGTGGAGAAGAGGGGTAAGTACATGGTGTGCACGATCAACCGCGCGGCTTTGGCCAAACTCGCGGATTTCTTTAACGACGCGAGAACCCGCAGCGGATGCTGCTGAGGAAACAAGAGAAATGGCAAATGAACTGACCGAAAGAGAAGACGTGAGAGAGCTGGTGCGCCAGCGCTACGGAGCCGCCGCTGGCCGCCCACACACGAAGGGCGGAGCCACTTTTATCTTGACCGTAATGAGTTCGGTGAGCTACAAAGCAGCGCGATCGTTTAACGCGGTCATTTCCGATTCGTATGCACATTACATGCAGTCCGCGCGTGTAATAATTACACCGGCATCCGGCTGGATAGGCATGTTGCCGCCCGTCGGCTCTTGGGATGCTACGGGCTACCGGAGGAGCCGAATAGTGGAGAAACTCGGTCAGGCGAAGCTCCGGCATGGGTCGCACCCTTAAGTCATTCGTAAGACAATCCCAGAAAGTCGGACCGGTTTCAAGTATACATATTACTATGCTTAGGCCTGATGAACGAGAGATTTGGCTGCAGACGGAAGATTGGCCAGAATTCTACTGGCTCCCGCCCGAGAACAAGGTCGAAGTTATCGCCTTTCTTCTTCACAAGCAAAAAGATGGCCGGATAGCACTCAATGCAGTTCAGCGGATTTGCGACGGCATGGGGCTACCGCTACCGTGGAAACTGGATACCTGGTTCGGATGCAATGAGCCAACAAGAGAAAAGGCGAAGCGAAAATGGTATGGAGTTGCTCCTCCATCACCAACCAACAGAGAACCGCAGCCACGTCTTCTGCCCACGAGTGGCGACCGAATCGATAACGGACTCATTACGCTCGACTACGACCTGTATCGAGAACTCGAATCGAAGTGGACCACACTTGAAGAGAAATGGCGGCTGGTAAGAACAGTAGAACAGGCTGGGGAGAGCGAAGCCGTACAGCTTGAAGATAAGAAGTCTCAGGACAGGGTTGAAGATCAAAATGCAGATGTAGAGGAACTCTCTGGACGTTTGGGCCCGCTGTCCTCGGGAAGCGGAAAGGCATACTTAGAAGAATCTCTAGCCTGCCTCAGATCTGGCTATTACCGCGCTGCCGTCGTATTGGCATGGTGCGCCCTTTCCCTAACGCTATGGCGGCACCTTTGGCATCATCATCGGGCTGCCCTGCACGCTGCCCTTGATGCCGATAGAAGGCACCCGCTGACCAAAGCGGAGGACTTGAGCGAAATTTCGGATAGCCAGATCATTAGGCTGGCTAGGGACATCGGAGCCTTGGACCGAGACGCAGCCAAGTCGCTAGCGCATTTATTGGATCAGCGCAATGCTTGCGCCCACGCCTCAACCAGAGTGGTGACTAGAACGTCTTGCTTGGCATTCTTCCACGAAATCGTCTATAACGTGCTTCCGAAGCTAAAGTAAGGCGGACCGATGATCGCCGCTCCAATGTGCCATACTCTCTCCAGCACTCTGAAGACAGCAGGTGGCTCCCCAGGTGGGGCAGCCGTAATCGGTCTCACGACCGGCCAGCCGAGGTGATGCAGCTAGACGATTTTCAGGCAAAAGCCTGCGAGGACTCGCGCCGCTCAGTCTTGGCGCGAGTCCTTTCTATTTTCAGGGTCAGGTGCTACCTATGCCAACAGCAGATAAAGCACGCCAGATAGAGCAAGCCAAGGAGTGGTACTCCAAGTCTTCCGGAGTGGTTTTCGCGGATTACCGCGGCCTCTCGGTGAAGGAGCTTCAAGGCCTTCGACGCGATTTACGCAAGAAGGGCGCGGAGCTGCACGTTCTCAAGAACACCCTGTTCCGCATTGCGGCAGGCGATCATGTGAACGACCTTCCCGCCGAGTTTCACAACGGCACCACGGCATTCGCATTCGTTTACGAAAACGAATCCGACGTCGCCAAGACTCTGCTCGACTTTGCGCGAACAAGCAAAAAACTCATCGTCAAAGGTGGCCTCTTCGCAGGAAAGGCAATGTCGGACAAGGACGTTCAGTCCCTCTCCGAGCTGCCGCCGCGTGATGTTCTCATCGCTCAGGTGATCGGAACCATCGCGGCCCCGCTCAGCAACCTCGTCGGAACGATTGAGGCACTGTACGCTGACCCCATCCGCACCATCGGCGCCGTCGCCGACAAGGTCGCGGAAGGCAGTCCAGTCGCCGAAGCCGCCCCGGCAGCCCCTGCTGCAGAAGAGACCCCAGCCCCTGCTCCGGAGGCCGAAGCCTCTGCCGAGCCCACCCCCGAGGCCGAAGCCTCGCCCGAACCAGAGACCGTGGCTGAAGCCCCGGCTACAGAATCTACGGAGAACGAATAAGAAATGCCTACCGCAGTTGAAACCGGAGTCGAGCTTGTTAGCAAAATGACCGCTATCGAGCTCTCAGAGTTTAAGAAAGCCCTCGAAGAGAAGTTTGGCGTCAGCGCCGCAGCTCCTTCCTTTAACCCAGCCATGTTCGCCGGAATGGGCGGCGGCGGCGGAGCAGCGGCTCCTGTCGAAGAAGAGAAGACCGAGTTCGACGTCATCCTCACAGGACCTGGCGAGAGCAAGCTGAACGTCATCAAAGTCGTTCGCGAGATCACGGGCCTCGGCCTCAAGGAAGCTAAGGACCTCGTCGACGGCGCTCCCAAGCCTGTCAAAGAAGGCATCAGCAAGGACGATGCCGACAAGATCAAGGCTCAAATCGAAGAAGCCGGCGGCAAAGTCGAGATCAAGTAGACACTCTTGTAGCGGACGAGCACTGCTCGTCCGCTGCCCCGACGTTGGACCCGTCGGACAAAGTTCGCGAAAAATCGAAACTCTACCGCCATCTTGAACGGTAGTGCTTTATACTGTCGTTAAAGGAAGGCCACAATGTCCACTTCACAGCTAAAGCCTCGCGGAGAGGATGCAATTACTCTGATCCAGAAAGAGATCGCCAAGGCGGAATTCGATTGCCGCCCCATCTCACGGCAAATGCTCGCCGAAAGAGTTCACACCGAAACCGGGCTGCCTTCTGCTGACGCCCTGTCGATCGTCGAGCAGTATTGCGAAGAGCAGGCACCCGCGGTGCCCGGCTATTTGCAAGAAGAATTTGCCATCCCTTACCTGAAGGTCATAGCCGTGCTCAACGTAGTTGTAGGCGTGGTCGTGTTCTGGCTGGGAGTCAACGCATCTCGTACCGGAAAGCCTATCTGGCCCTACCTCTGCATCGGCACCATTTTCTGCGGCTTGGCCGCATTTGCCTGGGTGATGAGTATGGAGCGTTACGCGGCAAGAAGAGCCAAGCGTCAAGCTTAAGGCCAATTGGCGGAACGTCATCCCCCATAGCCAGTCCAACACTCATCTGTAAAGCAGAGGAGGCAAACCATGAATTGGGACGTTGTGAAAGGTAACTGGCTGCAGGCCAAAGGCAAGATGAAAGAAGAGTGGGGCAAGCTCACCGATGACGACTGGGATGTCGTCGAAGGGGATCGAGAGCAACTCGTCGGCAGGCTCCAAGAGCGGTACGGCTGGGCTCGAGAGGAAGCAGAAAAGCGGGCCGACACGTGGGCCAGCAGCTATAAGGATTGAGCGTTGGGTTGAGCTTGAGGACCCCGTCCTCAAGCTCGATTCTTCTTTCCCCCTGCGCTTCAAGCTAAAGTAAAGGCGATGCACCGGCTCGCTATTTACCCTGGATCGTTCGATCCGCCCACCCTTGGTCACCTCGACGTTATCGAGCGGGCTTCGCGCATGTTCGATCGCCTGATCGTGTCGGTTGGCGACAACTCATCGAAGAAATCCCTTCTGTCGCTCAACTGTAAGCTGGAAGCACTGCGCCAGAGCACGGCGCACTTGCCGAACGTCGAAGTGGACACCTTTACCGGCCTGCTGGTTGAATACACGCTTTCGCGGGGAGCGAAGTCGATCGTACGCGGCTTGCGCGCCACCTCGGACTTCGAATATGAATTCCAAATGGCGATGGTCAACCGACGCCTAAGTGCCGAGGTCGACACGGTATTCCTCATGACCAAGTGGGAGTACAGCTATCTCAGCAGTTCGATCGTGCGTGAAGTCGCGCTGCTTGGCGGCGACTTCAGTGAGATGGTGCCGAAGCAGACGGTCGAGATCCTGAAGCGGGCGCTTAGCTCCGAATAGAAGGGCGAGTTCCGCGGAAGGAGTCGTCTTCGGCATACGCTTGTTGGGCGAGCCGCGCCATGACTGCGGCGTGAGGAAAGAGCTTTCCAAGTTCAATGTGCTGAACGTCTCCTCGCGCTCGTGCCAGCGATTCTCCTACCAGCTTCGCTCGCGTGCATCGCTCGGCCTTAATATCGACACCCAGGAGGCAGAGCACACGATCTTCGTCCATCGCCGCCTGCATCAGGCGCATAAATCCCGCGCGATACTCGTCGCTTCCGCGTGTGCGTTCGCATTCGTCGAGCGAGAGGTGCGCGGGCGACCCCAGGCTCTCGCCCATGTTCGCATAACGTATTCCTCGAACGAGGAGTTCGAGCCCGATTTCGTCGGGGTGGTAGTCTCCGGTAGACGCCGCTTCGGCGGGATATCGGATATCGATAACGTGTGTGACACCGTGTTTGCTCAACTGATCGAGAAAATCAGTTGACTCAGTCTGTCCATGGCCAATCGTGTAAACGCGCATTCCTTTTCGCTTTCAGCTTACGTGAAAGACGGGTGCGAAGACGCGTTCACACGTCGGCCGCCCATATATCACGTACTTATGCTGTATTCCACATCCCGTGAATTTGCGGCCATCCAATATCGACATTAACATTCGAAGCGACAAGCCCGAGAAGGAAGAACTAGCGAATCAGCCCCACCTTCGTTGTCCGCAGCTTAAAGCATGGGAGCAGGCGGCGCACGTGCTCTCAGTCTTTCAATCGCCGCGCAGCTACTGCTTCGTCTTCACCATGACCTGCACCATGAGCTTCCGGATGTCGAAGTCGTTTTCCTTGAACGACTTCTGAAGGTCGGGCAGGGTCTTCGGACCGTAAGCCATCACGGGCTGCTTCACGAGGTGCTGGAACAGCTTTTCGACAAAGGCTGTCTGGGCTTCGCTGCTATTCGCGATGTACTTCGCCATGTCCGGCGCGCCCGCAAACTTCACCGCCACGCCCGTTTTCGATTTGTATCCGCCGCTGCCGTCTACGGCTTTCCCGTTCTCCTTGCTGCGAAGTCTGCCGATGGCATCGAAGCGTTCCATCGTGAAGCCAAGCGGGTTGATAAGGCTGTGGCATGAATTGCAGCCGTCCGGTTTGGTTTGTAACGCCACGCGCTCCCTCGTCGTGAGGCTGGGATGCAGGCTGGGGGCCAGGGGCGTAAACGCCGCGGGCGGCGGTTGCAGGTTCCGTCCAAGCAGGCTTCTCGCGACGATAACTCCTCGATGAATGGGAGAACTCGTCTCGAGATACGCAAATCGCGAGAGCACATAGGGGTGCGTCATCACGCCCGCTCGTTGATCCGGATCCAGCTTCACCTCTTGGAAGGGAGCCGTCGCCGGAAGATCGACGCCATACATCTTGGCAAGTTTGCCGTTGAGATACTGCGTCTGTCCGACGATCAGTTCGCGGTAGCTGGATTTTGTCCAAGCGGCGTTCTCAAGAAACAGTTCCAGCGACGTTCGCAAATCTGACGCTGTGCTGTCAGTGAATTCGGGAAAGCGCCTTTGGCTCTTCACAATGTCCGGCATGTCGTCGACCTTGAGCCAAAGAAATAGGAAGTCGCGTAGCTTGTTCCAAGCCCGCGGATCGTTGGCCAACCGCTCAGCATGAGCCGTAATCTGCTCGGGCGTGTTGAGCTTCCCAGATGCTGCCGCCTGCTTGAGTTGCAGGTCGGGCACGCTATCCCACAAACCAAACGATAGATGCGACGCAACCAGAAAGGCATCCTTTTGGGGTGGCCCAATCTCGCGGTACAAGAATCTTGGCGACTTGAGCGTCAAGATCACGACGCGCTTGACCGCATTTTCAAGGTTAGGCGCGGTTTCAAACTGCCGGTCGATGTACAGCCTTTGGTTCTCGGGAGTCAGGGGACGGCGAAACGCGCGTTCGACAAATTGCAGGCAATAAGCCTTTAGCTTGTCCTTGCGATCCGGTGCATTCTCTGGCACGCCCGTGACTGTGGGCAGATTGGCTGAAACATAACCCCCCGCCTCGAGCGCAGCCGCCGTTGTAGCGTCATCCCAGGCTTTCGACACCGTGTTCCCACGCTCGTAGCCGATGCTTCGGTCATCCGCCGGGAACGGCGTGGAGACGATAAACGTGGAAGCGGAAAATGCGGAATAGAGGTTCCGGCTCGGAATAACCTCAACGGTGCGCTTCGGCCGCTTCCAAAGCAGAGCCACACGGGCCCCCACCGCGGGTTTGACCTTCTTCTTGTCGTCGTCGTTTACGCCTTGGGTGGCCTTGGAAAACTCGATACGGACCGGATAGGCACGCCCGCCGAGAAGATGCATAGAGCCGCGGAACTCGATGTCTTGAACCGCCCGCACCCAGCCGTCGACAAGCGGCTGTCGCTGGCCGTTGATCCACATCCGCACCGCATGGTCGGATCGCAGGATGAATTCGTAGTCGCCTGAATCGGGAGCAAGGATGCTGCCTTGCCAGACAATCCCAAAATTGTGTGGCTCGAAATCTTTCTCAGCGGGCGGTGCGGTTCCGAAATCAAAACTAACTTCAGGATCGACTCGCTCGAAGCCCCGCTGTTTGACATCAAACCCTCGACCCTTAAAATAATCCCCCTTCAGGCCCTTGGGGGGCTCGGCAGGGACGGAGGGATGCGACCACCCCACGAGGTCGGCTACGGAGTTGCGAAACTGCTTGACCGTCAGCCGCGAAAGCGTGACTCGCGCGGGCCGGTTCCGCTCCTGGGCGAGCGGCGAATAATACGTCTCATGGAGAAACTTGGCAACCGAACTCGCATCCTGCTGCGAAAGCTTTTTTGATCCGGGCGGCATGAATTCTCGGATGAACTTGCTAAGCTCGGAAACCGAGAGGTCTCCCACCAGCGGCTTCGTGAAAGCCGCTCCCCCCTGAGCCTTGTTGCCGTGGCAAGGCGCACATTTTTGCGCGAAGATCTTGGAGCCAGCGGGTGCGGGCGGAGCCTGCGAAGCGGGGAGGATGATTGCCTGCGAGATCAAGGCTGCAGATCCCACGAAGGCGTAAATCGCTTTAGCGGTTGTCGGATGTGCCACTGATCTTAGTCTCCCACAAAAAGGCGTGTGCGCTTTCGAAAAGGAAGCACACACACTTCATACGCTCAATTTTGCGTTTGACTTCACTTCGAGAAGAAACACGAACGCGCACAATAGGACGGATATCCGTTTGCAAGAAAGGGTTCGACCTTCCTAAAAGGTATTCTTCCCATCTAGTTTGAAGCGCTATCTCCTCCTCAGCGACGGTGCCGTTTACGAGGGTCAGCCGCTCGGAGCGGAAGGCGTGACCGTTGGCGAGGTTGTGTTCAACACGGGGATGACCGGCTATCAAGAGATCCTCACCGACCCCAGCTACGCGGGTCAGATCGTCCTCCTGACGTATCCGCTCATTGGAAATTACGGCATCAACGACGACGACTTTGAATCGGATCGTATTCAACCTTCGGGACTCATCGTCCGCGAGGCATGCGAAGAGCCCAGCAACTGGCGAGCCAGCAAGAGCATCGATCAACTTCTGAAGGAGCGAAACAAAGTCGCCATCCAGGGGGTGGATACCCGCGCAATTACCAAGCGAATTCGCAGCGCCGGCGTGACCATGGGCTGTATCGCCAGCGACCTCGAAGCGGGCAAACATGCACTTGCGATTGCCAAGGCTTACGAGGAAACCGACTTCGTGCTGGATGTCACCACTAAAGAGCCGTACAAGTGGGGTCCCATCGGCCGCGAGTCATTGGGCGAAGAGGACGAACCCGGGCGCCTGCGACTGGCCGTATTGGACTGCGGCCTGAAGTACAACATCCTACGGAGGTTTTGGGCGGCAGGTTGCCGACCGATCGTCTTCCCCGCGGGAACTTCCGCCGAAGAAATTCTCGCATGGAGCCCCCACGGAATCCTTCTGAGCCCCGGTCCCGGCGACCCTCAGCGCCTCCAGCCCGTTATCGAAACCGTCAGAGGATTGTTGGGCAAGCGTCCGATCTTCGGCATCTGCCTGGGCAATCAGCTTCTGTGCCACGCGGTCGGAGGCAACACCTACAAGCTCAAGTTCGGCCATAGAGGTGCCAACCACCCGGTCAAGGACCTCCGCACCGGCAAAGTCACCATCACGAGCCAGAATCACGGTTACGCGGTGGACCCAGAGAGCCTTACAGGCACTGGAGCCGAGGTCACGCAGCTTAATCTCAACGATGGCACCGTAGAAGGTATCGCCCTCCCGGACCTCGACGCCTCCAGCATCCAGTATCACCCCGAAGCTGCCCCCGGACCCTGGGATTCGCGGCCGTACTTCCTGGAGTTCGTGGAGAGAATGGCCGCGGCGCGGGCGAAGTAGGGGACGCGCGTTAGCTGTTGGGATTGCCTCAGCGCAATCGGAACCCGGCCCGTTTGGAATGAGCCTAACAGGAAAGAGAGGTTCTCATGAACACCAACGAACGAGGCCTGAGCGTCGCCATCGTGATTCTGACTCTGGTGGCGTTGGCAGCGAGAACTCAGTCGACTGCAGTCCAGCCTGAAGAGGCCACGTTGATCCAGGTAGCAGACGAGCGCGTCGGATACGATCAAGTGGGGCCTAGCCAGCCTTTGAGGTCTACACCCCGGTCCCCACTTTCACAACGCATCGCCCAGCAAGGCCCAAACGTGGTCGAGTCGCGATCGGGTGAGATCTACGCAGAAGACGACATTGCCCAACAAGAAGCTGAAGAAGCACTCGCTTTAGAGGATGCCTATTCTAAGGAGGCCCTTCTCCATGAGCCGGACGTTTTTATCCACTTGATGGAGCCGCAGCCCCAGGATCAAGCCTTCGCTATGAGCGATCAGGAGGTTTTCGACCAGGCCGTGGATATTCTGAATCAGGACCAGCAGGCTGCTTTCACCGCAATGTGGATCACCCTATCCACAGCCGAGAAGCGTGAGCTTCTGCTGGGCCTTCGATCCGCTTTCGCGGGCTACTAGCCTCCGGCGGGACCGACTTTGTCAGGAGCCTTTGACCCTCCGCCTCCGGTTGTCTTCTTATCGACGACCGGCGGGGGAGTTACGGTCTTGTCGTCCACCTTTTTCTCAGGCTCGTCCGTGCTGTAGAAGTCTCCCTTGATGCCCTTACCTTCGAAGGACTCGTCGTCTTTCTTCGTGGACACGATAAAGAAGAAAGCCGTCTCGGCGTCGTCGCCGTAAGAATTCTTCATCCGAGCTTTTGCGCTGGGGCCGGTGAAGAGAGTCATGAGGTCCTTTTCACCGTCATACTTGGCGGTCTCGGTCCACACGTGTCGCCACATACCGCTCGTGAAATCTTGTCGCGCTTGCGGGTTGCCCTTAATATCCGCCCTTCGCTTGCCCTTGCCGTACCAATATTCGATAAAGTCGGCTGCGACCTGCGTCGGATACTTTTTCATCGAATCGTTCGATCGCAATTCTTCGATTGCTTTCTTGTCCGTGTCGGACTTCGGAGCGCTGATCGGCTTCACGCTCACCTTCTCAACGTCGAGCAATTTAAATTCGGGCAGGGGCACTTCTTTGCCGGGTTTGTCCTGCTCGGATTCCGGTTTCACGAGCATGCGCACGTGCCCTTCCAGCACCGCTCGCTTTTCCTTGCGGTAGAGCGTGATTTTGTCGGCGACAAGGTTCGCTTCGGGCCCGAAATACTTCGCGCCGCCCGTTGCGACCACCACGTCGGTTTTGCGGTTCCACTCGACTTTCGGGCCCTTGATGATAATCTCGTCATCGGTTCCAGTGGCGTTGGTGCCGGTCATGACTTGGTTGCCGGTTCCGCCATATTTCATGTCGTCGCCGTCCATTTTCCACTTGGAAGGAGTCTCCGACACACCGCCGTCCTGGACCTTGAGCTTCACCATCCCATTCCAGGAGGTGGGGCCAGCGACGAATGCTCCGGTGTCGCTGTTATAGCGAAGGGTCACCGCCTTTACGTCGCCTCCATAGAGCCTGCCCGAGATTTCCTTTTTCGCCTCGATCACTCCCGATCTTTCGCTAAACGTCAGCTCAGAGGTTCTCAGATCAGCATCCTTGTTGGAGATATGCACCTCCTTTTTGACAAAGAGCGTTTGCAATGGCGCGTTCCAAGTCGCTTCGCGAGCGGCAAACTGCATGGAACCCTTCTCGGTGTTATAAACCCCGTTGGTCACGTCGAAAAGCTCGAAGTTACGCCGGTCGGCGCTGATTGCAACCCGGCTCGCAACCGCTTTGGAAAGGAGCTTTTGCCCCCGGTAATGCCTGATATCCGCCTTGTTGATCTCGATGCCCGCAGCCGGTGTCTTGCTCGGGCCTCCTGATCCGCGAAGATTCCCAAAAGCGTCCGATCGGACGAAGTCCAGGGTCTTCGAATACAGCACAGGCGCGACAAGCACGAGTGCTAGGATCAGTCCTGCGTTTCTCGCAAGGACCAGCTTCTTCTTCATTTCGGGACTCGGCATTTCTAAAACTCGCTGACGGGCTGCGTTTGGGGGCAATTATCCAAACAGAACTAGCGCGAATATAGTTTCCATGTCCCTTTCCCTCCCTTGGTGACAAGGGAGGGAAAAGCGGGCTACTGTACGTTAAATTCGCCGACTTCGCTGAGCGAGAAGCTGGCCTCGTCGGAAATGCCTACCACAACATAGTAGTACCTTCCCGATGACAGCGCCCCGCCCGTATATTCATAAGACGTCTGCGAGGTCGCCGCGTTCTCGTTGTTCCAGATATCGGCCACACCGATGGACGGATACTGATCGAACAGATAGACGACATAGGAGTCCGCCCCGCTAGCAGGGTTCCACCGGAACGTTGGGCGTGTAGACCCGCTCAGGCTGCGAAGAGTCAAATCCCCCAACGGAGCAGCCGAAGCCTCGTTGCTGAAGTCACTCTCAGCTACGATCGTCGATAGCGTCGTCACGCGGTACGTGTAGCTTCGATTTTCCCGAAGTTCTTCGCTCATGTCGGCAAAAAGCTCCGAAAGAGGATCCTGGAGGAAGTAGATGTCGCGGAGCGCCCCGCCATTGTCGGACCTGTAGATACCGAAGCCGAGCATTGCCTGATCAAAGAACGGATCCCACGTGAGGTCGATCTCGATAAAGTTGCCGCTTGTGGTGCTTCGCTGCTTGAGTTTGGGTTTGTAGCCCGGCTTGATCAGCTGCTTGATATTCTCAAGAACCTCGTTCGAGCCGGCAGCCCTGGTTCTAGGTGACGTCCAAGCCGTCGCGACGACATTGGAAGGAGGATTCAGAACCACCTGCTCAGCATCGGGAAGCGTGAAGTTGAGCGTGCGCTCTTCACGAACGTTGAGGATGAACGAGTCAAAGTCGCTGTTATAGTCGACGCCATTCACTTGCACGTCGTATTCAATGTTCGCGCGCAGGGCGCCGATCGCGTACTCGCCTCGGTCGTTGGTCACCCCATAGGCGCTGCTTAGCACGGTGTTCGTCGCACGCTGCTTCACGGAAACCCAAGCGTCCCTCAACGTGTTGCCGCTTCGATCAGTTACAACGCCGCGAATCGAGGCGAGCCGATCCGCTGGATAGACGGCGATGTTATGATTCATCGTCCTCTTCCCGTTCTGAATCTGCGTGATGTTTGCCCCCACATAGCGGGTGCCACTGCGTGTGCTCTCGACACGAATGTTGTGGTTGCCGGTTGGCATATCCGTGAGCACGTACACGCCATTCACATTGGACTGCGTGTCTCTGTCGTCATTGCTAGCCCCGTCGAAGTACACGTGCGCGTCACGCACGGGAACTCCTTCCTCATCGAAAATGATGCCCGCTACTTCGCCACGACCCACGTTTTCGCCGCCGTTTCCGGAACAGCCGACCAGCAGGAGAGCGAAAAGGGCTAAATAAGCGTAAGCCGATTTCACGTGACTAGTAACGCATAATTCGCAGCTTCGTTACTAGAGGGCCCTTCTTGAACGCTGTTGGTGCGAAAAGACGTCGATTTAAGCGTAAAGACATAACAACATGCGCAAAGCCTTCACCTTAATCGAGCTGCTCGTGGTCATTGCGATCATCGCCATTCTTGCCGCGATCCTTTTCCCGGTGTTCGGCAGGGCTAAAGAGGCTGCCAAGAAGACCGCGTCGATCTCGCAGATGCGCCAGCTCTCGGCGTCCGTGATGATGTACGCGGGTGATGCGGATGACTTCATGCCCCCCGCGTGCCTGCGTGGCGTCAATGCCGCAGACACCCCGATCCTCTGGACGCAGATTATTGACCCTTACGTGAAGAACAAGGATCTCTTCGTCGCTGCGGGTAGCGACGGAACGCCGTCACTCGATTGGAACACTCGGCGAACCCAGAGTGTGGGCTACAGCGATGCTACGGGCGTTGATCCCAACAGCACGGCCGTTCCCGGCAATGCGGGCCCTGCTACCGAGGGCTTTACGTCTGCGGTCAGCTTCGCCTCGGCTGAGGAAGCCAGCAAGACAGGACTCTTTGCAGTGACCCCACATGGACCTAAAGGGGATACAACCAGCAAACATCGCGGCTATGTGTTCAACCCCTACAACGGTCTCAGTTCACCCGACGGAGTCTATAGCAAAGGTCTTCCGATGATCAGCGACAGGAATTTGGTGACTCAAGCGGGGGATCGGAACTATCCGAATTCACCGTCACTCGCCCCCGGTCAGCTCAAGCCGGTCTTCGCGCGCTACATGGCCGACCTTCAAGGTAATGGCTCGACCCCTGTCGTCTTCGCAGATGGCCACGCAAAGAGCTATTCCGCGAACGCCCTGAATGCGTTTGGAACCGTGATTTGGCGCTTCCGCTAAACTGGCCCCAAGCGCTATGCATGTAAGAATCACCGTCACCGATGTCACGATCACGTGTGATGGGCTCGATCGAATGGAGCTCCTGCTTCAAACAAAAGAGGGCCATGAGCGATGACGGGTCGATGACATTCGAAGTGCCCTTCGACCTCAGGGCAGATCGCTCCGGCGTGATCCAACCCTGGGGCGAAGCAGTCCAGCGCCAGCCGGACGGGAGAAGGTTTGTGTATCTGGTTTGGCAGCGAACGAAAGGCGGCGTGCGCTCCATGCCTGGGCGGATCAAGGTCTTCTTCGACCAGCTTAAGGGATTTCCAAATGGTGAGAGCTTTGAGGTTCAGGTGCTTGGGCGCGACCAAAAAGGCCGCCCCGCCTGTGCCACCGCGAGAATTGCAAACCCTTAGCGGCTGTTGTGGCATTTGAAACGTCATCTGAGCAGGAGGCTCTTCTCATATGCTCTTTATGATTCTCGGCGCAGCCTGCGCCATCGGCGGCTTAATTTGTTGGCTCATCATCTTGATCGATGCCTTTAAGAACGAGATTTGGAAGGGGATCGTCGGCTTGCTTTGCTGCCTTTATCTCTTCTACTACGCGTTGGTGGAATTTCAGCACGAAAAAAAGATTCCGATCATCCTTGGTTGGCTGTTCCTGGGCACGATTGGTTCGGTGCTCATGAATATGAGCGGCATGATGCCCACCGCTGGCCCCTAGAAGCACGTCAAAAGGTGGTACCGCGTATCATTCAACAGGGATGTCTCTGCGCGCGGTAACCACTCTTGCACTTCTACTCGCCGGCTGTCTCTGCGCATGGGCCGGCGAGATCATCGAAAACGCCTCGTATCAGGGCAAGAAGACGGTGGTGTCCTATGCCATGTGGGGCGGAGCAGGCGAGGTCGAAAATGCTCGAGAGATCGGCAAGGCTTTCGTCGAGCTACATCCCGAGATCGCTCTCGATGTGTCCGTCTTCCCTTGGGGTCAGTATTGGGCCAAGGTTCAGACCCAGACCGCTTCTGGTCTCGCTCCCGATGTCCTCTCGTTTTACTCAGGTGCCTTTGGCGTATGGGTCGCCCGCGGAGCCTTGCGGCCCTTGGACGACCTTGTCCAATCCTCCGGTCTCAACTTGTCCGACTACCAGCCCGTCGCGATCGAGAATTGCACCTGGGACGGCAAGCTTTACGCCATGCCGATGGAGATGCCGATGTGGACCGTCGTGTACTCCCAGGATCGCCTCGAGGAAAGCGGCATCCCCCGATCTGAGTGGCCCCGCGTCGACAAGCCCTTAACCTGGGACCAGTTCCGAACCTTATCCAAGCGCCTTACACTACGCAATCCAGACGGCACCTTTGCTCAATATGGGATGGCCGCGGGCCAAAACTGGACGAACGTGATGCAGTCCATGTACGGCGGCTTCCTCACTGACCGCCAGGTGAACCCCACCGAACCCACCCTCCGCAAGAACGAAAAGCTGCAGCGCGCGCTGATCGAGCTCTTTCAAGCTGCGTATGGAGACCGCTGGATTCTCGGTGCCGAGCCCTTGGCCAGCGGGTCGTTCACCGCCAGTTCCGACACGCTGCTCCTGTCTCCGCGGTTTGCGATGGGAACAACCGGCCCTTGGGCGCTGAAGCAGCTAAAGGAGGGGGGCGTAAGATTTGGCCTGACCCCGATGCCGCGGAACCAGCATCCGGCTCAACTCATCAACGTCAATTCGGTCGGCATCTATTCAGGGTCAAAAAATCCAAAGGAAGCATTCGAGCTCCTAAAATTTATGGCTTCTGAAAAGGTTCAACGGCTCTTTGGGAGTCGCCTAAAGGGTGTGCCCGTCCTGAAATCCGCCCAGCGGTCGCTTATCGACAACGACTATGGCGTGAAGGGATTGGAAGCCTATTTGTACGACATGAGCATCGCCAAGCCAGCGATGACCCCGGACACCACTTATCCCAAGCAGGAGTTCGACAACTGGATCAAGCATGTCGAGCAGGTCATGGATGCCGAGTACGACCGCAGACGCGCCGCCCTCAAACAACCCATCTCAAAGGAAGCGTATGCGGGGTTCGTGTCGGGCATGAACGAGTTTGTGTCGAAGACCATTACGGGCGAATGGGAAACCCTTGCCGGAACCATGGACAGGGCGTTTGTCAAAGGCAAAACTCCCCCGCCTACTCCGTTCGTTCGGAACGTCGCACCTGTCATCGCGCTCCTCGCACTCTTCGGATTGGTTGGCCTCTACGTTCGATCAGTCAAGCGAAACCGCCAAGAACCAGCCGGAATCACCGGCGTTCGGGGCGGATACGCGGGCTATCTCTTCATTGCGCCATGGCTTTTTGGGTTTACGTTTTTCCTGCTCGGCCCGATCCTCGCGGCGGTAGTCCTGAGCTTCACCGAGTGGAACATGATCAGCTCGCCCAAATGGGTGGGTGCGCAACATTACATGGCCCTTCCCACCGACGAGAAGTTTCTGATCGGTCTTTGGAACACCCTTAAATATGCCGCGATCGTCATCCCCATTTCGCTGATTGGTGGTTTGACCACGGCGGGGCTGTTAACCGCTCGCATCAAAGGTTCGGATGCCTTCAAGGCCCTGATTTACTTCCCCGCGCTCTTTACAGGCGCAGAGGCGGCGGTGCTGTGGGTGAATATGCTCAACAAAGAGTACGGGATCCTGAACTACCTCCTCGGCTTTCTTGGAATTGAGCCCATCAACTGGATGGACGAGGCGCACGCCTTCAACTCGGTGGTGCTGATGAACGTGTTTTGGATCGGGGGCGCGATGCTGATCTATTACGCCGGCATGAAACAGATTCCTGCGACGTTGTATGAGGCCGCCGAGCTCGATGGCGCGACGGCCCTCCGTCGGTTCATGCGTATCACTATTCCGCTGCTGTCGCCGGTCATCTTGTTTATGGTCGTCATGACGACCATCGGGGCCTTTCAAGTCTTTACCCCCGCGTTATTCTTCGCCGACAGCTCCACCTCGATCGGACAGCCGGGCGATGCGCTACGGTTCTACTCGGTAAACATCTATGACACGGCCTTTAATAACCTGCGAATGGGCACCGCCTGCGCCTACGCACTCGTGCTCTTCGTGCTGATCTTTCTTATCACCATGATTCAGATGAAGTTGGCCAAGCGCTTCGTCCACTCGGAGGCCGCATGATCTCCGAGCTCTACCCCGAGGCGGCAGGTGAAGAAGCATGATCCGTCGTCTTCGCATGCTTCCCGTTTACGTGGCGTTGACCGCGGTGGCGCTGCTGTTCCTGTTCCCGTTCTACTGGGTCATCATCAGCTCGCTTAAATCGGTCGAAGGCATGACCTTAAAGCCACCGTCGATGTTTCCCGCGGAGGTAAGGACGGTGACGATGACCGTGGACCAACCGCAACTCTTCGACATGGAGGAGCAAACGTGGTTTCGGCTCGCCTTCCAGGATTGGCAGGAGCCAGCGATGGGGCCCGTGGGTTGGTATATGCAGATTGATGATGGCAAGCCAACGCAACTGATAAAGCCATTTCCGAAAGCCTCCATGAAGCCCTCGAGCCAGAAGCTTGAAAAGCTGGTCTTTGAGAAAGTTCCGATCCATAGTTTTGGCGAGCACCCGAAGCACGAGGGGCACAGCGAGGACGAAGAAGAAGGCGCGGCGATCATCGCTAAGTCAGTAACCCAGAAAGAAGGAACCTTCCAAGAGCTTCTGTTTGTCAAGATGGCGCCCTTTGATACGGTGAACGATCTAGTGGGTCTCGACACCGTCCCCCACAAAGAAATCCTGACGTTTGCGGCGCACCCGGATAACTATTCGAAAGCTCTGAAGGGGCCCGAAGCCTCCATTGGCAGCAAGTCCAGCGGCTTCTTGCTGTTCATGCGTAACAGCTTCTTCATTTCGACGATGGCCGTCATTGGTCAAATTTTGGCTAGCTCACTTGTGGCGTTTGGCTTCTCCCGCCTGTGGTTCAAGGGCCGCGACTTCCTGTTCGTGCTGCTGCTGGCGACCCTCATGGTGCCCGCCCAGGTCACCCTGATCCCCCTCTTTACGATCTACAAATCGCTGGGGTGGATCGATACCTTTCTTCCACTGATCGTGCCGCATTTTACAGCAGGTGCCTTTAACGTCTTTCTAATCCGGCAGTTCATGCTGACGCTGCCCAAGGAACTCGACGAATCCGCAGCGATGGACGGAGCAACCCCCTTCCGCGTCTACAAAAGCATCATCTTTCCCATGTGCGCCCCCGTTCTCATCGTGGTGGGGCTGTTTACGTTTGTGGCAACTTGGCAGGATGTAATGGGTCCACTGATCTATCTGGATAATCCTGACTACCGCACCGTGTCCCTCGGCCTAGAGTTCTTCCGCTCGCCCTATGTTGACAATAGGCCCTTGCTGATGGCCGGCGCGGTGTTGGCGATGCTTCCTGTGGCCTGCCTGTTCCTGATCGCACAACGGTACATCCTCTCCGGAATCGCCACGACGGGGTTGAAGTAGTTGCTGGCTGCTAGTTGAAGCCACCTCGCCCAGGACGAGCGCGGTCAGACGATATGGCCTTACTATTACGGGCGTATGACCGACGATCCGCTGGCTCCGCCGAGGCTACTCCAGGGACTCTTCCTGCTAATCAACTGAAATGACAAAAAATTGATTGCTCGCCCGATATTCCTCTATAATCGACTCGGGTGGTGAGAAAGGGTTGAAATTGGAACGAAGGGATGTTTTGAAAGCAGCGGTTCTCGTGGGCGGGCTCCACTTCATTGAGCCGGTCCTCGCAGCCGCAACACCCCAGTTGGGCAGGCGGCGGCTTGACGATCCGGCGAAACGCACGTCGCCGATTGCGCGTTATGGGCACGCAACAGCCTTGTTGGCTCAGGACCGTGTGCTGGTGATCGGGGGGCTTACCGAGAGCGGGACGTTGGCGAACTGTCAGCTTTATGACGCCAACAGCCGGTTTTGGTACGAGGTCGCGCCGATGGCTCGAGCCAGAGGCAGGCACTCGGCCACTCGGCTTCCCGACGGTCGAATCGCGGTCCTCGGGGGGTTCGATCATGGCCCCCTGGCGCTCACCTCAATTTTTGACCCTGATACGGACACGTGGGCACCGGGTACACCCCTCAAGGTTGCGCGTTACCAGCATACGGCCCAAGCGTTAAACGACGGCAGAGTTGTGCTCACCGGCGGATTTGGTGTCGGATTGCTTTCAGAAGCAGAGGTTTGGGAACCTTAATATGAAGATCTTAATGTCAGTCCCCGGTGTAGTCGGCGAATCAACGACTGCCGGCCACCTCAACCGAATAGTTTTAGCGTCTTGCGATATTGGGTTCGGGCGCCCCAACGATCCCGTGACCGGCGTTCCGATCGGCTCATTACGTTATCGGCACCTATCCATTCGCAAGATTATCGACACCTCAACCGCCTTCTTCGGCAACGCCGCGGGCCTAAATTTATTGTTGCCGGAAAGCTCATTCGTGGTCTTTCGCAGCGACTTTCGAGGCACGGAACTTGATACTTGCCAAATGACGCTTTCTAGAGGGCGTGTGGAGAGTTTCGAGTTCGGATTCAACTCTGGAGGATCGATTCCTGAGGAATCGATCCTCATTTCATTCGAAAAGCTCGTGGTGAAGACCTATCAGCGGTCCTCTACGGGAACCTTGCTCGGCACGAGCAGCTTCACCTTTTCTCAGGCTTAGGCGCACTCATGTCAATTGAATACTATCTAAGAATTCCCGGCATCGTAGGCATTTCGAACAGGACCGGCCACGTCGGCGACATGCCCATTATCTCTGCAGATTTTGGGTTTGGACGGCTCGTTGATGCGGATGGAATTTCGTTTGGGAAACCGGTTCCCAAGGTTCTCACGATCACCCGCCTTCTGGATTCCTCCTCCGCCGCTCTGGGAGCTCAATGCGCGAAACGGCTGGTCATCCCAGACGTGACGCTCTTGGCGCTACAGCTTGAAATCGGAGATTTCTTAGAAATCAAACTCTCGAAATGTTTGATCGAGTCAGCTCAGTTCTCGGTGAATGTAGGCGGGAGCCCTATGGCGGAACTGTACACCCTTAGCTACAGCTCCTTGAGATCCATCTACAAAAAGCAAACGAATAACGGTACCTTGGTTGCGGGCGGGGAATATACCTATACGCCAATCGTCTAAACGGGATACCGCATGGCCAGTGTCGCCGACGAGGATGACGCCTCCGACTATGCCCCCACGGCATCGCAAAATTGAGAGACCGCTGTAACGCGCGAAGGCCCAACTGAAACGACCTCGAGCGCTCCAGGCCGCGTGGGAGATTGACCTTCTTTCAGAGGGCGACCCGAAGAAACCTCCAATCTTCCATCATAGACCCAGAAGACCAAACAGCTCTTCCCTGCTGAACGTCTTCTCCGGAGCGATCGAGACGCCTTCGACGACTTGCGCGAACAACTCGCGTTTGTCCTGCAAGAGGTGCTCGATGCGTTCTTCGATCGTGTCCAGGGAGACATATCGGTAAACCGTCACTGGCAGCGGCTGGCCCATTCTATGTGAGCGGGCTTCAGCTTGATCTTCGATCGCGGGGTTCCACCAGCGATCGAGGTGGAAGACGTAGGACGCGGATTGCAGGTTCAGACCCAGGCCTCCGGCCATCAGCGAGAGAATCAGGGCTTTGCGAGAGGTGTCGGTGGCAAAGGCTTCGACAACTTGCGCCCGCCTCTCCGCATTGAGGGCTCCGCTGAAAACGAGAGGCTTAAACGGCGCTAACCGCGTGGCAATGAGCCCGACTCCAAACGTATCACTCACAAACTGCGAGAAGATCAATGCTCTTTCATCTGAGGCAACAAGCGTTTCCAGCCGCTGTTCGATATCGTCGAGCTTTGCCGACTCTCCGCTGATAGGATCGACGTTGCACAGCTGCTTGAGCCGCATAAGAAGCTCCAGTACATGCGTGATGGTGAGCGCCGGCCCGAGGCTTTTTAGCCTATAGATCCCATCGCGCTCCGCCGCCTCGTAGGCCCCTCGTTGGGCTGCTCCAAGTTCAATCTCGAGCGTGATCACTGTCTTCGGAGGCAGAGACTGGAGAACGGCGGCCTTCCGGCGTCTGAGTTGGACGTGTGCAAGAGTCGCTTGGAGGTCGCTCCGGTCCCGTTTGGCTCCTAGCAGGAAGTCGAGAATGGAGTGGAGGTCTTCGACTCTGTTCTCAAGAGGCGTTCCCGTGAGCGCCCATCGCCGGTTGGCCGGCAATCGCTTGACGGAACGAGAAACCAGGCTCTCGGCATTGCGGATCTTCGAAGCTTCGTCGAGCACCACCACGTCCCACGGTTGGCCGCTCACCGGGCTTGCTGCGATGTCTTCCCGCAACGTTTCGTAGGCCACGAGATGAATATGTGCGGGCAAGCGCCAGAGCGCCGCCCTTTGCTGAGCCGAGCCAGTAACTCGCACGAGCACCAGTTCGGGTGCCCAGAGTGCGGCTTCCTTTTGCCACTGCCTCAGAAGGGACGCCGGCGCGACGATGAGGCTGCGGGCGAGGAGCCCGGAGTAGGCGAGGATACGCAGGGCTCCTAAAGCTTGGATGGTCTTTCCGAGACCCATCTCGTCGGCAAGCAGCAATTCGCGAGCCGCGATCAATTGGGCGATGCCTTGCTGCTGATGCTCCAGAAGCGGCTTGTGCCAAGTGAGGGGACCGTCTTGGAGAAGGATCGGAAGAGGAGGTTGGAGGAGGGCGGAGAGTATCAGGGCGAGCGAGTTCTGAGGTTCCCCGGCTGCTGAATCAGTAGAATCGCGGCTTCCGTTTGAACCCTCTCGCTCGGGTTCAAGGTTGTCTAAGACATACAGCTTCTGTGACTTTGCGGGTTTGTTTTCGAGGGTTGGCAGCAGCAGCCTTTGTGCCAGCCGGGACGTTAACGACTCAAAGCCTTTGGTTGTGGCTTGCGCCGGCTTTGGGCCCGGCAAGGCGGTTTTGGCGGCAATCCTTGGGGTGCTTTGCCATGCTTTGACCAAACCAAACGCTCGAACGCGCGGCTGCACGATTCCGGGTGCCAAGGCTTCGAAGTCAATCACCAAAGACCTCGCTAAGCGCGAGGGCCATCCGCGTAAACGGCTCTTCAAGCAACTTGCGAGCAGCGAGATGGGCAAGGTGGAGCGTTGCCGGGTGGGTGGGAGAGGGCTCTTGGCCAACCCACACGGGCCGGCCGTCTTCGATCAGCGCGAAGGGGATCAGCGGGTCGAAAGCGGACGGGCCAAATGCTTCCTCCTGAATGCCAACTCGCGCAAGGAGCACGCTTGGTTCCGATGCACACGCGGTGAACAAGGTGTGCGCCAGACTGGCCGCCGCAACTCGCCGCACTTCGCCCGCGGGCCAGAGCACACCCGAAGGAAGTTGGATCGAGTTGTAGACAAACTCCTTGGGGATGCCCATCGGCGTGGTGACAAGGAGCCCGCCCCGAATGACCGACTTTGAGTGCTCTATGAGTTCGAGATAGGCGCAGGATGGTTCCTCGGATCGGGCCTGCGCCCTTTGGAACCGGATGGCCAAGCGCTAATCCTCTCCGTCAGCGCTCGTGGAAAGCAACTCGTCCGGGTTCTCGGTGGCATCCATCGTGACCTCGTCCACGGTCATCTCGGCTGCGTAGCCCGGATAGTGCCGTGCAAGATCCCATTCCGTGATCCACCTTCGAATTTCGGAGCGCATGGTCAGCGCTTGTCCCTTTGAGTGGATGGGCTGGGGATTGGCCGTGTAGGACCTGGCGTAGATTTCCCTGATTTCGTGCTGAACTCTGGCGAGCATGTCGGGAGTTGCTGTCTCGAGACGAGTGGATCGGCGTAGGAGGTCCATGCCATCGGCGGGAGCCCCTCCGTGAGCCTCTGTAAACAGATTCGTACTTCGAATTCGTGCCTCGTCGCCCTTTTCATCGAGACACGCCATCACGGCTCCGGCGCTTTGGGCGAAGACCGCGTAGATCGGAACTGTTCCTAAATCGCAAACCGAGCGCCACCAGCCGAGTTCCTCGTATACCGCGAGCCTCGCCTTGAACGAAAAGTTGACCACCCGCTCGAGCTCATCGAAGAAGACGACCAACCCTTTGGCTTGATGAGCCTTGCAGAATTGGGCATAGACCATGAGACGATCGTGGGCAAGCAGGGCATTGCGCTTGCTCTTCAAGTCGAAATGCGATAACTCGCCAAGGGCTCGCAGCTCTTGAGCGAGGCGCGTCTTGGCGAGGGGCCGTCCCTCAATGTCATTGAGAATCAGGACCCTCAATTCGTCGTCTTGGGTTGCTTCGTAGACCCGCAGGAGGGCTCGAAACCGGTCATCGATGGAGGCATCCTTCGCCCAAATGCGTAGGTCGGAACTTGCCTGCCTTGGAGCGCTTGCGGCAAGTTCGATCAGAGCCTTGCCAGTGCGGCCCGGCGCCCTTGCTTCTTCGGCGATTGCCTTGAGCGTCACCTGGGCGTTGCCGAGCGGGGTGTCGGGGCTGATCACAATCGAGCTGGTGACGAATCCGAGTTCTTCGGCCTTGACCCTCAAGTGGTGCAGCAGATGCGACTTGCCGTCTCCAAAATTGGCTTCGACCATCAATGGCGTCGAACCCACGCCCTTCGAGAGATCCTCAAGCGCCTCGACGAAGGTTTTCTCGATTTCAGGCTGAGTGCTGGTCAACTCACGGATGGCCGCATCGCTCGGCACTCCCGACCGGAGAGCTTCGATGGTACGGACGGAATCGAGATTCATGACCGAGCTCATTGCGCCTCCAGATGCACGAGGGAGGCTGAGGGATTCTGCCGCGACCGGTCGTGTACTTCGAGTCCGATGCGGGTTTGAAGCGCGTTGTAACTCGTGAAGAGGCGTTCCTTGGCCAAGGGGATTCTGTTCTCAAAGAACTGAGGTGTGCCGAGAACCACCAGCGCGAGACCGGGAAGGCGCTCCACATCGTCGATGATGTGCCGCAGCATCTCGAGGGCTTGAAGGAAGGCGGTAGGGCTGTAGTAGGGGCCGCTTGCCTGCTCCTTCGGCTCCTCAAGGAGCGTTCGCAATTGCTCGTTGGATGCACCCGCGAGAATGGCCTCTCTCATGCGATCACTCTGGTGTGCGGCTTGTTGCGATTTGGTCATACGCACATTCTCGTAGGCCCGAAAGTCGAAAACAATCACGATGCCCGGCCTGCCCACTGACCTCAGCCAGTTGCATAGTGAAATCAGCGCGAACTTCGCGTTCGATCGACTGATCTTTTCTTGGATCGAAATGCGCTTGAGAGCGGCTGCGCTGCCAGCAATTTTCTCGCCGGTAAGCCAACCGAGAAGTATCTGCTCCGTGGTGGGGCTCATCTCGTCGGGAATGAGCTGGCTTCGACCAAGGGCCGCAATCGCCACTCTGAAGTCTCGGGCCATCGCGTAATCCTTGATGATTCGGTCGGTGACGATGCGCTTGTATTCGTTGATAAGGTCTTGCGGGTCCCGCCCGTTGTCCTCGGCGATCCGCTCGTAGTTGTCGAGCGCCAAGCCTTCACGAACCCGGATGCCTCGTCGCTGCATCTCACCCAGGACCTGCTCCTTTGCAGCAGCATTCCAGTCGATCGTGCGACTGATGGCAAAGAAGAAGTTTTCGATCTTGTGGAAGTCGGGAGTCTTGCCTTCGCCGGTGAGGGTGGCTGCATCCAATTCTACGTATTGAAAATTGCGCTGTCTGGAGGCGTCCGCCAGGTCTTCCTTTACGGAGGCAAGCGAGTCCGGTCCGCCGCTAAGAAACTTTACGGACGAGCCACCTTGCGGGATGAACGAGTCCAAGTGTTCCTGGTCGAACACTCGACGCCATTCCGCTACCGTCAGCGGCCTGGACATGGTTTCGTGTTGGGCTATCATTGGGGCTACCGGAAGTGAATCATATAGTATCGAATGGGTCTGCCTGACTCGTCGATGACTTCGAAGAGATCGCGCGGCTTGGGTTGGCCGGTTGGATACTCGAACTCGTATCGCATGCCTCCGCGAGTGGCTCGCAATTCGGACCGATGGATAGCGTACAGGTCCTGCGCAAAAGAGGATTCGGGGTTATCCTTTTTCCAACCTGGCGTGAGGCTGAAGAGATCGTAGATGTCTCTAATCTTCGCCTTCACCGAGCCCGTCGCTCCCGGGTGCTTATCCAAAAACTTGGCGGCGGCAAAGAGGGCATCCATGGATTCCTGAACCGCCTTTTGCTTCTCGCCCTTGGCACGAATTTTTTGAAGCTCTTCGACTACCAAACTTGGCCGCAGCTTCCCCCATCGCGTCTTTCCGATGAGCAAGCTTTGGCGCGTAGGATCAGTTCTGACCATCACAGGGGAAGAAATAAGGGCTTCGCCCTCGGAGAACAGCCGGTGTCCGGAAATCTTGGCACTCTCCATAATCTCGTGCCGCCAAGCCTCGGAAGCAAGGTAATCGCGGGCATCAAAGCTCCAGGAGTCAGACGCAAGCCGTACAGGATCAATGACGGAGTTGGACAATTCGAGTGCGCGATCGGCAAGCTTTTGGCGGTCCGCCAATTTCCCCTCCGCAGTTGCCTTCTTCCAGGCTTTGAGCGTGGAGGTCAGTTGCGCGGATTGCTTGAGCGCGGAGTCGATCCGCTTTTCGTGTTCCGTGAGGGCTTCTTCGAGTAGGACCATTGCACCGCAAGTCAGATATTCCGACCGACCGAAACGGACTCTACCTCAAGAAGAACTCAAGTCTCTTCGACAAGGCAAAAAGTCCGCTCAAAACAGCTCCGTTCGCTCAAACTATTGGTGGGCGGTACAGGATTTGAACCTGTGACCCCTTCGGTGTGAACGAAGTGCTCTACCACTGAGCTAACCGCCCTTCGGAGCCAGAATTATACACTCTGGCTCTACATTTTCCAACTCAGGGGGAAGACGGCTTTTAGGACAATGCTGGCGCGGAAGGTGCGGGCGTTGGGGTCGCCGATGATGAGGAAGTATTCGTTGCCGGTGTTGCCGGTGCGACGATAGGCCACGTACGCGTTGGTATCGCGCCCATTCTGAAGCGCTCGACCCACGACCGAGTCGTAGGCGTTGAGCTCGTACGCGCCGCTTAGGATCGTTTGGCTGAGGGTTGTGAAGTGCTTGACCTGCTGATGCGAAAGGCTCAGTTGCAGGTTCCGATAGGGGCGGTAGGCGATTTGGGGCTCGATGCTCGTGTAATTCCGCCCGGCCAGATTGCCGAAGTCGTATTCGATGCTCCAGTTGCGATACGGATCGTTCCTCGGAAAGTTGAGCTCCACTGAATACAGCCGGTCTTTGAAGCCGAGGAACTCGCGGTAGAACGCGCTGGTCTCGAGCGAGGTGTTGTTGCGCAGGCCAATCTGGCCGTACACCGTGCCCTGTCGCCGATAGGCGGCCGAGCCTCTCCACTGGTTCAAGAATTCGGCGTCGACAAAGAAGTACGCATCCAAGAGCGGTCCCTTTGAGAACTGTTTTCCGAGCCCAAGATTTGCTGATACGCCGCGAAATCCGCGCTCCGGCGCAAAGCCCAGGCGGGGGAGGAACTGCGGGCTGACTTCGGTGTATTCGACAGTGCCAGACAGCCCCTTGGCACCATACTTGAAACCAGTATTGGTGCGGGATCCGTTGCCATCGATGGAATCCTTCGTGGGCTCATATTGCGCGAAGAAATCGACGGGACCCCGGCCTGTCCCGAAGCTGAAGAAGGTGCCGAGATTGTGTACGCGCTTAGGTCCACCGCCCACCGCATCCCTTGCGTTTCGATCTGCGACAGCTACGTTCAGGGTCGTGCGGTTGTCGAAGCCGTGTCGCACGATGCCGACGAAGTCGTTCTGCCGATTAAAGTCCATCGTATCGAGAAACGCGAATGTGGTTTTGTCGGTGATCTTTCCGAAAGCTTTGAAGCCCACGTCGAAGTTCCTGATGCGCTGACTGCTGAAGAGAGGGGCGTCTCGTGAGGTTTGGAAGAAGTTTTGCCCTTCGAGAAAAAATGGGCGCGACTCCCCGGCGAGCCTTTCGAAGTAGCTGAAGTCCAGCGACAACACCTGATTCTCAATGTTGCGAAAGTCAGGGTTGATCGAGCCGATGATGTCGATGCCCGAGTTCGTGGTGGTCTTCAGATCTAGCCCGGAATTGAAGAGCCCTCCCTGGTCCTTATCCCACCCCAAGTAGGTGTAAGGCAGAAGCTTGATGCTGCGGTCCGTCTGGATATTCGGCAGTTCTACGGATTTCCACGTCGGGATCCGCTCTCCATTTCCCCCACTGATGTCCGTGATGAGGTAGGCGCGTCCGAGCCGGGGCATGACACGGTAGGCGCCAATGCGCATATCGCGCTTACCCGATGCAGGCAAACGCATGAGCGTCCAGGGGATGCGCGCTTCGACTTCGTAGCCTTCGGGAGTGATTCTCCCTTTGGCCAAAATTTCACCTAGCCACTCGCGCTTCGCGGCCCGTCCTCCGGCAACGCGCAAGTTCGTCGCGCCTCTTGGATTAATCTCAAACTGGTTCGACGGGCCGTTGACCTGACCAAAAGGGTCGAGGAAGATGCCTACGAAATCGTCGCCCTGCATGGAAACATTCGTGCGGTATTCCTGCGATCGAATGGTCTGCGGCTGGCTATCGAAAGCCCTTGCCGCGAAGTACACGAATTTATCATCGTAGGCAAACCAGTATTCGGTCTTTTCGGGTGCCTTTGCGCCGGTTTGCTCATCGTAGCCGCCTTCGATGGGGGTAACGCCGGCCCATTCCGCGGGGTCGATGATGCCATCGATGGATGGAGGTTTCGCGACCTTGATAGCGGGAATTTCGGGGCTTTGGGCAAAAACTGATGTAGCGGAGCAGAGGCAAGCAAAAGCGGTGATACAAAGACGCACGGGCGAACATACGCACCGGCTCTGGCTGCGTTGTTCCCATTTCGAGAATTTGTGCAAATTTCCGCCCACAAACCGCTATTTAGTGAACAACGCGGCTCGTCCCTAAAAAATGATGAGGGTTCCGACTAAAAGCGCGAAGTTGTGAAGCGCGTGCATGACGACGCTGGGCACGAGCGACTTCGTGTGGTACGCCAGCACACAACTTACGGCTGCGATGCTGCCGAGGGCGAGCCATGTGGTGGGCCCTTGCGGATGAATGGCGGCGAAGACCCAGCTTGTAATCAAAACACCCGCCACGGGTCCCCAGGTGGCTTTCGATACCGCAGGGAACATAAGCCCTCGGAACACGACTTCTTCCCAGAACGGCGCGATCAGAGCGCCAAAGATAAGCACGCTGATGACGATCGCAAAGTCGGGCCGGTTTTGAAGCAGGGTGCTCGCGGGATGCTCTGGGTCGGGCAGGAAACTGAAAATCTGGCGACCCAGCAAGCCGAGAAGCGCCATTAAAGGAAGTTCGGCAGCGAACGCGCAGACACCCCAAAGGATGTCCTTCCCCAGTCTTCCCCGTTTCATTCCATGGTCGGCAAGCGTGATGCGCCGGCCCATAACGGGGACCTTCTGAATGAGGAGCACGAAGGCGAGGACTCCCAGCGGAGGAATGAGACTGGTGACGATCCGATTCGCCTCCATCCTCTGCATTTGGCCCGCAATGAACCCGAAGAGAAGAAAGGCACCCACGATCTGAGAAGCTCGGAGAGCCATCCTATCAGCTTGCGCGGGGGTGATCGGGCTACCAGCGTAACCTAAGGCAGTGATCTTTCCGGATTTTCGCAGCGAGAAAAAGACGATCCAGAGGCCGATGCCGAGCAGCGAGATTGCGCCGAAGACCAGCACAACTCCCACCATCGCAAAAACCTTCCAAAGGGGCGCGAGAGTGTCTCTGCCGGAAGGAGTGATGCCGGCCTTTTCGTTGGCCTGAACCTTGACGAGCTGGTGAAGAAAGGAATCTCCTGTGATGCTTTCGCGGAGCCTTCGAGCCGCGCCGCCTGTCAGCTTCTCACTGGCATAGAGGCTGGATAAGGCAAGATCTTGCGGGTCCTTGCTATTAATCAGCGTGGAGAGAGCTGCCCCGTTCGGCTTCTCACCTCTCTCCTGGTTCGCGGCAAGATAGATGAGCGCCGCTCGGGGAGAAGATGCAACATCCTTTTGCACCTCTTCGGCCACGCTCGCGAACACTTTGCCGTTGTCCCCCGCACCGGGAGCAAAATCGGCGAGGCGATTGGAAAAGACGGCTTGCCGCAGCATCAACTCCTGGGTTGTGTATTGCTTCTTTTCATCGGGCTTTGCCCGAAAAGTGGCCACGAGGCCCCCTAGGATCAGAAAGCCGAAGAGGAGCCAGAGGAACACCCAACCGGTGTAATTGCGCGCCTCTGTGGGGCCTGGGTCAGCCGCGTCTGGCTGCTCCGCCAATTCTATTTCCTGTTCGATGCCATCGCCAGCCATGCGTCTGCTCAGGGTACTCCGCTTACGCACGAACTTTTGCGCTCTATACTTGCTGTTATGCGATTGACGCACATGGTTTCCTGCGCCGGTTGAGCCTCTAAGCTGGGGCCAGCCCAGTTGGCGGACGTGCTTCGCCACATACCGAGGTCAGCCAACCCCAACCTGCTCGTAGGTTTCGAAACATCGGACGACGCAGGTGTCTTTCTGCTGCCCAACGGTCTGGCGCTCGTCCAGACGGTGGACTTTTTGACGCCGTTGGTCGACGATCCGTACGCTTACGGCCAAATCGCCGCTTGCAATGCGCTGAGTGACATTTATGCGATGGGCGGCCAGCCTCTAACGGTTCTTAATATCGCCTGTTTCAATCCACTGGCAGCTCCCTCCGAAGTTTGGGCGGAAGTCTTGCGAGGCGCATTCGACAAAACAACCGAGGCGGGCGCGGTGGTCATGGGCGGGCACAGCGTGGAGGATAACGAGCCGAAATTTGGGATGGCGGTGACGGGACTCGTGGACCCTGCGAAGACGTTCGTGAATACCGAGGCAAAGATCGGCGATGAGATTTGGCTCACGAAACCGCTGGGCACGGGCATTGTTGCCACGGCGGCAAAGTTCGATGCATGCTCTGAAGAGGAGCTGCAGGCGGCAATCGGCAGCATGGTCACGCTGAACAGCGAAGCCTGCAAGCGCGGAATTGAGGCGGGAGTTCGTTGTGCGACGGACATTACCGGGTTCGGATTGGCGGGGCATCTCTTTAATATCGCACGGGCCAGTCAGGTGTCGATCGAGATCGACGCGTCTTCTCTTCCGACATTGCCAGGTGTTAAACGCATGATCGCGGAGGGGCATACGACGGGGGGCGGGGTGCGCAATCGTTCCTTTGTTGGGGAGGCCCTGTCGTTCGATCCCGCGATGCCCGAGTGGATCAAAGATGTGGTTTGCGATCCGCAGACGAGCGGAGGGCTCGCGCTTTTATCCCGGTCAGCACCCGGCATCGGTGTGCGCATAGCGCGGGTTGTCGCGGGTCCAGCCTCGATCGTGGTCAAGGCATAAATCGAACTCTTCTTACGAGCCGCAAGGTAGTTCTCGGGCAGGCGCTTTCGGAGAGAATGGGGAAGGTTCTTTGAGAAGCCTAATCGTCGCTGGACTCCGGTTTTGCTTAGCCCTACCGTATACTTCCCGCACAGAACCAGATGTCCAACTCCGACGAACACAACCTGAGACCCGCGGAAGCCCCGACCGATTTCATCCGCGAGGCAATAAGGCAGGATCTCGCAGAGGGGCGATTTACCAAAGTCCACACCAGGTTTCCGCCGGAGCCGAACGCTTACCTCCACATCGGCCACGCAAAAGCCATCTGGATCGACTACGGCATCGCCGAGGAATTCGGCGGCATCTTCAATCTTCGATTTGACGACACGAACCCGCTAAAGGAAGAACAGGAATTCGTCGACGGCATTATCGAAGATGTGAAGTGGCTCGGTGCCGATTTCGGCGAACGGCTCTTTTTCGGCTCGGACTATTTCGAGCAGATGGTGGCGTGGGCACAGGACCTCATCCTCAAGGGCAAAGCGTACGTTGACGACTTATCCGCGGAGGATATGGCTCGATTGAGGGGCACGATTACTAGCGCAGGTGAGAACAGCCCCTTCCGGGACCGTACGCCAGAAGAGAACCTAGACTTATTCGATCGGATGCGAGCCGGTGAGTTTCCGGACGGTGCGAAAACCCTTCGCGCCAAGATCGACATGTCCTCGCCGAACATCCACATGCGCGATCCCGTGATGTACCGAATTCGCCACGCGGAGCATCATCGGCAGGGCAGCAAGTGGTGCATTTACCCGACCTACGATTGGGCGCACGGCTTGGAAGATTCGATCGAGGGCGTCACCCACTCTCTCTGCTCGCTCGAGTATGAAATCCACCGTCCGCTCTATGACTGGTTCCTCAACGAGCTGGGTATCTACCACCCCCGCCAGATCGAATTCGCACGGTTGGGTCTTACCTACACGGTTATGAGCAAGCGCCGCTTCATCGAGCTTGTCGAAGGTGGCCATGTGAACGGCTACGATGACCCGAGAATGCCCACGCTGGTCGCGATGCGCCGCCGCGGATACAACCCCGAGGCGATTCATGAGTTTTGTCGGCGAGTCGGTGTGGGAGGCAAGACGAACACCGTGATCGATGCCCACATGCTCGAGGACTGTGTCCGGGAAGACCTCAACAAACGAGCCGCCCGCGTGATGGCGGTGATCAATCCGATTAAGGTCGTGATCACCAACTATCCTGAAGGCCAAATTGAAGAGCTCGACGCGATCAATAATCCCGAGGATCCCAGTGCAGGAACGAGGAAGGTGCCATTCGCCCGAGAACTATACATCGAGCAGGACGACTTCCGAGAAGTGCCGCCCCCCAAATTCCACCGGCTCTCGCCGGGCAAAGAGGTTCGCCTTCGTTATGCGTACTTCATCACGTGCACGGATGTCGTGAAAAACGAGGCGGGAGAAGTCGTCGAGATTCATTGCACGTACGACCCGGAGACGAGGGGCGGCGACGCACCAGACGGGCGAAAGGTGAAGGCAACCATGCATTGGGTTGCCTCGCCAACCGCGCTCGACGCGGAGGTTCGCTTGTACGACAACCTGTTCAAGACTCCCAATCCGGACGAAGTCGAAGAGGGCCAAACCTACCTCTCCAACCTCAACCCAGATTCGCTCCGGGTGTCCGCTTGTAAAGTTGAACCAAGCGTGCAAGGTGCGCCCGTAGGTGCCCAATACCAGTTCGAACGGCTGGGCTACTTCTGCGTAGACCGAGACTCGACCCCCCAGCGCCTTTGCTTCAATCGAACCGTGACGCTTAAAGACGCCTGGGCCCGAATCGCAAAAGCAACACCCTAGCCCCCCAAACCCTCTCAGGTACACTTTGGAGCCCACTGCCGGATAGCTCAATTGGCAGAGCGTCTGACTCTGAATCAGAAGGTTCTAGGTTCGAGACCTAGTCCGGCAGCTCTTTTTGAATTCAGTATCCATGTTGTTGCCCAAAAGGTACAAGAATGGTACAAGTTTGGGTGAGGCTGGGATAACAGGTTAGTTTCCGGAGGCTCTTGAATAGCGTTGATTCGCACAGTCAGAGTTATCATCCGCTCATACCAGCTAGTTCATGTTCTGCCAGCGCGTATCGTTTTTGGACGGGCCTTGCTCATGGAAATCGGGATGGCTCCTTCAAGCGCTTCCCATTTGTGGTCATGCCTTCAAAATTCGTTTGGCACCTTATACTGCCTTTGCTGGCCCCTCGCTTGATTTGATCTGCGCAATTGTTTTTGCTGGCGCCTTCCTCCGATGGAGGACCGACGCTCTGCCTTGCAGTGAAGGTTGGCTTCACTGGCGGCCTTCTACTTCTAGCGCGACCTGATTTAAACTTCAACCAGTTGGCCGATCGCTGAGGTCGTGCGGGTTGGCCGGAACTAGCTCTACCAACGGATCCTCAAAATCCGAAGACATCTTGCTCACTTCAGCGCAGACAAGGCTCGGGCGGCGGTCCCGAGTGTTATCCTTCGCTTTATCGAGGCTGCTTACTTGCAAGTCCATGAGAACCCGAAGCCGGTACGACCCATTGCTGACCACATATCTAGAAGCGTCCTCCGAACGGGCGGAGCGGGATGCGCTCGATCACCTCTCAGCGAAGCATCTGCGGCCACTTATCGGGAAGCTCCTGAAGAGGCGATTCTCAGGTCCTGTGTTTACTGCCGTTGAAAGCGAGGGCGAGCAGGCGAGCGACGACTTGTGCCAAGAGGCTCTCCTGACCATCGTTCGTCACCTCCAACAACTGAAACGAGGATCGGCCGGTGATTTGCATGATCTCAACGCGTATGCGTCACAGGTCACTCGGAACCTATTCAGCGACTACCTTCGAAGGAAAAGGCCTGCACGGTGGAGCTTAGAAGGAAAGGTTCGCTACGTTTCTAAACTGTTGGGGACGACCGAGTTGTGGGATCGCGACGGCCACAGCGTCATAGGACGCAGTGAGGATAGGCGCTTGGGCCGGTCAGCAAACCACCGGAAACTGCAGATGCTGATTAATAGCCCATGCCGGGCGGCTCGCGCCTTCGCCGATGGGGACGTTTCATCAGTCCCTTTAGCCGAACTGCTGACGCGCCTCCTGAACTGGCTCGATGGATTTGCTTCCCTTGACCAAGTGGTGCAAGCTTTGGTTCAGATTCTGGGTCTCGTTGATCCACCTCAGGTCAGCCAGACATCGAAGGAAGGGGTAGCGGTGCTCGACCTCCTCGATACATCACCTTCTGCAGACGTGCTGCTAGAGATGCGCGAAATGTTACGCGCACTTTGGGCCGAGGTGCTGCTGCTCCCCCCTCGGCAAAAAATGGCTGTCCTACTCAATCTCCGGGATGATAAAGGAAGAGGCGTCATCGCGCTCCTTCCTATCGCTGGAATTGCCACCGTGGCAGAGATCGCAAGCGCACTTGAGATGAGTGAGCAGGATTTACATGCTGTCTGGCAGGCTTTACCCATTGATGATCGTGAAATTGCGGAGAGGCTTGGCCTCTCCGCTCCCGACGTGGCTAACCTGAGAGCCGTAGGCAGAGCGAGGCTCAAACGCAGAATTGCAAAATCAGAGCACAATCTCAGTGGTGACCAGTAAGGTGCCTCAGCTTTTTTCGTCTTGGTTGTTGGTCAGAACTTGGCCGACACGGTATGGACAAGCAACATCACTTCAACAAGCACCGCCGCTTCCATGCGCAAAGTGCAGCATCGGCAGAGGATTGCCTGAAGCGGCTGCTTAAACTTGATATTTTTGGATACAGGAACATGGACTGGATTCCCGAAGGCGAACGGCTTCCGATCACGCACGAGATGATCGAAGCATTCATCGAGAATCGGTGTAGCGATGTCGAACGAGAGTTGGTCCAATCCGCAATGGAAGTAGACCCTCATCTCAAGGCTCACATCGAGGACATGTACCTCGTAAGGGCCGAGACACTAGCCTTCGCCGCAGTAAGCCAGCCGCTGTCATCCGCGACCGAGAATCGTACAAACGTGTTTCTGCGACTGTCACGGTTGCTGGTCGCCTCGAGCCTTACCGCGGTGCTGCTGCTGGTGGTGATCCTCACGTTCAGACCCGGCGCGGAGCCCCAGGTCACAAGAGGTGAAACGCCCCCTCCAATCACAAGCACTCCGACCCCGCCTCATCCAAGTACCGACCGTAAAGATATCGAGCCCAAGGAAAACCTCCCGGATCAAGCATCCAGCCGCTTTGCTTCGCGGCGCGAACCTAAGCCAAAGGATGTTGGGTCCAAGCGCACGCAAAGATCGCTTGAAGCAAAGGCTGAGAAACCAGCCGGAGTAAAAGCAGGCACGGGGATCGAAGCTGCGTTGCCTCCTGAAGTTGTGGCCTTAGCAAGTGCACATACTGCTTCAGGCGAACTTACGATGAGCGGAGCTGCCGGAACTCTGATTGCGCCGCTCGCCACTGCTGTGGTGAGTCCTCAGCCTTCGCTCAAGTGGAGCCCGTTTTCAGGCGCTGCCAAGTACGCCGTTCGAGTAAAAGATGATGCAGACCTGCTTGTAGCCTCCGTAGAAACCTCAGAAACCTACTGGAGAGTGTCGCCAAAGCTTCAGCACGGCAAGGCTTATACATGGTCTGTTCAAGTTCTCGGAGAGGATGGAAGCCCTGGTGACACGCTAGACGGTGAGCACTCCGCGAGCTTTCTAGTCTTGAGCCGCGACAAGTTGAGAGCCTTTGAGTCGATCCGTCGCACTGAGAAGCCGACCGGTGCCTCCCTCGTGGAGCTCAATATTAGATTCGGTCTTTGCGATCATGCTCTCGACGAAATCCGGCGATTACTGCCGAAAGCGGACCAGGCCACCCAAGCGAAGCTCCTGAAACTGCAAGCAATTGTGACAAAGCGGGGCCAGATCCAAAAGAAGTGATGCTCTGTTCGCTTGTGCTTCCGACTCTCCTCGCGGTGCTTGTTTGGATGTCATGCACAAGTCCCGCGAAGCGAATCCGATCGTTCCTTTCAGTCGGAGCGCTACTCATGATGGCTCCTGGAGTACACACGCAAGAGCCAAATCTACCAAGACCTCAGCCAGAAGTAGAGGTGCTACTTGCCAAGGCCACGCGCGGTTTTCGGATGTACGACCTAGACAAGGCGCAAGCTGCTCTGGACCGTGCCATCAAATTGAACGACCTTCCGGGCCAGGGAGAATCTTGGAAGGCACTCGCCTGGGCGAATGCTAACGAAGGAAGAACTGAAAGTGCCCTGAACGCATGGGACCAAGCGGCCAATGCCTGGAGGAATGTAAGTCACGGACCACGAGCAGCTGAGGCGCTTGTCAGTCGTGCCTTCTTTGTGCCGGCCGGCTCTGCGCAAGCAATGCGTTACGTGGAAGATGCAGTTTCTGCAGTAGATTCAGACTCAATGCGGCCGCTCGAGGGCGCGTATTATCTTGCGATCATGTCGAATGATATGCGCGTGGGAGGGCACACGCGTGAGGCTGCCTACCTAGCGAATCAGGCCCTTCTTAGGTTCGAGGCCAAAGCCGCCACTCCGCACCATCTAGCGTATTGCTATGCCAATGTGGGAGATCAGGCGTTCTTGGAGGGCGACTCCCAGAGGGCAGAGATTTTTTATCAAAAGGCTGTCGAGGAATTGCAAGCCCGATCACCGAATTCACCCAATATCGCGTATGGCTACTCAAGCCTGATGCAGGTTGAGCTCCGGCGTGGAAACCTCCAAGCTGCCCTGGCGCATGCCAATAATGCATTGGCGTTTGTGAAGGGGCGCTCCCTTCCTGAGTTCATTCCTGCTGACATGCAACTTGGGAAGGCCCAAGTGGAGGGCCGTTTGGGGAACCGGGAAATCTCCGACGAATGGCTTCGAAGAGCACTGGCATACTGGGAAAGCCGGGAACCCACTGAACCGCTGGGGCAATGCTACTTCTTGCTCGGCATTAACTCGGAGGGGGACGATGAGTTCGCCTTGGCGAAATCCTGGTTTGTGAAGGCTATCGAGGTGCAGCGTAAAGTGCAGCCGAGTTCAATTCCCCTCTCACGCAGCCTAGAAGAGCTCGCTAGAATCTACCTGCGAGCGAACGATCCTATAGCTGCCGAAAAGGCTGCGAATGAGGCGCTCAGCATCCTTGAGCAGCAACGCGGCTTCATCGGTGGGTCAGATCAGGCGAGGGCCATTTTTCAGGAAGCTGCCACCGAACGCATATCGAGCCCGGCCCTCCTGATTGATGCGCAGCTTCGGCAGGGCAAAACAGTTGAAGCGCTCGGCTCGGTCGAACGGTTCCGCGCGCGGACACTGAGCGAGCTCATCTATGAGAAAGGGCTAAGGCTCGTCCCACAAGAGGAGTTGCCCAAAGCCCTCGTTGCAAAGCAGATCGCCCTCAACTTGCGAATCAAAAGTCTCTATAGAGCCCTTGAAGGCAGTGCCAACCCACAGGGTGTTCGGAGCCTGATCGTGAAGGCCCGGGCTGAGCAAAGGCAGATTGAATCCCAGTTCAGAAGCAGCTCCCCACGTTACGGCATGATGAAGTATCCGCGTCCTCTCGACGGAACAGCCGTCCGGGCTGCGCTGGATCCTGGCACCCTCCTTTTAACGTATGCCTTTATTGGACAGAAGGCCTGGTTGTTCATTGTAACCAAGTCCAAGGTGAGAGCCCACCTCCTCCCCAGAAGTCGAAGAGAGATAGAAGCAAGCGCAGTCTCGTACTTGGCATCCCTAACTAGCCGAGGCAAGGTGCTCAGGGAGGGAACGGCCTTATACAAATTGTTGGTCGCGCCAGCGGCTCCCGAAATCGCTCACTCCAAGCGACTTCTTATCTGTCCTCAGGGCCAACTGGCATTTGTCCCGTTCGCCTCATTGGTGGTCGAATCTGCTTCGAGCACGGGAGCGCGAGAAGACCTGAAAGGTGCAAAGTTTTTGGTTGAAGGGATGCCGATCCATCAAACGGCTTCAATGACCGCTTTGGTGGAGGGACGAAATCTTGCTAAGGAGAAGCTTGGTAGGGACATCGAAGTTCTATCTATCGGAGGGGCGTCTTACTCTGACCCTACACCTTCGCGTGATCGAAAACTAGGAAAAAGCTTGGCTTCTCTCGAATCTTTAGCCTCTGGCGTGAAGGCAATTGGCCGTGGACCTAAGTCGATGTCGTTCGTGGGGAAGAGCGCAACGAAGGAAAAGCTGGAAATGTATGGCTCGAAAGCCAAGGTTCTCCACTTGGCGGTGCATGGCCAAGCCTATGCATTCGATCCCCTGGGTTCTTGGCTCGCATTTGCCCCCTCCAAGACCTCCGATGGCTTGTTCACAGCTTCAGATCTGCTCTCAAGTCAGCTTCGAGCCGATCTTGTGGTGATGTGTGCGTGTCAAACAGCCACCGGTCGGCAAACGCAAACCGAAGGGATCGACGGACTCACCCGAGCCGCACTAGCAGCTGGTGCCAAGAGCGTAGTTTCCAGCTTATGGAGCGTGAACGCGAACACAAGTGATGCGCTCATGCGTGATTTCTACGGCCAAAGGCAGAAGGGGCGAAGCACCGATGCGGCCCTGCAAGGGGCGGCATTGACCGTCAAAAAGAAGCAGGCTCATCCCTACTATTGGGCACCTTTCGTGCTGAGCGGCGACTGGCGCTGACGGGGGGCTGTTGGGTTGTAGCTCAGCGTCTCCGGTAAAAAAAATACAAGAAAATTTTCGGGAGTGGTAAGGCAGGTCCGCTTTTCACATCATGAACATCAGTTTGCGGACGTAACCGCCTGAGCAACTCCCATGATCTCCTCATCAGAAAAACCAATCCTCTCCCTTTTGCTAACAAGACTGTTGTGCAGCACCGCCCTCTTCGCCTCTGCCGTCGCAGCAAACGCGCAGAGCTACGACGTCATTCCTCTTAACCTGAATTGGCGTCTTGCCGACCGCCACGCGGGTGGATTCGTCCCCATCAAGATGAACAACAACCGGGTCGTTGTGGGCAATGTCATTGATAGCGCCGGCAAGGAAATTCCCGCGCTGTTGAAGAATGGCCAAGTTGTGCTTTTGCCGCAGACTGAGTACGGTGGGGGAAAAGTTCGAGCAATAAACGACAACGAGTGGGTTGTGGGTACAGCACTCTACGCGGACGCAAACGGCCGTCTTTTTGGCGGACCAACCATTTGGCGCAATAGCCAGATAGAGCGGTTGCCTTTGGAGGCTGGGATTCTAACGTTTCACGGGATGGGCATAGGCAATGATGGAAGTGTGCTCATCGGCTCCGACTATCACTCTGAAAGTAGGATCATATCGCGGCCAAACGGTTCAGATGCCACGCTTCCAGACCTATCTTGGCTTCGCTACAACGGGAAGTTCGCCGCGGCAGGGGGATTCATGCAGCGAGTGAGTTCAACAGTCTATAGATGGAACGCTTCGGGCGAGGGTTCGATTCAGACATTTGCCTGTCCGACCGGAATGTGGGACATCATGGGCATCTCCTCTGATGGCAGCATGGTTTTTGAAGCTAACGGAGCTAGTGGCCAGGAGGAGAGGGTTCTCTACGTCGATGGAACGACCGGAGCAACAACCACGTACAAAAAACGCTGGGTTTCAGGTACCGAGGGCGGGATGATTCACGGGTCCTTATACAACGGTGAACCTTATGTTCAAAGAGTCGGTGGAGAAGCGAAAATGCTCAGAGAGTCCATAGCAGAACCCGATCGATGGTATCTCGAAGGAACGTACGACATGAATGAGAAGGGCGAGATTCTCATGATGGCCCATGACAGGCTCAACGAACTTCAGAATGTGGTTGTCATCCTACGCCCCCGCCGCCTGTCCGGCCTCACCGCCGATCCGTCCACTCTTCGAGGCGGAAACAAGACGATCGGCACATTGACTTTAAACGATCCAGCGCCAGCGGGCGGCTTGACCGTAAACCTTTCCGCAACGCGGGCCGCAATCGTACCGGCGACGCTAACGATTCCTGCCGGAGAGTCTCAGGCAAGCTTCAACATCAGCACCCGGGCAGTATCTACAAATGTTACTGCGCAGGTCACGGCCTCATATGAGACTGAACAGAGAACACTTCCGATCGACTTGCAACCCGCTGTGGCTACATCGCTGACCTTTAGCCCAGCTATCGTCACCGGTGGAAGCAGCATGGCCGTCACGGTGAAGTTTGACGGACAGGCGTTCAGCGGCACTATTCTCGCACTGTATTCAAGCAGCCCCAATCTAGAGGTTTCGGCAACGAAGACGTTGTCCGGCGGAGCCAGGCTCATCACGTTCACGGCCCTATCAAAGGCCGTTGCGACGGACCAGACGGTTACGCTCAGTGCCACTCTAAACGGATCGACCGTAAGTGGCTCCTTGCTAATCAAGGCACCCGTCCTAGCCTCCATCACTACGGATCCCGCAAGAGTTAAAGGGGGTGAGGAAGGGACCCTCACGGTCACCCTCAGCGGGCCCGCACCGACGGGAGGAATGCTAGTTGCGTTAGCAAGCAGACACGAGAACCTTATAGTGCCTAGCAACGTTCTGGTGCCAGAAGGAGCCTCTCAAGCTACAGGGGAGTTTCGGACACGTCCCGTCCCTGCGGACAAACCCATCACGTTGATCTACACGCTTAACGGTGTGGCCAAGAAGACCGTAGTGATTATCGAAGCACCTCGCTTGGTTGGGTTCCTCCTCACGCTCGCCAACGTACTCGGAGGCTCCTCGACAACCGGGATAGCTATCTTGGACTCGCCGGCCCCGGCGAATTTCGCGGTAGCAATCTCCTCGCCCTCGCTCTACGTGACCGTTCCCGCATCCATCAAGTTCACCGCTGATTCTTCGATTCAGATGTTTACGATTGCCACTACGAAGCCGCCTTCCCGTGAGACGGCTCTGATCTACGCCAGCTCTGCCGGCATACTCCTCAGCCAATCCCTGACCATCCGATAAGTAGGCACTTGCCCCTGCACTAACCCGCAGGGGCCCTTTTCTAAGAAGTAAAGCTATGAAACGAAAATCTCTCAAGTCGACTCGGGCTCTAAAAAATGCTGCCGGAGCAAACGTAACTATTAGCCTAGCCAAGTCACTGGCAATGCCCCTCGCGCTCGCAAGCGTTGTACTCGCCGGTTGTGGAGGAGCAAGTGGCCCTTCTGCCAGCAATCCGAATGAGGACGGCGCCGAGCAGTCCTTCGGCTCGGTAGTGACAAGAGGGCTCGCCACCGGCCAACCCGTAGTAACGAACAGCGCGCACGTGACCGTAACGGGGTTACGTGGGGCATTCACTATGATTAAAGCCAACGACCTACAGCCCGCTGAGGGAGAGGGAACCATAGCTGTGTCCCGCCCAGCAAACGGGGGAGTGTTCTTGATGGACTCAGATGGGAGCAATTACCGCAACGTGTCGTCCGTGGCAGGTCAATGGGTGAACTGGGATCCTACGGGCTTACGCTTGATGATAAGGACACCCATCGGAACTGCTTGGAAGCTGGCAACTATCCCAAGTGAGGGCGGAGCTGCTAAGGCTCTAATAGACGGTATGAGTGCGAAGTTCTCGCCAGACGGCTCAAGGATTGCATTCATGCGTGAAGGCGACTACTTTAATCTCTACTTAGCGAAAGCAGATGGAACGTCAGTGACCAACATCCGCAACACGTTTGGCGTTGGGATTAGATCATATGAGTGGGTGGACAACGAATGGCTTTATTTCAACATGTTCGAGGATGGTGGGACCGGGGAAGTTTATAAAGTGCGATTCGACGGAACTGGATACAACCAAGTCTCATACACGGCTAGTGACGTGATATCCTTCGCCGTTTCGCCAGACCGGAGGACCATAGCATACTCCGACAATTCAAGTCCTGGAATCAAGATTGCTTCCCTAAACTTTGGAGTCTCTAGCATCGTTGCACTTACTCACTTTGTTGAGCGAGATCAACTCACCTGGTTGCCAGATGGCAAGACACTAGCGTTCGCTTCGTACGGCGGTATTTACTGCGTGGGCACCGAAGATGGCTCTCAGCCACGCTCAATTTCAGGAGTAGAGCAGGGTTATGCGTCCATGATCGCAGCACAGCCATTTGTCAGTGAACGGAAAATTGTGGGCTCGGGAACGCCTATGCTAACAGCCAGCGGTTTCCTCATGTCTCAAACGGGTTCCAAGCTGAACTCTTTGGTTACTTTCCGCGCCCAGACCCCCGGCACCGTTGAACTGACGCCTCAAAGCCAGCAGAACAACAGCGGCCCGAACCTGATATACACCGTCGAAGCAGATGACCTCCGCCAGCTTCAATATACAATCGGCACGAACCTTAAACCTGTTGCAGTCGCAACGGTTGGAGCCAATGGCGCAATCGTGTCCATCGACTCCGTAACCGGAGCAGTAACGATGGTAGCCACCTATGTCGGCACAAGGTCCAAGCGACCGGAGGTGCGAACCACCGGCGGTACCCAATCGGCAAGCGGCACCTTCTTGGCTGTTTACGATGCGCAAGGCATGAACATTGCACCGCAAGGAGCCAGCGAGATCCAGTTCCCTTTCGTCAAGTAGACGTGTGATCGCCAGAACCCCGGCGGCACCAGGCGCAGAAACGCCGGGGAAACATAATGTTCAATTTAGATGTATTATCCGCCGGAGCGTAGCACCCTCACCGTAGAATTCGGCGATAGCGGGGAATGAGACTTGATGTAGGCGATGAGCGCGTCTATGTCGACGATACCGGTGTCCACGCGACGGCCTTTGGCTTCCTTGAGCGTCGTGTGAAAGTCGCCTCCACTCGCGGAAAAGGTGGGCGTCGCGATTAGGTATGTGCCCTTAGGGTCCAAAGGCTTTCCGGCAACAACCAGATCCGAGACCCGAGCCCCGGAAGGCTTTCTGAGGTCGACCGAATAGGATGTTCCTGCGGATGGATAGAGCAACCCTCCCGTCTTCTGCGCGTTGGCAACCCCGTCCTCCAGCACCCTTTTCAACTCCTCGCCGGTGAGTTCGAGCACCACGAGGGAATTTGCGAACGGCTGAACGGCAATGGCTTCGCCGTACGTGATGTCCCCTTGATCGAACCCCGCCCGGACGCCTCCTGCATTGACGAATGCGGCAGTTGCACCATGCTTTACAGTGGCTTGTAGCATCGCGTCCGTGATGATGCTGGCGACTGGATTTGCTCCACCGCGCGTGATCTCCGCCGAAGCACTGCCCACGGGTTGATCGGCCAGATTTGCGACCGGCTTCTTGAACGCTTCTATGAGAGACGCAACTACGGGTTCCTCGGGCACTGAGGCATCGATCACAACGGGCGCTGCTTCGGAAACGTGCGTCACCTTTCCGGATGCGTCGAAGTGCACCTTGAGCCTGCCGAGAACCTTGCCCCATTCGTAGCCCTGCACGATATAAACGGATTGCCCGTCGAGGTCCTTCTCAACCGTCGGATACGGTCCGGCCGGGGTGGGCCAGCCTGGAAGCGCGGGAGTGCCGAGGGCCGAGTGCGAATGGCCACCAACAATCACATCGGCGCCGCGGATGCGCCGCGCAAGCTCCCGGTCCTCTCGATAGCCAATGTGAGTCAAAAGGATAATCCGATTGATGCCCCGCTTCTCCAGGTCGTCAATCCCCTTTTGTACGCTCGAAACAAGGTCGAGGAACTTGACGTTTGGGCCTGGGCTCGAGATATTGGGAGTGTCCGGCGTGACCGCTCCCACGATTCCCACTTCTACCGAGCCTGACTTCACGACGGCGGTCGCGCCGATTCTGCCTTTAAGCTCAGGCTCGGCGGATACGTCTAGGTTTGCCGCCAAGAGGGGAAAGTTGGCAAAGCGGGCGAACTGCCCCAGCCGCCCTGGTCCATTATCGAACTCATGATTTCCTACGCACATGGCATCGTAGCGGACAGAGTTCATGAACGCCGCCTCGGCTAACCCTTCGAAGGTCTGGTAGAAAAGAGTCCCCTGGAAGGTATCGCCCGCGTTCAGCAAGATCACGTTGGGATCGTTCGACCTGAACTTCTTGATCAGCTCCGCCTGCCGAGCGTAGCCTCCGTATTGCATCTGAGCGATCGCGGATGGCAGCGGATGCGCGTGGAGGTCATTCGTGTGAAGGATGGTGATCGTTGTGGGCTCCAGAGTCGCAGCCGCAAGCAGAAGTAGCAGGGAATTCATGGGTTGAACCGGGTATGAACCATATACCTTAACGTGTCATTAAAAGGCGGCCAGTAAACGGCAACGCTGGACAGCACCTAAGATTCCGACCTGTCTCACGTTTGCGGTTCCTCCTTCGCAATAAACAGCCTTTAGCCACTTTAACGCTTACCAGGGGAACGATTGCGGCTGGAAATCGTTAGAATAAAGCAGATGCGACACACACAGCCAAAACTCATGGCTTGTCTGCTCATGGCGATGCTGATCTTCTTCGGCACGTCTGGTCAGGCACTCGCGTCGCTGCTTTGCAAGACGGAAACTTGCCCAAAGAAGGCTGCTGAACTGCAGCAAGCCAGAAAATCGTGCTGCCCAACTGCCGCGCAGGACCCCTCGGAAAATCAGTCTGACGGCTGCTGCTGCGAAATCGAGTCGGCCCCCGACTTTTCGAAGCCCACCGAGAAGCTTGCAAATCCATCGCCGATCGGCGATGTCGCCATCCCCGAAGTGGGCCCTTCGAGCATTGAAGCAGACCTCGTCTCTGCGCACAGCGAGATTCCTGCTTTTGCGGATCTCTCGCCGCCGAACGTGCCCCTTGCGCGAGATCGCGGCCGCGCTCCTCCCGTTGCCTAAAGGCAGCGACGGAGCCCACTTGCCCGCCGCATGCCTAAACGCCAGGCCGACCGCCTGCGTGCGCCCGCCCGTTTCTGGTCCTGCGTACACGATGGCCCCCGGCTTCACCAAGACACTCGTTCCGAGTCATCGGGACCAAGTCGCGCCACTGGCGCACGAAGCAGATCAGGACAAAACAATGAACGCATTCAAGACACTTATTTCAACACTCGCAGCAGCTCTCTTGCTCTTTGGCTTTACGACCCCTGCACAGGCTCACGAAACCGATTGCCCCTATTGCCAACTGAGTGTTGTGCAGGACACTAAGGAGAAAGACAACGAGGTTGTGCTGCGGTACGGCAACAAGCGCATTGAGTATCGCTGCGTCATGTGTGCCATTGCTCAAGCAAAAACCAAGTTCAAGAACGACCTGACGATCCTCGCTCCGTCCAACATCAAGGGTAAGCACGTGACCATCACTCGAACCGCAGGCGTTTGGGCCGTGAAGGAAGAGAAGGCGGTATTCGTGTTCGCCAAGGGTAGCCACACGGAGTGCCAAGACCGTTACCGCGCTCTCACCGACGGCGCAGACTTTGATGCCTACGTTGCCAACCGCAAGTACACCGAAGCCAAGAAGCTCACTTTGAAAGAGATGGTCGAGCTTTCGAAATAAGGAGATCGCCAATGAGAACAGCCACCCACAAAGTGATGGCGGCGATCTGGGCAGGGCTAGCCATCGGGCTTGCCCTGCCAGCGGCCGCACAACAGCACGAAGGGCATAATCAGCCCCTCAAGATCAACGCCCCCAAGGGGCCGCAGGCGCTCCAACCCCTGCCGACAAATCTGCCCGGCTGGATGAACAGCCGGGGCTATAACGAATACTTCTACAAACGCGGTGCATACAATTTCGACATCTACAACGTCGATGAGATGGCCCGCGACTTCAACGCGATCGCCGTCGGGCACTCCTTCGCCTATGAAGACCTGGTGACGGGGAAGGCCGCGAAACTCGAAACCGACACGTTCAACCGCATCGACTGGGTCCTCAAGCATCCGCCGAAGAACATGCCGGGAGAGAAGTTTCTCTCCCCGACCTTTGCTCGCAAGTACGGAATTCTCGAGCACGTCTTTGACTGGACGCACGTGCTCCACGCGCAGACGATCGATGTCTTGGCCAGCACGGATCTGACTCACGAGCAGAAAGACAAAGAGATTGACGCGCTTTGGAAGTTCTACAAGGGCACCGTGCCGTACACGATTTCGGGCCTCCCGCTAAACATGGAAATGCTCGATGGTCAAGCTTATAGCGGGGCATTTCGGGAGAAGTATCCAAAGGTCAACGGCCTCTTTTGGGGCTATCACTGGCTGCAGGGCGCCGTATACGACATGCTCTGGACCAGTCGCTCACTCTCCGACGCCAAATCTCAATACGAGCTAGTGGGCGAGCGTTATCGCGAGGTCGAGTTGTACAAGACGAACCGGGACTTCATGCCGATGTTCGCGGAGACGTCGCCGATCTTCTCGCGGCGCTTCCCGGAGATCGCCAACGCTTTCGACAATCTGCACATGCTGCACGATATGGTCAATGACATTTTGGCCAGCGACTGGCTGAGCGACAAACAGAAGGACGAGCAGATCAAGCGGGCCATCTACATGGTCGTCGATGCCCCTCATGTCGGCGAAAAGGCGGGCGATTTCAACCCGAACGATCCCCTGCACGATCATCGGTTTATGGATGGCCAGCCGGGCATGGGCATGATGAAAATGTCCACGCCGCAGCTTATGTATATGCCCGAGATGGGATGGATGAGCATGAGTGAGTGCCACCACTGCTCGATGCCGATGAATAACGACCCGAAGCGCGGCAGCGGGGCCACGATTTCGGCGCAAGGCTGGACGATGGAAGTTCGATGCGCGTTATGCGCACGGGATATGGCCGCTCAGACGGAGGGCCGTGCCATCATCCGGGCCAATACCGAAGACCCAAACCGCCCGCTGATACTTATTTCGGATGAAGAGGGCAACTACACCACGAACATTAAAGAAGTGGTCTTCATCGAGGTCGAAGGACCGCACCCATCTTGCTCCTCATGGAGCCGAGCGTTTACGAATAGGGCAGCCTTCGATGCGTACCTACAAGCAAACGAGGACGATGAGGAACTGAAGGGTGCCAAGCCACTGACACTCGCTGAATGGAGCGCCAAGTCGGGGAAAGAGCCGGAAACCTACGAAAAGAAGCAGGGGCCCGTGCCGAATCCCTACAAGCTCGGCGGAGGTGGAAAGTGAGGCTGATCGCGCTCGGGCTTCTCTTGAGCGCTGCCGCAATTGCTGCCGCGCAAACCGATCACGACAACATCGACAAGGGTCGCCCACTGTCTTTTGAAGATGCAGAGCCGATTGCCACGGGAGGGATGGCGTATGAGTTCGGACTCAATGTCAACTTTCTTCGACGCGGGCGAGTGGGGTTTGGGATCCCTTTCGAGCTCATTTGGGGAGGCGCACGCAACACGCAGTTCGAGATCGGAGCTGCGGGGGCCTTTGGCAACCGCGCGAACAGCGGTCGGACCGGCCTAGACTTCAGCGGCTTTGAAGTGGGCGTCTTGCACAGCTTTAATCGTGAGCTTCCCGGAACCCCGGCGATGGCGCTCAAGTTTGAAGCCGAGCTCGAGAACGAGGGCGTGTACAAGACGCACTATCGCGTTACTGGAATCGCGACCAAGACGATCAACCAATACGATCGACTCCATCTGAACGCCGGGGTAGAGTTCGCGCCGTCGGCTGGGGCAGGCGAGAACAAAACTCGGTTCGCGGCAGTGCTTGGCTTCACCAAACCCCTCGGTTATCCAAGGCAGTTCGACACAACCGGGCTAGCCGAAGTATCTCTGAGACAAGCGGAGCGTCGCGGCGATGCCCCGATTGCCGGACTCGGCATCGGGATTCGGCGACAGATTAGTCCGCGATCAGTTCTGGACATCGGCTTGCAAAGCGAGCTCAGCGGGCGCAACCGGGTGCCCCTGAGGCTTATTTTCGGATACTCGACAAGCCTCTAAAGGAGGGCGAAGTAATTATGAAGACAAACATTTGGATTTCAGCAGTAGCTGCCGCCCTCGTGACGGCGTCCGTCATCGGCTGCCAACCCGATACCCCGTCCGACCAAAAAGGCGTCGCGACGATCGGCGCAACAATCCCTGGTGGTGAACCAAGCCTTTCGGAGATTCGACCGGTCAAGGTTGGCAATTATCAGATCGAGCTTTGGCCCGATGAAGAGGGAATCTACTCCGGAGAAGAGACCGACATCGAGTTCGGAGTGTTCGACACGACGAAAAAGGATGAAAAGATGGGCGGCATGTTAGGGGTGGAATTCGATGCCACCGCAAATGTGACGATGCCTGCGATGGAAGGCATGCCCGCCCAAAAGCCGAAGATCCACAAGGAAGGCCGAGCGGGCGTTCAGGGTCTGGAGCTCTTCTTTCCCCACGGCGGCGATTATCAGATCGATCTAACCATCACCCCGAAGGGCGCCCAACCGATAAAAGCCACCTTTACTATTCCTGTCAAAGATGATCGCCCCGAAAAGACGGCCGCTGTCAAGGCACCGTACGAGTTGCTGATCGTGGATTGGAACAAACACACAGTCGTCGGCACTCCGGTGGATCTAAAGATGCGCGTGATCGACACGAAGACGGGCAAGTCCGCTACGAAATTCGACATCGCGCACGAAAAGCCGTTCCACCTCCTTATCGCAAGCAAGAACCTCAAGCAGTTCATGCACGAGCACCCGGAGATGTCGCCTGACGGTACCTGGACGTACCGGGCCACCTTCCCAGCGGGCGGAGAGTGGTGGGTCTACGGCGACGTAGCGCCGGAGGGCAAGGGCAGTCGAGTGCTCGTTGCAAAGATCGCGGTGCATGGTGACGAACCGACTCAAACGATGCACGTCGACAACCTTGGCCCCTCAAGCCAAGGCGGTCTGACGGGAAGAGTGGAGATGCCTGCGCCAATCGAAGTCGGCAAGATGGCGGAGGTCATCGTCAAATTGACCGACCAGAAATCGGGACAGCCTGCAAGCGACATCCAACCGTACCTGGGTGCGGCTGGGCATCTGATGATCATTCACGAGGATGGGCAGACGATGGTCCACAGCCACCCCGCTCACGGCGCGGACGCTGATGCAAGGGTTAAGGAGGGAGAAGTGCGGTTCAACGCACGCTTCCCGAAGCCGGGCCGCTATGTCGCCTACTCGCAGTTCAATCGCGGTGGCATGATCAGGACCCTCGGCTACACATTAGAGGTCAAGTGATTGAGAAGGTCAGTCAGTTAAGGGGTCTCAAAGGATAAGTGAAATGAAACCAAACAAACTCATGCAAAGCATGCTTGCGCTGGCGCTCCTGGCCACCGTGGGTGGTGCCTGCAACTCCAGCACGGAGCCGGCAGCTTCGACCACCACGACCACCAGCAAACCCATGGACCATGCTGGCGGCTCGCCTTCCGAACAAATGCACTCGATGATGATGCAGCCCATGAAGAACATGAACATGAGCGGCAACGTCGACAAAGACTTTGCGACGATGATGGCCGACCACCACCAACAAGGTGTCGACATGGCTCGCGTAGAAATCGAGCATGGGCAGAGCGCAGAGATGAAGAAGATGGCTCAAATGATCATCGATACGCAGCTTGCGGAAAAGGAGCAACTGCTAAAGATCGCGGGCCAAATCGACGCTACTGCGAAGCAGACAGACGCATCAAACAAGATGCACATGGCGATGATGAAGCCCATGCCGGAAATGACGCTGACCAAGAACACCGATAAGGACTTCGCCTTGCTCATGGCCGTCCACCACGAGATGGCGGTGAAAATGGTCGATATCGAACTCGCATCAGGCATGAACGCCGAACTCAAAGCGATGGCTCAGAAGATGAAGGACATGCAGCTCAAGGAAATCGCTGAACTTCGGAAGTTCGCCAAGGCAGGCTAAGCGAATTGTTGAGGGCCATCGCCAAAGGCGATGGCCCTCAATCAATAAACGTCATGGCCGGTGATGAAGTCTAGTTAGTTAGAACCCTTAGCGAGGGCTGCATCGATGGCCGCTTCGAGGTCTTTCATCTTCGGCTCACCTCTCCACTCTGCTACGATCTGGCCCTCGCGGTTAATCAGATAGATCGCGGGAATCGCCTTCACCTTGTAGGTCGCCCAAGTCGGTGATTTCAAGTCATCCAGCAGGATGGGATAGGTCAAGGCGTGCTTCTTGATAAACGGCGCAACCTTTTTCTGGTCCTCGTCGATGCTCATGCCCAGAGCCACGAAGCCCTTGTCCTTTCGGGACGCATACAGCTTCTCGATCGCAGGCATCGACTTGATGCAAGGAGCGCACCAGGTCGCCCAGAAGTCGAGCAACACGACCTTGCCCTTGTAGTCTTCGAGAGAGACGCCGCCGCCTCCTAGAGTGGTTGCAACGATCTTCGGGGCCGGGCGGGGAAGCACGGGGGGAAGAAAGGATTCGGGGTCCTTTTTGAACTCGCCGACTTCCTTGGAGTTGCAGAAGTAGTAGGTCTTGCCCAGGTAGCGGACACCAGCCGCTGGCTTCTCTTCGCCGTGGCCCTCACCAGCGGATGTGCAGACCACACAAAGTGCGGCCTTTGGCAACTCCCCTTTCGGGATGTCTTGCGGTTTGTCTTGGAAGCCGACGGTTAGAAACGAAGCGAGTGCGAGTACGGTGTTCATGGTGTTGAGAGTGTCAGAAAGAAAAGCCGAGACTTAGCCCTGGATGCCGCATCTTGATGAGCATCAGACTGATATTCGACTTCTGGAATTTGTGAGTCAGCAATAAGTGGGTGTTCCGCCCATCGTTCATCGGCAGGAAGTCCCAGGCTGGGGTCAGCGCAATGTTGACGCCGAACGGGAAGATCATCTTCCTCTCCCACTCCGAGTAGAAGAGTGAAACGTACGGAGCCACGGGAAGGCCAGGGATGCTCTTCCCAAAGGTGAGATAGTAGGACTGGAAGCCGGGTGGCGAAAAGATCCGGTCGCTGGACGTTCCCAGTGAGACCATCGGCCACTTCTCGGTCTCGGGCGTCATGATCCAGTTCGCAACGGGTCCCACCTCGTTCGCGCCCGGATTCCACTCCACCCCAACTTGCAGCCGCGAAGTGATGCGACGGAACAAATTGACCCTGTATCTTGGACGATTTGCGGTCGTATCGACATAGCGTAGCGTCAGATTCCAATTGTCTTGAATGCCCCCCGAACCGAGGAACTGGCCTTCGCCGGGTCACCCGGTTCACGTGGGTACCTGAGAGGGCCGGTTGGGTGGCTGCTGGCCAGGGTCTTTCAGTCCCGTCGGCCGCTCTTGGGCGAGAGCGGCGAGCGAGAGCGTGGCCAGACCCAACGTACAAAGCCACCTGCTCATGCCACCCCCTCAGAGAGGGGGAGGGGCAGGGGAGAGGGTCCGGAATAAGCTAAGCAGTCACTACCTGCTTCGCCAAAATGGCGATTCAGGAGCCGTAAAGCATCAAAATTGACCTTCGCAAACAGCTTCCGTCCACGCCGTTCCGTCACGACCAAGCCCGCATCTCGAAGGGCCGAAAAGTGGCGTGACATTTGGCTCTCGGAGCAAGGAATCCTGCACCGGACTTCACACGCAGCAATCGCTCCCGGCGTGCCCGCGTCGCATTCGCCAGTCTCCGTGTCATACAGGCTTTCTCCGCCACAGCCCCGGACACACTCAAAGATCGCAAACCTAGTGGGGTCAGCGAGAGCTTGGAGCATGCCTAAGATGTCGTTCACGCTCTTATCATACTTGCGAAATGACGCAAGTGTTGCCAAATCGAGCAAGAAGACGCGACGGGCGGCCGCCCGTCGCGTGTTCACTTCGGAACAGGCAGAGACGAAATCGGCTGAAGCGTTGGCGCTGGAGAATGTTTCGTCTCATCTAGCGCGTCCTTGCCAAAGCTGCGAAGGCGAAGAGAGTTGAGAATCACCGAGATGGATGAGAACGCCATCGCGGCAGCGGCGAACATCGGCCCCAACTTTCCCGCCATCGCTAGCGGAATCATCACGACGTTGTAGCCGAAAGCCCAGACTAGGTTCCACTTGATCGTCGATAGCGTGGTTCGCGCCAACTGAATGGCAGTTGGAACACCCCGAAGATCGCTTCGTAGCAGCGTCACGCCTGCGGTTTCCATCGCTATGTCTGTGCCCGATCCAATTGCGATACCGAGATCGGCCTGCGCTAGTGCGGGTGCGTCGTTGATGCCGTCCCCGACCATCGCGACCGGGCCAAACTTTTGATGCTTGCGCACGATGTCGGCCTTCTCGCCCGGCAAGACCTGCGCCTCGACTTGTTCTATGCCGACCTGGGCTGCGATCACCAGAGCAGTATTGAGATTGTCCCCCGTCACCATCACCGGGTTGAGACCCAGCGCCTTTAGCTGCGAGATTGCTTCGGCGCTGTGCTCTCCCACTACATCGGAGACCGCGAGAATGGCCTTGAGTTTGCCGTCCACCGCCATGAGGGTTGCGGTCTTGCCTTCTCGCTCCAGCGCATCGATCTGGGTCCGCACCTCCTCGGGTGCAGCGATAGCCCAATCATCGATGAGCCGAGGGCTGCCGATCAGAACCAGTTTTCCGCCGACAATCGCTTGGATTCCCTTTCCCTCGAGCGCCTTGAAGTCCTCGGCCTTCTCGGCTAAAGCACCCCTCTGAGATGCCCCTCGAACGATTGCCTCTGCGACGGGGTGCTCGGATGGGGCTTCGGCGCTTGCGGCAAGACTAAGCAACTCACTCTCCACGCCTTCCAGCACGATAAAGTTCGTCAACGTCGGTTCTCCCTTCGTGATCGTGCCCGTCTTGTCCAGTAGCACCGTGTGAACTTTGCCTGCATGTTCGAGCACGCCTGCATCCTTGATCAGGATTCCGAGGTTCGCACCACGCCCCGTGCCGACCATAATCGCGGTCGGCGTAGCGAGTCCAAGCGCACAGGGGCACGCGATGACCAACACGGTAACCGCCGGGACGAGCGCGAGCCCGATAGATACGCCCAGCACAAGCCACCAAAAGAGGAACGTTCCTAGAGCGATCACAATAACAATGGGCACGAAAATCGCCGAGATCTGATCTGCGAGCCGTTGCACCGGCGCCTTGCTTCCCTGAGCGCGCTCGACCATCTTCACGATCTGAGCCAAAGCGGTGTCTCCGCCGACTCTGGTCGCTTCGTAGACGAGACTTCCGCTCTTGTTGATCGTCGCGCCGGTCACCTTGTCGCCCACTTTCTTGTGGGCTGGAATAGGCTCGCCGGTTAGCATCGACTCGTCGACAAAAGAGTCGCCTTCCACCACGATCCCGTCTACTGCCAATTTCCCGCCAGGTCTTACCCTCAGGCGATCGCCTGCGCTGATTGCTTCGATCGATACTTCAGATTCAATCCCGTCGTGAATCCGAATTGCGGTCTTCGGAGCGAGACCCATCAGCTTTTGAATGGCGGAAGACATGCTGCCCTTCGATTTGGATTCAAGATAGCGACCAGTCAGAATCAGCGTCACGATCACGGCCGCGGTTTCAAAGTAGATGTTCTCGCTTTGGTGGTGGGAGTTGCCGGTATAGGCGATGAGAGCATATGTGCTGTACGACCAAGCGGCGCCCGCACCCATGGCAATGAGCGTGTCCATAGTGGCCGTGTAGTGCTTCAGAGCCTTCCATGTGATGACGAAGAAGCTGCGGCCGCACCAAAGCACGACCGGCGTGGTGAGCACGAACAGAAGCATGTTCGCCCACTCTGGCCGGGGGTGCCAAAACATCGAGATCAATACCGCAGGCACGGTGAGAGCGATGGAGAGCCATAAGTTGCCTCGTTGTGCCGCTAACTCCGAATCGGACTCGGTCCTCATGTGGGCGGCGTGTTCGTCCGCAGACATTTTGCTGTGATCCACCATCGCCGCTTTGTCAGGGGCTTTGACGCTGTATCCGGCCGCCTCCACGGCGGCCGTCAACTGCTTGTGATCCACCGAGATCTCGTGCGCCACGCTGGCCTTCTCGCTCGCATAATTTACGCTCGCCTCGGTGACGCCAGGCACTTTGCTCAATGCCTTCTCCACACGTCGCACGCATGAAGCGCAGGTCATGCCTTGGATCTTGAGTTCCGTTTGAGACGAAACTGCCGAATGGTCGTGCTTCACGAGCCCAACTCCGCCGTATAGCCTTCTTCCTCCACCGCCGCGACAAGGTCCTCCGATCGGGCCCCTGTGTGCTCGACCACAGCCATGCCTTCAGCGAGGCTGACCTCCGCCTTATCGACGCCGGCTACCGATTCCAGTGCGCTCTTAACGCTGGCCACGCAGTGGCCACAACTCATACCATCGATCTTCAGTTCTGTTTTCATTGCTTAAACCCTCCAGGGTATTCAGCGCATGAGGCGTGAGAGCGTCACCTTCAACTCTTCCATCTGTTCGTCTTCGCTCATCGGTTTGGAGTGGGGATGCGCACCCTCTGTGCCGTGACCGATGATGCATGTTTTGACGTGGCTTACCGCCATTTCTGCGCCCGCTTGATCGAGAGCGGACCTTGTTGCGGCAAGTTGCGTGAGAATGTCACAGCAGTATTCGCCGGACTGGATCATTCGTCTCAGCCCTCTAATTTGGCCCTCGATTCTTGCGAGGCGGCGGTCGATGGATTGTTGTGATGCAGCGTCCACAAACCAATTATACCCCCAGGGGTATATAATGTCAAGCATTGATATTGAAAGTTTCTAAAAATTTCTCAGCGCCAACCGCCGTCGCGTTTATGGAGCCGCACTCCGATGCCGAACGGGAGCGGAACTGGCGGCGGTAGACTCCCGTTGATTTGTCCGTGCCCTATCTGAGCGTGGTCGTGCCCGCTTACAATGAGGAAGACCGTCTGGCTCCGACGCTGGCACGGCTGCACGAGTATTACTCCGGGCAGGACTACGACTACGAGGTCACGGTCGTGAGCGACGGCAGTAAGGATCGCACCGGCAAGATCGTCGAAGCATTCGCACTCCTCCATCCAGAGTTTCGCCTGCTCGAATACCGCCCCAATCGCGGAAAGGGCCACGCCGTTCGAGTGGGCGTGCTGAGTTCGAAAGGAGAACTAATCCTTTTCTGCGACGCAGACTTGGCAACGCCCCAGGAAGAGTCAGAAAAGCTGTTGGCGCACATGAGAGAGGGTGCCGATGTCGCGATCGGCAGCCGTCCCTTGCAGGAGAGCAGCCTGGAAATACGGCAGCCCCTGTACCGCGAGATGCTTGGCCGTATGTTCAACAAGCTCGTTCAAACCATTGGCATCCGCGGCATCGACGACACTCAATGTGGCTTTAAATTGTTTCGGCGCGAGGTGGCTTTGGAGATCTTTCGCAGGTGCAAGGTCGAAGGATTTGGATTCGATTTTGAAGCTTTGATGATCGCGAAGGACCTCGGCTACCGAATCGACGAAGTGCCCATCCGGTGGCGGCATCAGGAAGGCTCGAAGGTATCCCTCGTGCGAGATGGATCCCGGATGCTGCTCGATCTAGTAAAGCTCAGGCTCAAGGGCAAAAAGCGCCGCCTAGAGCTTAACGAGGGCAAGTGAATCCCGACGAATACACCAAAATGTACGAGCTTGAGGACCACTATTGGTGGTTTGTGGGCCGGCGTCGCTTAGCGCTCGACCTTCTTCGCAAGTATTGCTTCCGGGAGACGCCGTACGAGATTCTCGACCTCGGTTGCGGCACGGGCGTGATTTCTAGGGAGATGCAAAGCTTTGCAAACACCGTCAGTTTGGACATGAGCATTTTGGCCCTGCAATACTGCGGGAAGCGCTCGCTTAGCCGCCGCGTTAGGGGAGATGGCACTCAATTGCCGTTGCAGGTTGACTTGTTCGACGGGGTCCTCGGACTGGACATTTTTGAGCACATCGAGGATGACCTCGCCGCCTTTAAGGAGTCGTTCCGGGTGCTGCGGCCCGGCGGAATTCTCGTGCTGAGCGTGCCCGCGTTTAAGAGCCTTTGGGGTCCGCACGATGTCGCGCTTCATCACTTTAGGCGATACCGGAAGAACCAGATGAAGGCGCTGCTTCAAGAGGCGGGATTTGAGATCGAGCGATGTACTTATTCGGTGTTTTTCCTGTTCCCGATCGTGGTTGTCACAAGGTTTCTAGAGAAACGAAGGAAGGGCCCGGCCAAAGCATCGCTCCCTCATGTGGGAGATTTATTGAACAGGGTTCTCATAAAGCTCCAAGCCCTTGAGGCACGCATGATCGTCTCTGGCGTCAACTTCCCATGGGGCAGCAGCGTAGTGGCAGTAGCCCGAAAACCCTCAGAACCCCTCGCGGCAAAAGGTAGAGGGCAGAGCGTTCGGAAAAGCTGATGAAAACTACCGTTCAAATCCCTGATTGGCTCAACTGTCTTAGTCGTCGTCCTCTTCTGCAAGCGGGGACCAGGTCCACTCGTAGCGGTCGAGCAGCTCTGCCTCGAATGGGTCGAGCGCGGTTCGGAAGTGGTGCGTGTGCGGATAGGGGTAGGTGACTTCCTCTTCCCTTAAGCCCTGCGCCTTGAGAATCGAGGCGAACTGGTCGGTGGGTCCATACGCGTAGATGACGTTGTGCTGATCGTAAACCAGCAGGGAGCGATCGACTCGTGACCCGATCCATAGGTGATGCCGCGCGTCTCCTTCAAAAAACTCTCGGAAATCGTTCAGGAGCCGCCGGATGCCTTCTTCGTCAAACTCCTCGCTGAGTTGGTACCGGCCGGTTTGCACGGTTGCAGTGTGCGGCACCATCAGGATGTAGAGCACCCAGTAGGGAGAGGGCATTTCCCTTGTCAGGCGCGTAAGGAGATCGACATGGCCCTCGCTCGGTGCGATCACGATGCGAGGCTGATCGGCTCCATCTTGGCGCTGGAAGACGTTCTCGTATTGAAACTCGACAATTCCTTCGCCGCGAACATGGGTGCCGATCTTGAACGGCTCTTCCGTTATATCGTCGCCCCTCATGCCTACAGGATACGCGGCATTCCGCGTTTTGCGTTGAGTATGCTTCGCGCCAGCAGAGCCATCATGTCCAACATTCCAGCCGAACTGAGATACGTCAAGACCCACGAGTGGGTCCGCCTCGAGGGAGATACCGCCACCGTTGGCATTACGGACTTCGCGCAATCCGAGCTTGGGGACGTCGTGTACGTCGAGGTTCCTGAGGTGGGGCGAGTGCTCAATGCGGGTGATCCTTTTGGCAGCGTCGAGAGTGTGAAAACCGTATCGGACATCTACGCGCCAGTTGCGGGCGAGGTCGTTGAAGTGAACAGCGCATTGGGGGCACAGTCGGAGCTGATCAATGAGGATCCCTATGGAAAGGGCTGGATGATCAAGTTGCGCGTCGCCGATCCGTCGACGGTTGCCGGGCTACTCGATGCGGGCGGCTACAAATCTTCAGTCGAGTAGGCCGCTCGCCGAAGTCACTGATTTCGCTTGGATGTTGCTAAGCTAGTTTGCTGGCAAGGAGATCAGAGCATGAACGTTGCAGGTTACGAATTCGCCGACTTGGCGCGTCTGGCCCTATGGCCATTGGTGGCTCTCGTTGGTCTGTACGTGGCGAAGCTGATTTCCGACCGCCTGACGCCCTTCGACGACGACCACATGATCGAGGAGCAGGCGAACGCGGCCTATGCGATGCGCCGCGCCGGCATGTACCTCGCCTTGTCGTTCGCGATTGCAGGTGCCGCGCGAGCTCCCACCAATACAGCATTTCCAGACAACCTCTTGTGGTTCGCTATCGACGGACTGGTCGCATGCATCGTCGTTGGGGTGTGCGTACTGATCGGCCGTAAGCTTACTTTTCCAGGAATCAGCACGCGTGAGGCGATTGCGCACGAAAATATCGCGATCGGCTGGGTGGAGCTTGGAGCGAGATTGGCTCTAGGAATCGTGGCCTTCGCGGCGTTTCAAGGCGAGGGAGACCTTCAGGGAGCCATTGTCTTCACGCTCCTGAGCCAGTTGGTTCTGGTTGGCAGCTTTTACCTATTCACTCTGATCAACAAATTCGACCTTAGAGCCGAGCTGAAAGATGGAAATGCGGCGGCCGGGATCATGTCGGGCGGTTGGATGGTTTCCTTGGGACTGATCCTGGGAGCCTCCGTCGCGAGTCCGCCGAATGACTGGATCACCGATTTGGCCGGTTTCGGAGGCTGGGCCGTTTTTGGCCTGGTGCTCCTCATGCTCTTCACTTGGATTGGAGACTGGCTCTTTCTCCCTAAGAGCACCAGTGAGCAACAAATTTCGGAAAGAAGAAACGTGGCCGCAGCGGGGCTGCTTACCGGTCTCAACGTCGGCCTTGCCGCCATTGTCGCGGCTACGATCCTGTAGCCTCTATGAAAGGGTAGATTGTCGGCCATGGGTTTCAACCAATATCACGAGCCGCCGGACGAACTGAGCGCGGAAGTACGCACGTTTGCCCGCATGATCACCTCCCTGAGCGAGGAGGCCGAAGCGATCGGTTGGTACGAGCAACGCATCGCCGTTGAAACAGACGGGGAAGCCGCGGCCATCATGAAGAACGCCCAACATGAGGAAATGAAGCATTTCGGCATGGACCTCGAATTCCTGATCCGGCGCAAGCCTCAGTGGCAGGCCATGCTGCGGGGAATCCTCTTCCAGCCGGGCGATATCGTCGAGAACGGCGATACGGCTGAGAGCGGCAGCGAGTAGAAAGGCTTTAACAACTCGCAAAACGGGCGAATTTGCGCCTACTATAGGAGTGGATGCACTCACTCTTAGCCTTTGTGGCGTTGGCCGCGCAAGCCGCTCCGATCCATTCGATCTCTGACATCTCACAGGACTTCACGTTCTACATGGACGGCCGATTTCACCGGCAGTACATTGGCGAAGGCGGAGTCGATGCGCGCAACTGGGGCACCCTGTGGAAGCTCGACCTCTCGAATACAAATCTCCTGGTGCTCGCAGGCGGCGACAGCCGCGTGCCTTATGCGGACAAGAGCATCGACCATGTCGTTAATTTCGTCCGCTCAGGCGGCGGGCTCGTGCTGATGGCGGACGCGACGAGCTCGGGAGAGGCGGAGCTATCCAAAGTTTCGAAAGCCTTTGGCGCCCATTTCTCATCGATTAAGGAAACTGGAAAGGCGTTAGGGGCAGGAGTCTATTTGGACAAGCCGATTGAATTGCGCAGGGGTGGCACGCTTGATGTGAGCAGCCCCTGGACCGTCCTTGTAAAGGACGAGGCGGGACGGGCGCTCATGGCGAAGCGATCTTACGGGGCTGGCAACGTGCTGATGTCCGTGCGCGGGCTCTTTGGAAGCAATCCGGATGCCAATGACTCAATTAACAAAGAATGGATCACGCCTCTGCTGCGCGAGATTGCCAAAGGCAAGGCTGTCGATGCAAAGCGCCAGCCGCAAGGTCAATTTGCGGAACTTAGCCGTCAAATTGGCCCCCTAACGCTCCAATTCACCGAGGGCACCAAGAAGTTTGCCGACGCGATCGCGCTCGAATACGCCGAGGTTCGGAAGCATCTCATTGACATCACCGGCGTGGAACCCTCCCCAGGCATGATTACCAAGCTGCTTCTGCTGCCCACGGGCGGGGGTGGGTTCTCCAGTGGTGAGCGGATCGCAATTGCCGCCTGGTGGGGCGACTATCCCAGCAAGCGCTATCCCATGATCGAGTTGATCGGCCACGAGGCCGGCCATTCCTGGGTGCTCCCACATCCGGAGCCCGTTTGGAACGAGCCGATTGCCACCTATCTGGGCATCCTGGTTGGCAAGCGGATGGGGATGCCGGAGGCGCAGGCAACGCTCGACGATCAGATCGCGAGAGGCATGAAGCACGATCCCAACATGGACAAGATTGATATCGGCTTGCCGAACGCCGCCCGGGACGCCGTGTGGGGCAAAACCTTCTGGATCTTCGAGCAGCTCGAGCGGAAATATGGCCCGAACGTGATTGCGAAGTACTTCCAGGCAAAGAGGCGTCTGGTTCCCGCCACCCACAAAGGCTACTCGCTCGATGACAGCGTCGCGGTCTGGTCCGCTGCCTTGAAGTCAGACCTCTTTCCATGGTTTCGGTCGCTGGGAGTGAACGTAGGCCGCGCGAAGAGCGACGTGGACAGGCGGACACTCACACCCTAATGCGGACCGACAAACACGTCACGCAGCCTTCCAGCTTCTCGAACTCGCTGATGTCAATCGCCACCACCCGATAGCCGAGGCTTTCGACCAGCGCGATCGACCCAGGGACCGATGCCGCCATGAGCACCGTGTCCGCCGAAAGCACGACAACCGCGCCGCCGCGCTCGGGCAGCGGAAGAAATCCGGGGAAGAGACTAGGATGATCCAGGTCTCCGGGATGCCCTAAGATCGTGCCATCCGGTAGCGCGGTGACCGCCGTTTTCAGGTGCAGCACCCTGGTTACCGGCACTCCGACTACTTTGAAGCCACGCGGGTTGAGGATGGAGCGCAGCTGACGAATGCCTTCCGCATTCGTGCGCCGGCTACCCCCCACGTAGACGGTCTCCCCTACCTTCAGCACGTCGCCCCCGTCGAGCATTGACGTCGGCTCCAGGCCCACCACCTCCATGCCCATCCCGCGCAGCGTGCTACTCACTTCGATGGCCTCCGCTCTGCGGCTTTCGGCACCCAGACTCGTCAGGACTGCTAGCTCTCCGAACATCACAACCACGTCCTCGACAAACACGGAGTCCGGCAGTTCGTCCGCACGCGAAACACAAATCGTCTCGAACCCGGCCCCAGCCAGCGCCCTACAATAGGCTTCCCACTGACGCTCCGCTAAGTCAATGTCGATCTCCACCCGCTCAAGGTGAGTGAGCAGGCCTTCGGCGAGTCTCCGGGAAGTAGGTCGGACCAATGCGCGCATGAGTTGTCCAGAGCGATGCCAAATTCCAGATAGCTCTCCTCCCGGGCCCGAAGAAGCAGCTCAAGCTTTGGCATGCCGAAGTATAGCCAAGCAGTAGCAAGAGATCTACGCCACGGCCTCAGAACGAAAGGTCAAACACCCCATACCTCTCCCGCGAGGGAGAGGTATGTGAAATAGCCCTCCGGGAACCCTCTCCCCTCGCGGGAGAGGGCAGGGTGAGGGGGCTTCCGCGAACTAAAAAAGCATCCGTCCCCCCTCACCCGGAGCACGAACCATCTCCGACCTCTCCCGCGAGGGGAGAGGTACTTGAAATAGCACCTCCGGGAACCCTCTCCCCTCGTGTCAAGTGACACTAGATAGTTGACACTGATGACAGGACATCCTTTACACTTTGAAATCCTCTAAGGGTGCGAGGGTGAAGGATGCCCAGACAATGCATAGGACTCCGTTTTGGTTTTCATGGAGTCCTACGGGTTGTCCTGAGAAGCTTCTTCCCAGCTTGTAGCGCTGAGCTTTGTAGCTGATGATTCCTTGGTCATCGCATTTTCTGGGAATGGAGCCATCTGGGAAGAAGGGCGCCGGCATAGTGGCTGGCCTCTTTCGGTTTGAAGGCTCGTAGACCGATCCGGGGGTTCGCATTCCAAGAGCCTCGTGAGGGCGGATCCAGTTGTAGCGAGTCCTGAAGGTTTCCAGCATGGGTTGTAGGGGAGCGGGGCGTACGAGGAACGGAGTGAGTTCCCGCTCCATCGTGCCCTGGAAGCGCTCGACCTTGCCTTGAGTCTGGGGGTGATAGGGCCTTCCATGAGTGGGGCGAATCCCGAGCAGCATCAGCTTTAGGTCGAAGCTGCTCCAGCGCCAGGTGGCGTTGTTGCGAAACGCGGACCCGTTGTCGCTGAGCACCGCATCAGGGAGACCGAAGGCAAGGAACGAATCCCAGAGCACGCTCCAGACGGCGGCCAGAGTCTGGTCGGGCACATGGGAGGAGGCGATGCAAAAGCGGGTGCAATCATCGAGCACGTTCACCGTCTCCTGTCTGCCCTTACGGTGGCCGATCTTCTTGAAATCGACCTGCCAGAGCTCGTTGGAATGCAGTCGCTCGAAGCGAACGGCCTCACTGCTTTGTGGCCGGTTCAGCCGAACCGTGCGGCCAGAGCGGCTCAGAATCCTTGCCAGGGTGCGCTCGCAAATGGGAGCGTTGGTTCCGGGAGGCCAAAGAAGCGCATACAGCTTGGAAGGAAAGGGCTATTTTCCGCTCTTGGTTCGATTGTCTAGCATGCAGAGCATTCGGCAATTCTTCAGTTCAGTCTTTCCGCCCTTGCACCAGGGCACGATGTGGTCGGCCTCCATCTGCTGAATCGCAAACGGCTTGTTGCATTCGGGGCAAATCCCCTTCTGCTTGTCGTAGGTGATCTGCTTGGTCTTGTCGTCAAACGTCCGCAGACTCAGCTTGTTCTCGTTGCCGCTGAGGACGTATTCGTAGATGCCGCGCTTGTTGTTTACCTCGTCGTCCTCAAGCAGCGCGGCGATCTTTGTTTCGAGGGTGTTCGCGTTCAAGTTGTCGTCTTTATGGGCGCGGTAAAGGCCTCCCCAATCTTGCCCCTTCATGTATTTAGCGCGATAGGTGGGAAAGACCCGCTTGATCCAGTCGATGACGGCTTGGTAGTACTGCCACAGTTCTTGGGCGTCGGCGTCATGCTGATGGGCGCTCATGTAGCCTTCCCACTTTTTGTTGGAAATCCAGTCGAGCGCTTCCTCAAGAAAGTCTTGCCGGATGGGCGAGCCGTTGACGTATTTCTCTCCGATGGCATACGCGGGGCAACCGGTGCGTGAGAACCACTTCTTTGCGTCCGCCAGCCACGGACCGGTGTAGATCGCGTTGCGCAGTTCCTGGTCGGTTAGCTTCTCGCCCGCGATGTTAATGATCTTGAACCAGTCGAGCTTCTCGCCATCGGTGCCTTCGCACACGTAGACCTGGAGCTCGTAGTCGAGGATTTGCCGCTGCTTTTCGGCGGTGAGGTTGCCAAAGAACATCGGCGAGCCGTCGACGGTGACGGCGTAATCGCCTTGCACGTATTGGCAGATGCTGATCGTCCGCTGCTGCCCGTCCATGAGCTCGTAGCCGTCCCCCGCGACAACCCAATACATCGTGTTAAGCGGGAAGTTCTTGCGGATCGTGTGGATGACCTCGTTCCGCTGCTTCTCCTTGTAGATGAACTCACGCTGGCAGGCGGGGCGGATGTTCAGCTTGCCGCCGTAACCGCGCACGCCCTCTACCTGCTTGTCCGCGTAGCCGGCAACGAGTTCGGAGACTTTGATTTTGCGCAGGTCGATCTCATTTGCAGATAAGGCCCAGGTGAGCATCGGGAGAGCGCGCTCATAGGCAGGGTGAATGTTCAACCTGCCGCCGTTGCTGGCGAGGCAGGCTCTTTCTCTTACCATTCCCGAGCGGCGGGCAAACGATGTTACGCATCGCCGTTGTTCGCATCATCCTCTGGTTTCGGCTCAACGCCGAATACTCGCGAGAAGTTGTATCGCCACTGCAAGGCAAAGCTCATCGTAATCTCCCCGTTTAGAGGCCCTGTCATTAGCTTTTCAAACTCGGGTCCGCTGGGCAACCGTGCGACATCGCGAACATTGGTTGTGATCCAGTTGTCGCATTCAGTCAATAGACCATTTTTATGCGGCGTTACGCTCAGGATCTTGCCGATGGCATCCTTGTACTCGCTGGGGATTGGAGTCTTGCCTTGCTTTTCCCGCGCTTTGTTTTCGGCATCAAAGGAAGCCAGCATGGCCTCTACGCCCTTGCGTATGGCTTCCTCATTTTGTAGCGCCGGAAGCAAGATTAACAGTTTCTTCCCCAGCCAGTCGCTCTGATTAACGTAGGCCAAGAATTGGAAGAAACGTTGGGCTATCCCATCGCCTTCCTTACCGACAAAGGGGCGAAGAGAGAGCGCAAGTTTGCACAGATTCTGATCTGCGATCTGACTGCCGAACAAGTACCGATAATTGGTGATCTTGAGTTTGAGCGGTGGGGTTTTCTGCGCTTCCTGATAGTCGGTCAACAAAATGATGGCATCGTGCTCATTTCCGATCAAGCGCTCGTACGCAGAGAAAAATGGCTCGCTCGTGCAGTAATTCTTTGAAGGCGATTTCACCCCGAGCTTTACCACAGGTATATCTACACCCCTCGCCGGGTTGATCTTCAGAGGAGCAGCTAGATGGCCCTTCAGCACGCCTGTTTCCATTACCGCGACGAGGAGCATCTCAATAATACTGCCGATTGTTTTGACATTCAGGCTCGGAAGCGCCTTTGATTGATCCAAAACGTCATACCAAGCCGGTAAAGCACCTCCTCGACCAAGTCGGGTAATACTTTCCTTCAAGTCGGACAGGTTCTGTCCAGCTAATGCAAGGTTGACACCGGCTACAAGAGTAGCTAGGTTGTCCTCGACCAGCTTTCGCAACTCTAGGTCTGTTTTAGCCATAGGAAAGGGCGAGTTGACCCCGTACCTCCACAGCGTCAAGCATCACGTCCTGTTCGCAGATAGTGCGACCGATCGCCCATTTGGCCATTGGCGGAGGAAACGCGTTTCCGAACAATGCGTACTGATCGTAGGTTGACACGGCCTGGCAGTGGTCGTCTGGAAACCCCTGGAGGCGAGCATATTCAACGTTCGTTAGGCGCCGGAATCTGTCCCTCACTTGATAACGTTCATAGTGGCGGCTGGCCGTTGCCGTGACTGTTGGAGCAACGCCGTTAATGCCAAATACTGTATAGCCCATCCTAGCTCCTCCTCCCTGGTTGTAAAGAATATGGACTCCCTGCACATATTGGTCCACGCGTGTGCTGTTCTTTATCCGCTCCAGCGTCGAATCCGTGAAGTCGAACGATGGATCGACATCGGATTCCAAAATCGATGCCAACAGCACGGGTGATTGAGCATCGCTGAATCTGCTAAGGTCCGCGCCAACAAACATTCCCTCGGCGGCTCGTCCCCAGTTCGGGAACTTCTCAGTGTGGGCTTCTAGTCGGGTCCATTGTTTTCGATCAAAGACTGACTTCAGCTTTCCGTGACATAGGACTTCCATATCCTCCGCACTTGCTAACCTCGTCCCGGGCTTTGCTATCCGCGAGTGAACTCCCGAAATCACTACACGCTGCCGGTTCTGGGCCAGTCCGAAATCTAGAGCGTTGATGAGTCGCCATTCGATTTCATACGGAAGCGCCGAAAGCGCATCTAGGATCGTTGCGAAGTGCAGGCCACGTTCCATCGTGAGGAGTCTCTTGACGTTCTCGATTACAAAGAATGACGGCTCGTGCCGACCTAGCAGTCGGACAACCGACTCAAAAAGCGTTCCCCGAGGGTCTTGAATTCCCTTCTTCTTCCCCGCGGATGAAAAGGGTTGGCATGGAATGCCTGCTGTGAGCAGATCATGGGTCGGGACCAACGAAGCAGCCTCGGCGATGTCTCCCAAAACGATTCTTCCGCAACGGTCAGCGTATACCTTGCCGGCCTTTGTACAGATGTCGTTTGCAAACACCGTTTCTAAACCCTGTTGGTCGCAGGCGATGCGAAATCCCCCGATGCCTGCGAATAGTTCAACGGCGGTCAACTTCGACATGGGAGCACCTGGGTAGAGACGTTGCGGCCATGTGGACTGCCGCTTGCGTTCACTTTACCGGTTTCAGGCTCCTCGTTGGTGATCGAGGTCTTGGAGCCGATGATCAGGAACTGCTTCCCGTGCTCCACAAGCAGCGCGAGGTACTCGCGGAACATGGAGAACGGCGGGTTGGTGACGACGATATCGGCTTGCTTCAATACCTCCACGCACTCGGGGCTGCGAAAGTCACCGCCTTGCTTCAGGGGTCGGCTCGCGTTCTTGTCGTGCTTCAGTAAGTGCTCGACGTCTTCGCGGTTGATCGCGCCGTCGTGGTTAAAGTCGGGCACCTCGTTGATTTCGACGAGGTAGGGCTCCTTCTTCCCGTAGGGCTTCAAGCCTTCCATTACCATCAGAGGCAGCTGCCCGCCGACGATGGGCGAGCCATCATAGCTCGTGCAGATCAGCTTCTTGAGCCCGAGGGTGTTGAAGTTGAGCGCGAAGTATTGGAAGAAGTTGCTCTCATAAGGGTCATCGCAGTTGCAGAGGACGACCTTGCCGCGCAAGTGCTCCTTGTAGTGCTTGAGCTCGTTGGCGATGTCGGAGAGCTGGGTGTAGAACTCGTCCTGCTTGGCCGCCTTCGCGCTGGAGAGGGTCCTATTGCCGGAAGGGGAAGACGGGCGGCTCGCGTTCATTTCGTTGCATTATTCCCGAAGCCCGCGCCCCTCAATATTTGGATGCCTTCAAATGAAAACTCGCGCTCCGAAAACTCAGGCTGACCAACCGTTCGCTACCGCGAATTCGATTGAGGCTTGCGGATTCCCATCATCGAGACGACCGCCCCTTCAACCGCTTGCGAGTGCGATTCGATTGAGCTTTCCCTGCTCCATCTGATGAAGTACGCTAATGATCTTCCGATGCTTCTACTTTCCTGCGCTCTCATTCTCGGCACTTCTCACTCCTCCGCCCCATCCGTCCTCAAAGCCAATACAAAGATCGATGTTGTTCTGAACTCGATGCTTTCGAGCTTTCCGGAGCAGATGGAGTTCAAGGGGACGCCGAAGGCGGGAAGCAAGGAAGGCGATCCGGTTAGCATGCTGGTTGCTAGTGACGTCGTCGATCAGAACGGAACGGTCATCATCCGAAAGGGGACGCCGGTGGACGGCAAGGTTCGGTTCGCACGGCTCGGCAAGGTGCTCGTCTCGTGGCCCCGCATTTACGTTTCGGTGGACACCACGCGGACCGTCGACGGGACGGTTGTTCCGCTTAAGGGGAGCTTGAAGGATGTGTGGAACGGGCCGGCGTTTGAGTTCACGCAGCAGAATACGTTCAACTACATTCCCAAGCCGCTCATCGAGCTAGCGATGAAGAAGCGCAAGCCGACCGAGTCGGAGCTTAGCGCACTGATGGGACTCGCCTCGGTCACTGCGGACGGATTGGTTTTTGCCAGCGAGCTTAACAAGATCGGAAACGTCATGCAGACCCTCTTCAAGCCGTTTGGGCTCAGTGACGAGTTCCACAATTCCTTTAGCAAACCTGCTCAAACGGTGGCTGTTGTTGGGCTTTCCTGGGTCTTGGGCGCGGCGATTTCTGAGGCTACGAAGAAGCGTTCGGCGCTCGATCAGGAGTATCTCAACAACATCCTCGCCTGGCCCGGCACCCCCATGACGGGCTTTGTTGCGCAGGACACTTCGATTCAGTCGAGCCGGTGAACGAGGAACTTACGGTTCGTCCGATCGGCTACGTCCGAGCGGCGAGCAGCCTCAAGTTCGATGCGCCCCGGCAGCCTGATCGCGAGTCGGATGAAGTCAATCTGATTGAGCTGTTGCCGGGGCAGCAGTTCGAAAGGGCGCTCCAAGACCTTGAAGGCTTTGACAAGATCTGGCTGGTCGCGTGGTTCGACCGGAATACGAGCTGGCGCCCCAGCGTGCTTCCACCGCGCGGGCCCGCCAAGCGTCGAGGCGTCTTTGCCACGCGCTCACCCCACCGACCCAATCCGATCGGCCTGACCTGCGCCACCTTGCTCGCCGTTGACGGCCGTAATCTCAAGGTAGGCGCACTGGACCTGACAGATGGCACGCCCATCCTCGACATCAAGCCTTACCTGCGAACCGTCGATTGCTACCCGGAAAGCCGCCTCGGATGGGTCGAGGAGATCGAGGACGCGGAGTCGAGACCTTGTCCCTTTCAAATCACGATCTCTCCACTCGCGGAGCGGCAACTGAATTGGCTTCGTGAAGAGTGGCAGATCGACTTCACTGAACGCGCCTTCGACATCCTGCGCCGCGATCCCACCGCGCACCGGACGCGCCGCATCCTCCGACTCGCCGAAAACCGCTATCGAATCGCCTGCGGCCCTTGGCGCATGTTCTATCGCCTTCAAGGGGCGGAGGTGATGATCGAAGAGATCGCCAGTGGACTCAGTGAGGAGACCCTTTGCTCACTCGGCGAAGCGAGCACCGACCGCCACGCCCACATCGCCTTTCGACTTCTGCACGGGTGAACGCAAAAACTGCCAGGCGGACTCGAGTTGCCTACGCAATTTGAAGCATCAGAAAGCACTCCCGGCCATCGAAACATCCATGTGCAACCTCGCTGCACTCCGTACACCGGCCGGGAGGTCAAACTGGAGGCCATGCGATGCCAAACCGTTCCTTATCGCCCCGAGATCGTGCCTACGGGCGAAACGATTTCGCGCCTCGAACTGATCTACCGCGAAGCCGATGCGCGCCGGACGGTTCGGATGTTTTCTCAGCGAGACGTGCCACGCCGGGCGATCGAGCTTGCGATCCTAACGGCGGGCACTGCGCCGAGCGGAGCGCATTTGCAACCGTGGCATTTCGTCGTGATCTCCGATCCTTCGGCGAAAGCGCTGATCCGCGAGCGGGCCGAGGCGGAGGAGAAGGAGTTCTATGAGCGGCGAATCACTCCCGAGTGGCGCGAAGCTCTCGAGCCGCTGGGCACGGATTTCGTCAAGGCGCACCTAACGGAAGCGCCCTGGCTCATCATCGTCTTTCGTCGCGACTACGATGTTTTGCCGGACGGCACGCGGCGCAAGAACTACTACATGACCGAGTCGGTCGGGATCGCGGTCGGCTTCTTGATCCAGGCTCTCCACCGCGCGGGCCTTGCCACGCTCACCCACACTCCGGCTCCCATGACTTTCCTGCGCGAGATCTGCAAGCGGCCAGCGAACGAGAAGCCGTTCGTCGTGATACCGGTCGGATATCCGGCAGACAACTGCGAAGTCCCCGACCTCGGTCGCAAACGCCTCGACGAGATCGCGGAATTCATCGAAGCCGCCTAAGGAGGACTTCGATGAACCCTTCGTCTGGCTTGCTAGGGTGAGTTGCGTTGCCTTGCCTCTTCCCGGTTCGCACGGCTCGCCGGACAAGTAGGTACCTGCCAATGCGGATGCACATCAAGCGAAAATGGACGGCGGAATGCAAGACGTAGCCAAAGAGCTCGTCGCGCCGCGCAGGAAAGAACCGGAACGCACTATCATGGACCCACTCGAGTCGAACATTATCGTCGAGCCCATCTATTTCTGCTTCCCGCTTGCCGGTCAGAATCTGCGTCCAAGTAAACCGCAATCCAGCCCTTCCGCTAGCATCGGCATCGGCTGCGGCCGCCAATTCGAGACGCTCCACGGGAATCATGGAAGACGTCGATGTCTCGCGAAAATCTGGGTCCTTCACGGTTCAGCGCGATGCCACCTGCAACAAAGCTGTTGAGGTCCCGCTGGGCGGCAAGGAGTCGAAGAACGTGGGACTGGAGTTTAGTTAGCGGCACGGCACAGTTGTTCGATTCGCTCCGCAAGCCGACGGCCATCCATACCCGCGTGAGTCCGGAGGGCCCGCGTAATTGCCAACGCGTCCACGGGACCCGGCTCACGCACGGGGCTCATATTCCAAAGAGCCCGAGTTCCATATTCTTGGAAAGCCCGCATATAGAGAGTGCCGAGTTCTTTGTCGCTTCGGTCCTTCAACGTACCAACTGTACCTCTAGGCCAAATTGCAAAGAGGCTGGACCCGGAAAGCAATCTCCTGCGCGGCTGGGTGTCCTGGATGCTTTTCAAACCTCTTGAGCCCGAATTCTAACCTGATCGAAGGTTTGAAAGTGACGCACAGTCGAGTCATCGTTTCGGCGGCGTGGGGCCGCGGACCACCGCGCCGGATGTGTTGCCGTCCACACACGGCTCTCGTTTTGTGGTAAGTCTGCGATCCCACGGGAGAAAGCGATGATGAACCCCGCAACGACGCTCGCCTTGTGGCAGTTGGGCACGGGTCGGCGGTCTTGAAGAACGACCTCCACCTGTTCCCGCAATTCACTCGCCCATGACCGAACCAACACGCCGGACCTCCTGAATACCTCCGCCATGGAACCCTCCTCTTCGTTCGTCCCCCTCCTCAGCGCCCCCGACCTCGTCCGCGCCTTCGGCCCGAAAGACCACGAGATCCGGCTAGAGAGGTCTGGCGATTCGTGGGTCGGCGGCGGCGTGGAGGTGGGTTTCTCCGTCAACGAGGACCGAGTCACTTTGTCGCTCCGCGGCCAGGGCGTCTCGCGCATCCAGGTGCGCTGGCGCGGCGACCTGCGGGCGATCAAGCACTACCTGGGCGACCACTGGGAGCGCTCTTACGGCGATCTGGAGTGGCGCGGCGAGGCCCCGAACCGCGTCATGCCGTGGTACTTCATGGCTTCGGACGGCAAGGCGACCCACGGCTACGGCGTCCGCACCGGCGCGGGGGCGATGTGCTTCTGGACCGCCGACGCGGAAGGCATCTCGCTCTGGGCGGACGTGCGCAGCGGCGGCGTGCCGGTGGAATTGGGCGACCGCACGCTCCACGTCGCGGATCTCGTGTCTCGGGTGGGGATGGAGGGCGAGAGCGCCTTCGCCGCGACCCAGGCGTTCTGCCGTCAGATGTGCCCCCATCCCCGGCTCCCAGACAGGCCGGTTTACGGCACGAACGACTGGAACTACGCTTACGGCAACAACAGCGCCGAACTGATCGCGAGCGTGAGCGGCCTGATCTCGGAGCTGTCGCCCGACGAGAACCGGCCTTACTCGGTCATCGACGAGGGCTGGGCCATGGGACCGTTCAACGGCAAGTTCGGCCACGGCCCTTGGGAGGGGAACCCGCGCTTCGGCGACATGGCGGCGTTCGCCTCGCGCCTCAGGGGGCTGGGCGTTCGGCCCGGCATCTGGTTCCGCCCGCTCACGCCCTTGCCGGACTCGCCCGACTCTTGGCGTCTCTCCCGGGACAAGTCGTATCTCGACCCGACGATCCCCGAGGTCCGGGAGCACGTTTCAAAAGAGATCCGTAAGCTCGTTGGCTGGGGCTACGAGATGGTAAAGCACGACTTCACGACTTGGGACCTCCTGGGCCTGTGGGGCTTCGAGATGGGTCCGTCGCCCACCAAGGACGGCCGGCGGCCCCACGATGCCTCGAAGACGAACGCCGAGATACTGACCGACCTCTATCGCATCATCCGCGAGGCCGCCGGAGACGCCCGCCTTATCGGGTGCAACACGGTGGGCCACCTTGCGGCGGGTACCCACGAGATCCAGCGGATCGGGGACGACACTAGCGGCCGCTCCTGGAACCGGAACCGGCGAATGGGCGTGAACACCCTCGCCTTCCGCGCCCCCCAACACCGAGCCTTTTTCGAGGTCGATCCAGACATCGTGGCGATCACCAAGGCGGTGCCGTTCGCGCTCGTCGAACAGTGGTTGCGTCTCGTCTCGCAAAGCGGGACCGCGCTCTTCGTGGCAGTCGAGCCGCCAGTCGTGGAGCCGAGGCACCGGGAGGCGCTGGGGAAGGCCCTCGCCCTCGCCGCCCAACCCCAACCCGTCGGAGAGCCGCTCGACTGGATGGACTCCCTCTGCCCCCGCCGCTGGAAGCTGATGGGCAAGGAGGCGGAGTTCGCCTGGATGGGCGACTCCGGCGCGTGGCCCTTTTCGGACTGACCCTAACATGACGAACCCACAGGACCTTCGAGTTACGGAAGGTCAGCAGGCGAGCGGCTGCCCTATGTTCCTCATAAAAAGACTACGCAATACATACTCACGCGAAGCGGTGATTTTGATGGCGTCGATGTAGCTAAAGCGTTTGGAGCTACAGAAGGAGCGGAGCTGGCCGTCTTGGATGCTTTTCAAACCATCAGGGAGGAAGATCGACCTAGAAATGCCGTCTGCAGGTAGTCAGCATGCCCGGTCCCCGTTTCTTGACCCACTCAGGTGTTAGTTTCTGCCTCCATTTTTAGATTGCAAAGTCCTCCGGAAAGCTGCGGGGTTCAAGCCTCCGAGTTCCGAGTGAGGACGAGATTGGTTGTAGTGATCCGAGTAGCCCTGTAGATGAGATATCAGGTCCTTCCCGGTGGGAAAGATCTCCATGTTCAGCAGTTCGTCTCTGAGCTTGCCGAAGAAGCTTTCGATGTGGCCGTTATGTCAGGAGAGCCGGACTCGATGAAGTCGGCCTCGGCCCGCCGCTTCACGTCGAGCCCTAATCGCGACGAACTGAGCTGTCTCTCAAATGTTTCTCAAACGGCAGGGACACCCTGGGACGTGGAGAGATCCACTTCAGACGGAACTCACACGCGAAGTAGGCTAATTAGTCGGACAGGTCAATATCTCCAAGATCGTAGTTAGAATCTGCTCTCATTCGGGCAATCCCTGCATCTGTCCGTATGATAGCGTTTTGGCATGCCCGTCCCCAAAGAAGATGGCGTAGAGGAACCGCGACCGTAGCTTCTCATCTTGTGACGGAGAAATCATGCCCGCCGGCATTTCCTCACATCCACAAATCCAGTTTCCAGCACCGGTTTCAGCAGTGGCAGCTTCGGGATGAGACTACTGCCTGACAAGCGTAGCCCCGCCTCCACCGTATACTGAAAGCTGGACACTGTTGCCACATAGAGGGTTGGCTTCCTCAGGTACTCGAATCCGCCGTTCTCCATTCGATTTGTCCCGGTGTCCAAGGGATGCTGAAACACCTCTCTGCTCCGCGTATACGGCAGAAGTACAACTGAGAACAAGGGCATCGCACGAACCGCTGCCGCGTCAGGACCGTGCAACCAACTGAACCGTCTTGATAGATCATCCGTGGCGTAGGGCAGGCGGTCGTCATTATCCACGGCATAAAGGAACGTACTTGCCCCAACCTGGCGTATATTGGAAAGCCCTACCGAACCTAACGCGGCACGCTTTGCGGAAGCCATGGCTGGGAATATGAGGCCTGCTAGACCCGCGATGATGCCTATAACACACAGCATTTCGACTAAAGTAAAGCCACAGGCTGCTCGCTTTGTTATCATACAGACTCCTCTTCTCCAGTGACGCATATAGAATAGCCAGACCGCCTCTTTGCTATAGCGCTAAAGTCGGCATAGAACAGAACATCCGGGTAGTTTGGATATTCATAGACAATGACGTTGCCCCTAACGTCGTTTACGAATATATAGTGGCCCGCAGTGAAATGTAGGATGGAGCCGCGGTTCGGCTTCTCAGATCTGGCCATGGCGAACTCTATGTGTGCGGAAAGACCCGCCGACTTAAGAACACGGGCAAGAGCATCCAGTGTCGCGTACCGCGGCAGCGAAGCGAGGTCGCTGTGAAGGAACGGGCTAACCTTTTTGCCTGCAAAGAGGACTCTGAGCGGCAGTAAATCCTGTCATGGCGCTGGCGGCGATGGATAGGAAAATAGTTGTCTTCATCTATTCTTCTTGTGCTCGTGCTAGCTCCTGTGAGCGTTAGCACGAGCGGTATTTGTCAATCACACACGCTGGAAGGTTCGACTCGTGTCTCCATCCCCAGCGGCTCAATTACTGCCGGACAAGGATTCGAACCTTGATAAGCGGCACCAAAAACCGCTGCCTTGCCATTAGACGATCCGGCATTGTCGAGGGGGAGTTTACCTGGGGGAGCGGGGCTGACGAATGCCTATAATATGGGGGTTGCAATGAAACTCGCCCTCACGCTCCTGTGCCTTGGAATACTTTGCTGCTGGTCTTGTAACGACGCGGGCTCACCAGCGATTTCGAGCACCCCCCGTGCCGAGGACTCCTTTGTCAAAGTGAGTGCGTATAAGGTCGTCGATCTCGGAGGCGCATCTCAGATTCACTTGTGGGATTTTCACGCGGAGGGCATCGGCGAGCTGACGCTTCGGCTCCAGTTGTTCAAAAATGGAACGCGCGAGATTTTTCAGGAGAGCAAGTACGGCTGGGAGGAAGGCACTCGCATGAAGGGCGCATGGCAAGTGGCTTTCATCGAGCAAAGTGGTGAACCTTTTGGCCAAAAGGGCAAGATCGCCCCAACCCTCACTTCCTTCTTCTCGGAGAATAAGCCGGTCACGGTTGCAAGTTCAACGTCTACTCGTCTGCTGCCCATTATCCGCACAAGCAATGCCTCCAGCGCGATAACCGACTCTCAGTTCGCGGGTGAAGACGTCGACCGAGTGCTGTACGCAATTGCCGCCGAACCCCCAAGCGGCAACTTCAGCATGCCTCCCGACGTCTCCGCGATGCTAAAGGCTTCGAAGAAGGGCATGGACATTCTCGCTATCACCGTTAGCTGGCGGCCCTTCAAGGGGCAGCCTCAGGCCAAAGTAAGCCTCAGCGGCTAAAGTAGAGGAGATGATCTTTGCGACGTGCGTTGCCCTTGCCTTTGCTGCCCCAGGATTGACGGTTAAGAACCTTCGAACCGAATATCTGGTGAACCCGATTGGGCTCGAAGAGAGGTCTCCTCGATTCTTCTGGGTGCTGGATTCTCAGCAAACGGGTCAGTATCAGGCCGCTTACCGAGTAATCGTCGCCAGCAGTCCCACTTTGCTGAATCAGGACAAAGGAGATTTGTGGGACACCGGGAAGGTCGCCTCTCGCGAGACGATTCAGATCGAATACAATGGCAAGCAGCTTCAAAGCCGGGAGCGGGCCTGGTGGAAAGTGCTGGTCTGGGACAAGGATGGAGCCGTGGCAAAGCCAGCCCAATCCTCCTTCTTCGAGATGGGACTCCTAAGCCGGTCGAATTGGCAAGCCAAGTGGATTGGAATGCCGGATGCTGCGATGCCGCAGATCGACACAAAGACCGCTCAGTGGGTGTGGTATCCGGAAGGCGAACCCCAAAAGGATGCCCCCACCGGGGACCGTTGGTTCCGCACGAGCTTTGAATTGAGCGATTCGGTGACAGCCGCAGAACTCGCGGTCGCAGTCGACGACACGGCAACGCTTACGTTAAACGGCATGAGCCTTGGCGATACTGCCGGATGGACCGATTTCACCCTGGTGAGAGGTTTTCGGAATGCTCTGAAACAGGGTCAAAACGAGTTGGTGATCAAGGCGAATAACGAGCAATCGCGGGCCGGTCTGCTTGTTTCCGGTCACGTCGTCACCGGTCCGTTGGACCCCCGCATCAAGCGGCCGTCCAGGATCACAAAGATCGAATCGGGTGCGTCCTGGGAGACCTCAAAGGACGGCACCACCTGGACCCATGCCCGAGAGCTGGCTCCTTTTGGCGGGCAGCCCTATGGCGTTACGAAATTTGGCGGCAAGCCGATGCCGCCTCCGATGTTGCGACGTCAGTTCCAGGTTCGCGGCCCCGTCAAGAGGGCGCGGGTCTATTCGAGTGCGCGCGGCGTGTATGAGCTGTATCTCGATGGAAAGAAAGTCTCCGCCGATATCTTCCGGCCAGGCTGGACGGATTACAAGAAGCGCATCCAGTATCAGGCTTACGATGTCACGAAGCTTTTGACAAAGGGGGATCACGCGCTCGGAATGATCGTTGGAGACGGCTGGTTCGTGGGCCACGTTGCATGGGCCGGGCGACAAAACTACGGACCGAAGCCGATGGGATTGGCGCAACTCGAGATCGACTATGCGGACGGAACCCGTGAGATCGTAGCTTCCGACGCAGCCTGGGCCGGACTGTCGGGTATGTCTCAAGACAGCTACGGAGGACCGATCCGAAGCAGCGACATGCTGATGGGCGAGACGTACGACGCGCGCTTGGAGTCCGACATTTGGGCCAAGCCGTGGGCAGACAATGTGCGCGTGGGCGGTTTTGTCAATGTCGAAGAAGAGGCCCTCGGACCGGTTCCTCTGGTGCCGCAGGTCAACGAGCCAGTGCGCGTTTTGGACGTTTTGTCGGCCAAGAAGATAACTGAGCCCAAGACCGGTGCCTACGTCTTCGACTTGGGCCAGAACATGGTTGGCTGGGTACGCCTCCGCGTTCAGGGGCCCGCCGGCAGCACGGTGACCTTGCGTCACGCCGAAATGCTGAACCCGGATGGAACGCTCTACACGACCAACCTGCGGCGGGCACTCGCGACGGACACCTACACGTTGCGCGGCGGCGGAGTGGAAGTGTGGGAGCCCCGATTCACGTTCCACGGCTTTCGCTATGTTGAAGTCACGGGCTTTCCTGGAAAGCCAACGCTGGATGCGATCAAGGGGATCGTGATCGGCTCGGACAGCCCTCGCGTGGGCTCCCTAACGACTTCAAATGCGCTGGTCAACCAGCTCCAGCACAATATTTTTTGGGGCCAGCGCGGCAACTATCTCGAAGCTCCGACCGACTGTCCCCAGCGGGACGAGCGACTGGGTTGGATGGGCGACGCGCAGGTGTTTATTCGGACCGCGACTTTCAACAACGACGTGGCCGCCTTTATGACCAAGTGGACGCAAGACGTGGAGGACACCCAATCTGCCGATGGAGCCTTCGCGGACGTTGCTCCTAAGATCGGGGTTGGAAATGACGGCGCTCCCGCTTGGGGCGATGCCGGAGTGATCGTGCCCTGGACGCTGTACCAGGCTTACGGAGACAAGCGGCTATTGGCTCGCAGATATGGCTCCATGAAGCGATGGGTGGACTACATCCACAAGAACAACGCAGACCTGATCTGGACCAAGAGGGTTGGCAACAACTACGGTGACTGGCTGAACCTCGACGATGAGACGCCCAAAGAGGTGGTGGCGACCGCCTACTTCGCTAATAGTGCTCGCATTCTCGGCGACTCCGCCGCTGCCCTCGGCCGACCAGCCGAGGCTACGGTTTATCATGGTTTGGCGCGACGAATTGTCGACACATTCTTTACCAAGTTCGTGACTGAGAGCGGCACGATCAAGGGCGACACTCAGACGGCCTACGTGCTGGCGCTCGCGTTCGAGTTTCCGCGGATCGGCTCTCGTCAGCCGATGGTTCAGTTATTCTCAGATCGGCTTCGGGCCAAGCTCGCCTCTCGTAAGGATCATCTCTCGACCGGCTTTATGGGGGCTGGCTACCTCAATAACGTGGTCTCTCAATATCTCGGAAACGACCTTGCGTACAAGCTGTTACTGAACGAGGATTATCCCGGCTGGCTCTATCCGGTCAAGAACGGAGCGACCACGATATGGGAGCGTTGGGACGGTTGGACGGATGCCAAAGGATTCCAAGACCCAGGCATGAACTCCTTTAATCACTATTCGTATGGTGCCGTGGGCGAGTGGATGTATAAGGATGTTGGTGGGCTCGGCTGGTATTCCACCGACGTGGCAAACCGAAACTTCATGTTCACGCCAACTCCTGGAGCGGGCGTTTCGTCGGCCAAAGCCGCCTGGGATTCGATCCTGGGTCGAGTGGAGTGTGAATGGAAGAAAACGGCCACCGGCCTAGATGTAACGGTTCAGATACCGCCGAATTGTGCGGGCTCCGTTCGCTTACCCGGCAAGGTTTCTTCGGTTACGGTCAACGGCTCGCGGTTGCCTGGCGTGAGCGCGCTGCGGCTACCGAGCGGGCGGCATACGATCTCTGTGGTTGCGACTGAAGTGCCGTGACGCTTGGGATTGCAGGAGTCGGGCTTCGCATGTCCTTCGGGGGTGTGGAAGTGGTGAAAGGGGTAAGCATCGAGCTCCGGCCCGGAGAAGTTCACGCAATCATAGGCGAGAACGGGGCTGGGAAGTCGACGGTGGCCAAGCTGTTTGCGGGGGTTTATCGGCCGACCGGGGGGTCGATTGCTTTTATCCGGACCCTCTCCCCCAGCCCCTCCCCCTCAGAAGGGGGAGGGGACTTGATTTTAACTGGCCCCCGGCATGCGATCTCGCTGGGTATCGCGCTGATTCATCAGGAGCCTCTTACCTTCCCTGATCTCGACGTTGCCGAGAACATCTTTGTGGGGCATCAGCCGAGTTCTCGATCCGGCGTGGATTGGGGCGAAATGCGGCGACGGGCGAAAGGCATTTTGGATTCGATCGGGGTGAACCTCGACCCTCGAGCTAAGGTCGGCGGTCTGTCCGTGGCCGACCAGCAAATGGTGGAGCTGGCGGCGGCGCTGTCGCATGAGGCGCGGGTGTTTTTGTTTGATGAGACCACGGCTTCACTGACGCCAAAGGAGGTTGCCGAGCTGTTTGTCATCATTCGGCGGCTACGCGACCAAGGGTGCGCTATCGCATTTGTGAGCCACCGGCTGGACGAGGTCATGGAGATTTCTGATCGCATTACAGTCATGCGAGACGGGGAGAAGGTGGCGGAATTAGTGCCGTCTGAGTCTTCCATCGATGAGGTGGTGCGGTTGATGGTGGGCCGCGAGATTCGCGCTGGTGAAAGGGGTGAAAGGGGTGACAGGGGTGACGGGATTCTTCGCGTAGCGGGTCTTTCCGTTCCTGGCCGGGTGACGGACGTTTCTTTTGACGTTCGGGCCGGAGAGATTGTTGGTATGGCGGGGCTGGTGGGAGCGGGGCGGACGGATGTGGCGCAAGCGCTGTTTGGCGTCGTTCGGCCCTCTTCGGGGAAGGTCCTATTGAATGGCGTGCCGGTTCGGGTCCGTAATCCTCGGCATGCAATGAAGCTGGGAATTGCGCTGGTGCCGGAGGATCGGCAGCATGAGGGGTTGCTGATGCCGATGAGCATTGGCGAGAATGCGACGCTTGCGGTGTTGCGACAGTTATCCGTCGGCGGATGGGTGAAGCGGGGGCTGGTTCGCAAGACTACGGAGGAAGAAGCCACGCGGCTACGGCTCGTGCACCGTTCGAGTTCGCAGCCGGTGAAGGAATTAAGCGGTGGCAATCAGCAAAAAGTGGTGCTCTCCAAGTGGCTGCTTACAAAGCCGAAGGTGCTCATTTTGGATGAGCCGACTCGGGGCGTGGATGTCGGGGCGAAGGCGGAAGTTCATCGGTTGATCCGCGAGCTGGCGTTGGATGGGATGGCGGTCTTGATGATCTCGTCCGACTTGCCAGAGGTACTGGAGCTGAGCGACCGCGTGCTCGTTATGAAGGAAGGGCGCTTGGTTGCGGAGCTTCCGGGGGGCAGTTTGGCGGAGGCGCTGATGATGGCGGCGACTGGGACAGGGCGGGCCGATAACCAACTTTGTTAGAAGCGAGACTTGATTGCCCTCATTGACGAAGCGGAGCTACTATCCGTCGTTTCGAGCCCCTGAATCAGTAGACAAGATTGAACGTATATACTATAGATATGAAACGACGCAGCCGAGAAGAGCGAGCACAACGTGCTCGGGTTCGAGCGAAGCGTACGATACTTGCCCTAGTAGCCGCGTCCAATGGGAGACTAGAAGGCAAGTTAAGGTTGTACAAGGCGTTCTATCGAGCGCATCTTAACTGTTTCGAAACAACAGGTCTCGAACTGACAGCCTATCCCATTGTTCACATGCCAAACGGACCCGGCATTGACAACGCTCAAGAGCTGATCGATGAATTGAGTGAAGCGGGCCAGCTTCGAGAGACGGTCGGTAATGGGTTAAAATTAAGTGAGCGAGTTTACGAAGTCGTTGGCAAGGTGACTCAAGAAGAGGACCAGGAAAAAGTGGCCGCTATAGCAGAGGCCATAAGTTGGGCGAACTCGCTGAACGAACAGCAACTGAAGGATGGATCCCATAACTTAAGCTGGCGCGAAGGGAACACTGGCCTGCAGCAAAATATTTACGTGGACGGTTTGTCGGAGGAGCGTGTAGATGAAATCTGGCAAAATGCAAACAAACGGATGGCGATCCTCACAGACTTGGTTCCTGGTCTGTGAAGCATGAGTATCGTGCCTGGATCAAAGAGGCTACAGCGCAGATCGACGCCTTAAGCTTGTCTCGCGCTCGTTTGGATGATCTTGGCTGGTCGGAATTTCGCGCTGACCCTCCCCCTGCCACAGAGCATTTGCACGAATTTGTAAGCACGGCTGTAGAGCTTTGCTGTTTCGATGAGGAGGGCCGATGGTGCAGGCTGGAGCGTCTGCTCTACGCGTTCGTCGCTTCTATTGAAGCTGTCTCTTCCAAGAAGGTGTCTGAAGCGAATCTGGCTTTCCTTTATGAGTTATGCCTACCAGGGGACGCAAGAATGGACGAAATTCGCTTTTGGGTTCCAGGTTCATTTTCCGCCTGCTGCTAGCTAAGAGACTGAATCTGGGAACTCTGATGGATCATCAGTTGGCGGTCGGGCCAAAGTCTAGCCCATCCATGGAGGATTGCTTCTGTTTGTGTACTGCACGGCCTCCTTCACTCGTCGAAGAGGCATTCAGAAAACCTCCCGTCATTCTGCGGACTCGTCGGATAAGGGCACAGAACCATCTGATTGCACATCTTCACTGGTCGCTTGCGGCTTCGGCTTCATCGCGTCGCGCCACCAGATCAGGATCAGCAGGATCGTGGCGAAGGTGATGCAGGTGTCGGCGATGTTGAAGACTGGGAAATCGATGATGCGGATCCAGAACATGTCCGTCACCCGTCCGAGCACGACGCGGTCGTAGAGGTTGCCGAGCGCGCCGCTGGCGAGGAGGCCCATTGCAAGTTGGGTCATCGTTCCTTCTTGCGGGTGCTTGACGGCGTACCAGCCGGCACCCAGCGCAATCGCGACGGCTACTGGGGCAAGGAAGCTGCCGGCACCCTGAAGGAGTCCGAAGGCTACTCCTTCGTTGTAGATCAACTTGAACTCGAAGACTCCCGGCCAGGGGAGCCCGTTCAGCGACCCGCCCTCTGGCATCGCTCCGCGAGCCCAGGCCTTTACGAAGAGATCGAGGGCTAACGTGGTGATAAGGATCGCGAAGAAGATCCAGGACCGATTCTTCAAATGCCGAGCACCGCCCGGTCGCGCTTGGTGAGCGGTGTGCCGTCGACGAGTTCCACGTCCGGGCGTCGCAGACGAGAGCGCTCGCACTTAAGAAAGGTGCTCTTACGGAAGCTCACCCCAGCATCACCTTGCAGCAGATCGACCCAACTCATCTTGAACAAGTTTGCTAACTCGTACGGTTCAAAGGTTCGAAGCGTTTCTAGCGTCGCCTCCTCTACCGCTATCGTTGCCACGGCGTCTTGGGTGTCCTTTACTTCGTCAGTGCCTTTCCACAGTTCGAAGGCGGCGAACACGCTGTCCCGCACACCTCGCAGGGCCCCGAAGCGGACTTGCAACTCTGAGCCTTCGATGCGGGCTAGTCGGTCGGCATCAGGAACATCGAAGATTGCCGCGTGTACGGTCTCGGGCTCATTTGGAGCCAACACGCCCGACTCCCGCATCCGCTGCCAAGTCTCTTCGGACGTGTGGGCCAGAACGGGGGCAACGAGCTTGAGGAGGCGGACTAGGACGTAGTAGCAGGCGATCTGGCCGGATCGGCGAAGGTGAGATTCTTTCGCCTCGCAATACATCCGATCCTTAACTGCGTCCAGATAGAACTTTGAAAGCTCTTTGACGCAGAAGTTATGAACGGACGTGATGACCGTGTTAAAGTCATATTGGGCATAGGCGCGGGCGCAGTCGTCGACCAACAGGTCGGCCTGCTCCATGATCCATTCGTCCAGGTCCAGGATGTTGCCCTGGCCGGTGGTCGCCAGTGGGACATAGCCTTCGAGATTGCCTAGTAGGAATCGGATGGTGTTGCGAACCGTCCGATACTGCTCGCCGAACTGTTTGAGCAACGCGTCGTGGCAAGGCACGTCGTTTGCGTAATCGACACTTGCGACCCAGTAGCGGAGCACGTCTGCGCCGTACTTTCCGCAAGCCTCGACGGGCTCTACAGCGTTTCCTTTACGCTTCGAGAGCTTGAATCCGTGCTCGTCGATCACCATCCCGTGAGTGACCACTTGCTTATAGGGAGGTTCGCCTTTGAGGGCGGTTCCGATGACCACCGAGCTGTTGAACCAACCGCGATGCTGGTCTGAGCCTTCCAGATAGAGATCGGCAGGCCAGGACTCTTTCCACTCCTTTTCGACATTGCCCTCGAGTACGCAGAAAGAAGTTGAGCCGCTGTCGAACCACACGTCCAGGACGTCGGTTTCTTTGTCGAACTCGGTCTCTCCGGTTACAGGATGCTTGTAGCCGCTCGGCAATATTTCGGCCGCGGGCCTTTCAAACCAGGCGTCGCTACCTTCTCGCTCAACGAGTTGGGCGACTGCTTCGACAGCGACAGCGTCCAGCACGGGTTCGCGCGACTTGGCACCATAGAAGACTGGAATGCCGACTCCCCAAGGCCGCTGGCGCGAGATGCACCAGTCGGGTCGATTCGAGACCATGGCGTGAATGCGGTTATAGCCGGTCTCGGGGACCCAGCTTACGCCGTCAGATGTCCTTGCCTCGGCACTCAGCGTGGCTGCTTCGGAAGCAGGGAACTTCTCGATCGGCACGTTGCGGATCTGGCCCAGGATTTTGTCTCGAAGGCCACTGTGATCGATGCCTACGAACCACTGTTCGGTGGCTCGGAAGATGACGGGCTTCTCATCACGCTCGGCATGCGGGTAGCTGTGCGAGTAATCAAACGCCATGAGCAAGGCACCCACATCTTGGAGTCTTTGGACGACGATCGTGTCGCACTCCCTATAGAACACGCCCTCAAACTCGCCTGTCTCGGCGGTGAGATAGCCACGCTCATCAACGGTCGTTGGCACGGGCAGTCCATATTTTTGACCGGTGTAAAAGTCGTCTCGTCCATGCGACGGGGCCGTGTGGACGACGCCGGTTCCGTCTTCGGTCGTGACATATTCGGCCATGACAGACAGAGAAGGTCGTCCGTAGATGGGATGCTCAAAGGCGCTGTGCTCCAGGTTGATTCCATCGAGCGACTCGACGATGGCGTAGTGTGCCCAACCGAGCTGTTCGGCGACTCTGCCGACCATGGCTTCGGCGATGAGGTAGTACGCCTCGGCTTCCGGCTCGATGCTTGGCCCTGCCTGGCCCTGCACGAGCACGATGGCGTAGGAGAGCGTTGGGTGGAAGGCGGTGGCAAGGTTCGCAGGGATCGTCCAGGGCGTGGTGGTCCAGATAATCGTGTACAGATTCTCGTATTTGCCAAATAGCTTGTTTGGATCCGTTTTGAGGGCGAATCTCACGTAGATCGACTTGCTGACGTGATCTTTGTAGATGATTTCGGTGTCAGCTAGAGCCGTCCGGGAGGTGGGGCTCCAGAGGGTGGGGCGGAGGCCCTTATAGATATAGCCGCCTTCGACCATGCGCTTGAACACCCGCACGATCTCCGCCTCGAAGCGGTAGCTCATGGTGGTGTACGGCTTTCCCCAGAGGCCAAACACTCCCAGGCGCTTGAACTGAGCGGTCTGGATGTCGATGTATTCGGTGGCGTGGGCGCGGGCTGCTTTACGGATTTCGGTGACGGTGGGCTTGACCTTTTCTTCGTTAAACTTCTTCATCACCGCCTGCTCGATGGGCAGGCCGTGGTTGTCGTATCCGGGCACGTAAGGGGCTCGGTAGCCCATCATCGTGCGGCTCTTGACCACGAAATCCTTGAGAATCTTGTTCATCGCCGTGCCGATGTGGATGGGCGAATTCGTGTAGGGCGGGCCGTCGTGGAGCACGAAGGTCGGTGCGTCGGCGCGGGCTTTCTGAATCCTATGATAAATATTGTCCTCGTCCCACCAGGCCTGGATCTTTGGCTCCAGGGTGGGTAGGTCCGCCTTCATGGGGATGGTGAAGGTCGGATCGGGCAGATTCAGGGTGCTCCGCAGGTCGTTCATGGGGGTGTGGAGAGTTTACCGGGTCGGGTCTTGAGGCTTGGCTGATGGTCGAAGTTTGCGTGCCGACTCCCGCTTATTCAGGGAGGGAATTTGCCGGGTTTGGGTTCGTTTTTCGCCTGTGCGAGTGGCCGGATTAGGCCCTGAGCGGGCGGCAGAGGGACGCTTCGCACAGGAACGGAGTTTAGTTTGCTCCCACTCTATAGGAGCGTGGGGGCGATTTTGTCAACCTCATCGGTTTGAGTTTTGAGAGGGTAGCACGTCTCCGATCGCGGGAAGGAAGTTCTCCAAGTATTCACAAAGAGCTCCAAGTAATTTGTGCCAAGCTTGGTGTTCTTTAGCGTCCTCCCCAGTCCGGCCACTTGCGATCGACGAAGATTCGTGCAACAGGCTTCAGGATGGCGGTGCGACGCGTGGATAGGCGTATAGACAAACAATGAAAGCCCTCTTAGGTCTCGCACTCCTCTCGGCAGCCGTGCTGTCCGCTGCTCAAGACATTGCTCCGAAGGCCCAGCTTAAGCTCGACAAGGCGACGGCAGTGGCGGGGTCGGTGATTAAGGGGAAGGTTCTCCTGACGTTTGCGGAGAGTCTTCATGGGTATCAGAACCCGCCTAGCGAGAGTTATCAGATTCCCACGAAAATCGAGGCGGCCAAGGGAACCACGCTCCTCAAGGCGCTCTATCCGAAGGGTCAGCCGTTTCTCATGGCAGGCGATGAGAAGCCCTCCATGGTTTACCAGGGCAAAGTGGAAATTCCGGTTGAGATCAGAGTCCCCGCCAAGCCGGGGAAGCACAGCATTAAACTCGTCGTGAACTATCAGCAGTGCGATGACAACTCCTGCTTCGCCCCCGGAATGCTCGATATCGCCACCGCCCTGACGGTAACGGCTGCTCCCGCTCCCAAAAAGAAGAAGTGATCACCCCGATTCGGCTGCCGGAAGCGACCCTAGGCGAAGATCGATTGACGATCATCGCGGGTCCTTGCCTTGCCGAGTCGTTGGAGCTTTGCCAGGAAGTGGCCGGGGTCATGCAGGCCCTGTGCCGCGAGCTCGGCTTTCATTACGTGTTCAAGGCGTCGTACGACAAGGCGAATCGGACGTCGCTCAGCAGCGTGCGCGGAGCGGGTATCGACGCAGGGCTGCAGATCATTCAGGCCGTTAAGAACGCCCTTTCTGTTTCTGTGACGACCGACATTCACACCGCCCAGCAAGCGTCCGAAGCGGCTGAAGTCGTCGACCTCCTTCAAATCCCGGCATTTCTGTGCCGTCAGACCGATATTTTGGAAGCTGCGGCTCTGACGGGCAAGGCGGTGAACGTCAAGAAGGGCCAGTTCTTGGCACCCCACGATACCAAGAACATCGTCGAGAAGCTCCGTGCTTTGAACGCCAACGGAATCATGCTGACAGAGCGGGGCACTACCTTCGGCTACAACACGCTGATCGTCGATATGCCTGGGCTCGAAGTGATGCGATCTTTTGGCGTACCGGTGTGCTTCGATGCGACGCACTCCGCTCAGAGGCCGGGCGGGGCGGGGACCAGCACCGGGGGAGTCCGGGAATCCATCCCTGCGATGGTGCGGGCAGCGGTAGCCGTGGGCATCGATGCGTTATTTTTAGAAGTCCATCCGAATCCGGCGCAAGCGCTTTCTGACGCAGCTACTCAGTGGCCGTTGGCTAAGGCTCGTGAGTTGCTCGAGCAGGTGAAGGCGCATGACACGGCGCAAAAGGAGCTTCGGCGCAGCGGAGACCGTGAGCGAAACTGACCTCCTGGCCGCAGACCCGGTAGACCTTCTCAACGACGGCCATTATTTCAGGGCCGCTCTGCTACTAGAACAAGAGCTTGGCGGGCCGGACAACGAGTGGGCGACTCATGTTTTGTCCTGCGTGTATGGGCGCGCGAAGCTCTTCGACGAATCGCTGAAGCTCTCTTCCGATGTGATTCGGGGCAACGGCGACTATTCCTACTATGCGGCGGCCAATCACGCAGAAATGCTGATGTACGTCCGTCGTTACGAAGAGGCTTTCCACCTCTTTGACCGGCTGTGCGATGGCACTGATGACTCGCTTTGGGTTTGTGCGGTGGGATCGATGCGGTTCGACTTGCACGGGTTCGCGGAGCCTGCCAGATACTTTGCCCAAAAGGCCGTTCGACTCAAGGCTCGGGAGGTGCAGGATCAAGTTCGCTTGGCGGACGCTTACGTTCTGCTGGAGAACGTTCCGATGGCGGTGCGTCATGCGCGAGCGGCCTACCGCTTGAAGCCAGATAGCGCTGCCGCCTCTCTGGTGGCGTCGCTGTACCTAAGCGTAGGCAACTACCCCCGAGCCGGGCAATGGATTCTCCTTGGGAGGTCGTTTCTCTGCCAAACGAGGCGTCCGCTCGGCGAGTATGAGATTATGCGGGACGAGGTCGCCGTGCTCCGAAGCCTGTGGCCCCGACTCGAATCGCACCTATCGAGATCTCGGATTGCGTGATAAGGCGCGGTCTGGGGTCCGCACGATCGGCTGAGGCAAATGAGGTATATTCTGCTGTTCAGAGACGAGCTTCGGCTCGAACCCTAAATTCTCACATGGCGACTTATCGAGGTAGAAAGAACGACATCAGCCGGATCGCCGGCTTTGACATTTGGCAGCGCCCCAAGAGCCCTGCTACCAAGCGGCCCTACCCGCCTGGTCAGCACGGCCCTAACCTGAAGGACCGCCGACAGTCGGAGTATGGCGAGCAGCTTCTCGCGAAGCAAATCATTCGTCGCTACTACAACATGCTCGAGAAGCAGTTCTCGAACACGTTCCATAAGGCGCAGCGTATGCCGGGCAATACCAGCCTGAACTTCCTGCGGCTCCTGGAGCTTCGTCTCGCGACTGCGGTTTGGCGTCTCGGCTACGCTCGCACTCCGTTCCAGGCGCGGCAGATGGTGAGCCACGGGCATATTCAGGTCAACGGACGACACGTCAATATCTCGAGCTATCAGCTCAAGGTCGGCGACGTGATCTCGGTCAGAGACCGTGAATCGAGCCGAGGAATCGCTCGGGGTAACCACTACGAGGGTTCTGCGGTTCCTGCGTACATGGAATCCGACGTCCCGGGCTTCAGCGGCAAAGTCATCGCTCTACCCGAGCGAGAAGACTTCCCCAAGTTCTTCCAAGAGCAGCAAGTCGTCGAATTCTACGCCCGCTAAGTAGTGCCTCCGTTATGGAGGCCATTGCAGTTCGTGGAATGCGGGTTGGGGTGGTGCCTCGATGACTCCGGCAATCCTGAACCCCCACCTAACCTCCCCCTCCGGCTTCGCCGCAAGGGGAGGAACCCCGGAAACTTTTCCTGGCCCCACACTTCTGGCTTCGCCGCAAGGGGAGGAACCCGGAAACTCTAGCCTAGACCTGGTCGAATCGCGGAATGACTGGGGAGCGTTCCGATGACCCTTAGCAGCTCCCGGACGGCGGACTCCGGCGGGCATTGGGGGAGGGTGGCTTTTAGTTCTTTGCCGATTTCGCTCCAGACATTTCTGACATAAGAGCTCGTGGTGCCAAGCTCCGACGCAACGTCGCAATAGACCTGTTGCACGTTGTCGTATGGCTGGCTGAGGCGGCTGGCGACGGGACAGAAGATGCGCTGGTGACGCTTTCCAAGTCTTGACAGCAGACGGGGGGCCGTATGGACGGCAATCTCTGCGACCACTTCGCGGGCGTCTTCTGGATCGCTCCTTGGAGCTTCTATCTCTTCGCGCAGCTCCACCTTCTGGATGCGTGATTCAGCGAGTCGGGTTTTGTCCAGAGCGGCGTTGTGGACGACCCGCAGAACATATCGTTTGGCGCCGCACCAATCCGAGGGCAAGTTGGCTCGGAAGTGCCAAGTGCGGGAGAATGCCTCTTCCACCGCGTCTTCGGCATCTTGCGACTGGGCAAGTACGGCGTAAGCCTCGCGCAGCATTAAGTTGTAGAGCCGCTTTCGAAGGTAGGCGGACGCGTACTCGTCCCCTCGCTTGAAGCGTGCCAACTGCAACTCGGCGTCTGCGTAGAGATCTTCAGGGTCCATGCTCTTACCCTGGAGATTCGGCACCGGAGGAGGTGGGTTGGGAGGGGGACATCGAGGGGGTGGCGTGTGCGCCGACGGCAAGCGCGGCCAATGCGAATAGCAGGAGACGAGTAAGTGCTTTCATCGTGATTGGTTCTCCAGTTCTTGTAGTTCTGGCATAAGTGGCGAAAGATCGGCTAGTGATTTTGCGTAGATCTGTGCATCGATGGCGGAGGCGTCACGGCAGGAGGCTTTTGCCAAATCCTTCATTTGCAGGCGATAGAGGCAAGATGCCTTGTAGAGATGACGTTCGATGAGCCGCGCGTGGTCGTCCGGGCTTTCCAGCCCTTGTAGGCTGCGAGGAAACTGGACGAGGGCTTCTTCGTAGCGGCCCCCGCGCCACAGCCATTCCATTAGATTAGCGTGGTTTGCGCCAATTGCCCATTCCAGAACTTCATAAGATAGCGGCTCGTCAGTTTCTGATGCGTCCTCGGGCACGTCGCCCTCAAGGGCCTGGTACAGCTCGTTTAGGAACTTACGCTGCTCGCCGATGAGACCTTCGAAATGGATCAGCTCCAATCCCAAGATGCGAAACCACTCGACGCGGGGATTCCAGCCGAAGGTCCGGCGATAGCGCTCGGCGGATGTCACCACCTCGTCGCCTTCGCTTTGCCGGTGCAGTTCGCGAATGCGGAGGATGGCATCGAGCGCGTTGGCATCGCGAGGAGCAGGAAAGCGTCCCATCAACTCGCGGGTGGGGGTGACGCGTTCAGGATTGTTCTCGACCAGCCGCCGCTCAGCGAGGTCCCGCTCCCGCGGTGCGCCTTCGACGGCAGTCAAGATCACCAGCTTGTCCGGGTCTTGAGCTGTCATTTCCTGTGCCTAACCTTACTGAACGGATCGAGCGCGGGAATTGTCACATGGAACCGGGCCGGATGGCCCGGTTCCATGTTTTGTTTTAGCAGCTAGCCAGGAAAGCGCCGCCTGCACGGAGTCCGGACTTTTCGCCGGCTTCATCGGTGTTGAAGTTTTCGTCTTCGAGCTCGATGCTCACCGCGCCGTCATAGCCGGATGCCGCCAGAATCTCAAACGCCTTGGTCCAGCGCATCTGTCCGTGTCCGGGAATGGTGTAGCGCCAGTGCCACGCTCCGAATCCGGTGGCTTTGGCAAAGGTTGCCGGTTGCTCGGTTCCGTACTCGTAAAGTCCGTCGGCGAAGACCTCGGTGTCCTTGCCATGCACGTGATACACGCGACCGGAAAATTCTTCGACGAAGCGGATCGGATCGATCCCCATTCGGATGAGGTGGGAGGGATCGTAGTTGATGCCCACCGAGGTCGAGGGCACCTCTTTGATGGCCGCTCGATAGCCTTCCGGAGTACAGCAGAGTGCGCCTGGACCGGGCCATCCTTCAATGACGAGCCGTCCACCGTGTTGTTCGAGGTGCGGCGTCAGTTCGTTGAGGCCCTCGACCATGAGCCCAAAATTCTCCTCTCGGGTCTTAGAGGCGTCGTCTGGCAGCATGACGGTGAAGTAGTTGCGAATGCCGTGCCGGGCGCAGGCTTCAAAATAGGCGGCGTTCTTCGCGACCGCGTCCTTGCGCTTGCCTTCGTCAGAGGTGATCAGACCTTTCCAGTCGAGTAGGTCGGCCGATCCTACCTGCAAGCCGGCAGCAGCCACATCAGCTCCGCTGACGTCGGAGTCCGCTCCCAGATCGAGAACGCCAAAGCCGTTCTCTTTGGCCCATTCGATCAGCGTGGGCAATTCTTTCTGCCATGCGCTCCATCCGCGGCGAAAGCCGATAGGGAAGGAGCCGGTACGTGTTTTAAGCATCGCGGGGGAGTTTAACTTCTTGTCCCTCCGCGATGCTTGTCGGACGGGGCTTAGGACTTTTGAGCTTTCTGGACTTGGCCGACCTTCGCGCCCGAAGCCATCAGCGCCTTGCGGCCCTGGGCTGCGGAATCTTTGCAGCCGAAGAACTTGTATCCCGAATTCGCGACGAAGACCTTGAACGGCTTTGGCTCTTCTGGCGCATTGCAGCAGCCCTTTTCACCCTTTGCCATCGGCTTTTCGATGGTGGACTTGCAGCAGGCTTTCTTGCCTTCTGCGCTGACTTCCATCTGCTTGGCAATCGTCATAAATTCCTCTTCTGCGGAGGGCTTTTTGGCAGAGCAGCAATCGTCGGCGAGAGCAGCCGCGGTGACCATGGCGAGACAGAGGACCAAGAGATTCTTCATTGCTTCTAATTATGCGCGAGAATTTGCGCGTTCCAGACGTTCTTCCTGGAAGAAGCGGAGGCGGACTTTGGCCCTTGGTGATTCTTGGTGAACTTTGTGTCCTCCGAAGGAGCAACGGCTAGCCGCACCCGCGATCACGTGCTGTTCGTTGTGGGCCCTCCCCCGCGAGTGGGGACGGAGTTCGGGAGGGTCGTTATTCTAGCTTCCGCTTGACCACATCCGGATTATTCTTCGTCTTTTGCGCCTCAGCTTCCACACGATCGCAGAACTGCTGGGGGGTCAGGTCGCCGTTCAGCATCGCGGTCAAGGCGTTCTCGATTTCCTTCTGAAACGATCGATACCAGTCGCGGTACATCTGAGCCCACACGTCTTGGCTCTCTTTGAAGACTCTCGCGGGCTCGATCAGGGACGCAGGCAGTTTAGCTTGATCGCTTCCCTTGATGGCCATCAACGTGCCCTTTTGCTCGACAAACTGTTTGGCCTTTGGCAAGGAGGTCATGTACTTGAAGAGGGCCACGGCAGCGTTTGGATTCTTGGCTCCAGACGGCACCATCCAGGGCTCAACCGAGATGAGGACTGCGGTGGGATCGCCGGCACCGCCGCTCACTATGGGGGGAAGCATGTAGGCCATCTGTGCGCCTGGGGGCATCATTTTGCTCATCTCCGATTCCAGCCAAGTGCCGCACGGGATCATCGCGGCTTTGCCTTGCAAGAACTCTTGCTGCGAATCCGTATGGTCCATGGCGACTGCGCCTTGCTGGAAGAATCCCTTTTTGTTCAACTCGTCGATCATCTGAGCGGCTTTGAGAAAGCCTTCGGACTTCCAAGCTCCCGGCTCTAGGTTTTGAGCGGCAGTGACCGCGTCTTTTCCGCCGATACTACGGGCCCAGGGCATCAGCATGCCGGTGACCATGTAATAAGGATATTTGCCCTGGAACGTAATCGGGGCCATGCCCTTGGCCTTGATCTTCTCACACAGAATCAGCAGCTCATCGTAGGTTTTCGGAGCGCTCCAGCCGTTCTTCTTGAACACGCCAGGGTCGTACCACCAGCCCATCACGTTGAAGTAATAGGGCAACACGAATTGCTTGCCGTTCCCTTGCCCCATTTTGAGCAGTGCAGGTTCGAACGTCTCGCCCCACGTTCCTTCGCCTTCAAAGGGCTTGCTCTTTAGAGCTTCATCTAAGCTGAAGACCTGGCCTTCGTCTGCGAGTGTCCAATGGTCCATATCCCAGCCCGGAAAGGCGAGGTCGGGGGGATCGCCGGCAACAAACCGGGGGCGTAACTGCTCCCACACGTTGGGGCCTCCGTCCACGGTCGTTTTCGTGCCGTTCTTCTCGTCAAATTCTTTGGCTGCGGCCTGATAGAAGTCGATTCCATAGCCGCCTTTAAATGCCTGAACCTCGATGTCGCCTTTGATCTCTCCTTCGCCCGTTGGAGCGCTCTTGGCACTTACTCCCGGGTTCTCGGGACCTCCGCTTTCGCCTCCCTCAGTCTTCGGACCGCATCCCATGGCAGCGAGGAATAGAACAGACGTTAATGCGAAGCAGCTTCGGCGCATAGTGAGAGCTTAACATCTCTTCTTCCGTCGCTGCTTCTTTCGGGAAGTTCGAGCGCCCCTAAGGTCGCAATCCGTGGGCTCCCACGCGACGAATAGGTCCACGCAGAATCTAAGAACATGACCTATCAACTCGCCAATCCAGAAAAAGCCCTCTTCCCCCATGCCTTTGAGATGCATCGTCGGCAGCTCGAAGTCCCGCAGGGCGGAGAAAACTAGGACTTGGTCTTGCGGGTGGAAAGGAAAACGGTGACGCCCGCGGCGCAGGCGAGTAAAACTGGCACGAGCCAAGGAGCGGACGGGCGATTCCAAAGGAGGGCGCAAGACAGCAGAATGCTCGCCCATACCATCGCGATTGCCAGCGTCTTCGTTCCGCGGCGGATGCTCTTATCCGTCTCCCAGTCCCGCAGGGTGGGGCCGATAAAGCTGCGGTTCAGCAGCCAATCTTCCAAGCGAGGGCTGCTCTTCTTAAACGCCCACAGGGCCAGGATGAAGAAAACCGTGCCTGGCATTCCGGGCACGATGTAGCCGACGTAGCCGAGCGCCAAGAACACCACCCCGATCGCGGCAAAGAAGGCTCTGCCCGTGCGGGAATTTTCGCGTGAGGCCCTTTGAGGCTGCATACCTCAATCATCATAACAGCCCATCCTTTGCAAAGATCGTCGCATCTTGATGATCGTTGAAGCTCACTAATCACGCTGAGCAAGCGCCGATAGCGACAAGGGGCCAAATAGGGACAAGAGCCCTAGGTATAATTTCCCTCTCATTGGGCGGATGCCCGAGTGGCCAATGGGAACAGACTGTAAATCTGTCAGCGAGAGCTTACGTTGGTTCGAATCCAACTCCGCCCACTTCGGACGACCCGCGAGGATGCTCAATGCACCTGAGCGGGTTGTTCCCTTTATTTTTTCTAAGAACACCTGAAACATTCAGGCAGCATTCACGATCAATCACGATGTGAAAAGCATTGAAAAACCGGCAGATAGTTGCTGCGCTGCTGCTAGTGCCATCTCACTGGAAGGAAATCGGGGGCATGAGCTGACTCCGATCGAACAGAGCTTGCCAACTTGGCGGACTTTCAAAAGATGGAAAAACCGCGTACTACGTGAAAGACAATGGCATCGGCTTCGAAGAACGGTACGCGCACAAGCTCTTCATCCCATTCGAAAGGCTGCACCGCGACCAAGCCTATCCTGGCACAGGGATTGGCCTGGCCAATGTGAAGCGAATTATCCAGCTTCACGGTGGGGACGTCTGGGCGGAAGGCAGTCCCGATCGCGGCGCAGCCTTCTACTTCACATTAATGTGAACTTTCGTGTCTAAATAACAGCGGATTGGAAGAAGAGGTCGAAGGTCAGATACCGAGCATGGCCGACATGGCCAAGCTGCATGAGGGGACAGCGCATACCCCTGAGGAGGCGATTCAGCTTCTGAAGGACGGGAATGAGCGTTTTCACACGGGCCGAGGCGAAAAGAAGGTGGTCGACGCCTTCGAGCGCAGGCTCCAGATCGTGCGCCAGACTCCGTTTGCGGTGGTTCTAGGCTGCTCCGATAGTCGGGTTCCTGTCGAGATCGTCTTCGATCAAGGTCCTGGCAACCTCTTTGTCGTTCGCGTTGCCGGCAATGTGGCCGAGACGAGCGCTCTCGCAACGATCGAATTCGCGATGCACTTCCTCCAAATAAAGGCCATTGTCGTGCTGGGACACGAAGGTTGCAGCGCGGTGCAGCTTGCGCTTCGGCCATGGATGGAGCGCCAAAGCCAACCTCGGCTCGTGCGCGAGCTCGTGGAAAGCGTCGTGCCAGGCACGTGGGGAATCGAGGAGAATTTGCAGGGTCCGGAGCGGATTAAGGCTGCGGTTATTCAAAACGTGCGGCGTCAGGTCGAGCGACTGAGTCGGCAAGACGTCTTCGGTCCCAGCATCAGGGATCACGGGCTGATCGTAGTCGGGGCCTACTACGAAATCGCTACCGGCCGGGTCGAGTTCATCGAAGATTTGTAGGGCATCGGTCAAAGGCAAGTGCAGGCGAGGTCTACCACTACATCCCTACCCCCGAGTAATAGCGAAGGCCCTTCTTCCACAGAACACGCGACAGGAGGTAGCAGACGACGATCCAGAATGCCTGCATTCCGAGCACCTGGAAGATGCTTTGGCCGCTCACCCGGCCGATCAATATCTCCGTAGGCGCTCCGGTTGTGAAGTAGAACGGCATGGCCCGGGCGATCGTCTGGGCCCACTCCGGCAAGACGGAAATGGGGAAGAGCTGCCCCGAGAGAAACATCATCGGGATGTAGTACAGCTCGAAGATCGAGATCACTTCCTCGGTAAATAGCGCAAGCATCGCCATCATCATCACGAAGGAGAAGCTCACGAGGTGCCCCATAAAGAAGGAGGCCCAGAACTCCCACCCCATGTACACACGGGCGTCCCCGAGTAAATCGCGGTAGACGTAGAGGAGCAGCACGAAGAAAGGCGCGAAAAGGCAGGTGCGAATGACGCGCCAGGAGAGATTCCGAAAGAAATTCGCCTGGTAGAGGCTCATCGGCCGGAGGAGTTGCGTCGTGAACTGGCCCTCCTTGATTTCCATCGCCAACTCCCACATGATGTGGCTGGTGATAAAGCTGCCTAGCAGCAGCATGCAGAGGTAATACAGCACGAAATCGCTGGTGGTGAAGCCCGCGATCGTCGTGCCCGCCTTCGCCGCGGTCGCCCACACGAGGGGCATCGTGACGGCGGTAACGAGGTCGGTCGTCACCCAGATCAGACCGCTGGCGCGATACGCAATGCCGTCCTGAAAATAGATCCCAAAGATCGCTTTCCATTTCCGCAGCGTCGTTGACACAGCGACTATTTTAGCGTCTGCCCAGCCTAAATATGCCGAGCAAAGAGGTCTGCCAATTGCATCCCATCGATCAGCACTACAATACAAAAACCCTGGATGCCCGATCAATAGTCACGTTCCACAGTGTGCCTCCCAGCAGTAGATTGGTGAAATGCATCATGCATGATGCAGCGAACCACCATCTCGATGAAGCCGCAGATCGCGAGCCAGGTCTACGAGTACGCCAAGCGGAAAAAGATGTCGGTGAGTTCGGTGATCAACGAGCTGTTGGGCATTGCAATCGGGATAGAGAAGCAGGAAGGGCCAGAAAGGGCCTCCTATGAAATTCGAACGTTCCGATCTGGTTTCTTGACAGGCGTCGATCCCGACCGGCTCAAAGATGCCCTTTACGAAATGGATATTGAGGAATACCAAGTTGGTCATCCCCGACGTTAACCTCCTCATTTATGCTCACGACGAGCTCTCCCCCTACCACGCGAGCGCATATTCCTGGTGGGATTCCCTGATGCGGGAGCGCACCGAGATCGGATTGCCGTGGGTTACTGCCCTTGGGTTTGTGCGCTTAGTGACATCCCCGAAAGTGCTGCGAGTTCCGGTAGCGATCGAGGAGGCGACAGTCATCGTCGCCGAATGGCTTCAGATGCCAAACGTCGTGCCACTCAACCCCGGAGAGTGGCACTGGCGTCAGTTTTCCGATCTCTTGCGAAAGAGTAACGGTGGTGCAAAGCTCGTGACGGATGCCCACATCGCCTCGCTCGCAATCGAATACAGGGCTGAGCTCCACACGAACGATCGTGACTTCCAACGCCTCTCCGGCTTCAGGATTGTTAATCCCCTCACCTGAGCCACTTCACGGCCTAAGCGGCTAGAATAGTGGCGGAGTCGGCTGTGCGACGGCCCCTGGCTTGCCAGGGGAGGAAAGTCCGGACTTTATAGAGCAAGGCGCCCGGTGCAAACCGGGGAGGGGCGACCCTACGGAAAGTGCAACAGAAACAAACCGCCGGTTGGGCAGGTATTGGGCATAGGGTATTTGGTTATCTGGAAATTCCGGATACCTAACACCCAACACCTAATACCTGCTCGCCGGCAAGGGTGAAATGGTGAGGTAAGAGCTCACCGGGGGTTCGGGTAACCGGCCTGCCGTGCAAACCCCGCTTGAAGCAAGGCCAAATAGGGAGACGTTGACGCTGCTCGCCGAGTCTCCGGGTTGGCCGCGTAGATAAATCGTCGTACACGACAGAATCCGGCTTACAGGCCGACTCCATCTATAAAATCTTTCGCATCTTGAGAATCCGCTTCTCGGTCGATCGTCGCAGCTTCTGAAGCGGGGGCATGTAGCCGTACGAATGGGCCTGCTCATACCGCTCGAGCCACTCGAGCTTGGCGAGCTGCTTCCAATAAATGGCGTTGTTCACGTACTTGCCGGCGTGGAGAATCATCGGCTCCATGAGTCGTAAGTCGTGCATCGAGTGCTTCATAAAGCGGCAACGGGCTCGCATGACATCCATGTCCAAATCGCCTACCAGACCGACGGGCGTGTTCATAAAATCTTCGGTATCCGGGATCAGCTTTCCAACGCGCGAGCGCGCCATGCCGAGCGCAACGCAAGGCTCATCGGGAATCGTGCCCCGGAATCGGTCTAGCCCTGTGCTATCGTAATTCTCCGCCGCCCTCCGTGCCTCGTCGATAAGCCGCTGAGTGCCGGGGGAACGACGATAGAACATCATGCCCCCATTAAATCGCGGCATTTCCGCTAGCCCCAAAGAGGGGAGCAGTTGCTCCATCCAGCCATACCAGTGCCCTTCTCTGATCCAGCGACCTTGGACGGCAAAGTCTGCGTCCCCGCAGTAGTCGAAGACCGGAGCGAGACGTTTGAACACGAGGCTGTCGGAGTCGATGAACAGCACCTCGTCCGCATCTGTCGCTTCTAATGCGGCCAGCTTCAACATGTACGTGGAAACAGCCTTTGGAGGTGGCACGACCTCGTCGAAGTTCCGCGAGAAGGCTTCGTGTTGGAGGTCGGTCATCAGCACGCGCGTTGTTGTGTCTCCGATCAGCTTGAGTGAGCGAGCAAGGCCCAGGGCCTGTTCCGCGTACTTCGGGTGAGTAGTGGCAACCGTGAATACAATGCGCTTCATCAGAGCCTGCCCGTGAGTTTGAGATAACGTTTCTCGACTGAGCGTCTCATCTTTGCAAGGGGCGGCATGTGGCCGTACGTGTGGCTCTGCTCAAACTTCTCCAGTCGCTCCAACTCGGCAAGCTGTCGCCAGTAGATGTTGAAGTAAATGTATCGCGCTGCATGAAAAATGTAGGGCCGCACGAACCGGACGGAGTAACGGCGGCACACGAACTCGCACGTATTCGTGAGCACGTCCAAGTGCAGCGGCCCAATCAATCCGACGGCGGTATTGCTGAAGTCCATTTCGTCAGGAGCGAGGTGCCCGTAGCCCGTCTGAGCCATCGCCAAAGAGATCACCGGCTCGTCAGGGATGAGCCCGTCATCCCTGCCTTCCTTGAACTCCTTCGCCTCACGGGCCAAGGTCCAGCACCGCTGAATGAACTGCTCGCACTCCGCCGTGCGCTCGTAGTAGATGAAGCCCCCGTTGAATTGCGGGATCGAGCGAACGCCATAGGTTGCGAGGTGCTTCTCGACCGACCCGTACCACTCGCCCTTGTCGATCTGCCTTCCTTGAACGGTCAAGCCTCGGCCCTGGCAATAGTCGAAGATCGGGCCCAGGCGCTGAAAAGCCAAGCTGTCGCCATCGATGAAAATGACCTGGTCCGCGTCCGTGCGTTCCAGCGCCGCGAGCTTGCTCATGAAGATCCACTCGCGCGGATCGGTGATCGGAAGCACTTCGTCGAAGGCCGGCTTCCAGGGATATTGAGGCTGATCAGTGACGACGACTCGGTGCGTGGTGTCGCCGATCAAGCGGAGAGAGCGCCCGAGCCCAAGTGCGCAGCGCTGAAACTTATCGCCGCCCATAGCCAAGGTGTAGACGATCCGTTTCATCCAATCGGGAGCATACCGGTCGGGACATTCGGGACCAACGGAACCGTGCCCCGCTGGACGTGTCAAACAAGTGGAGACCACTGTGAAACTGTTGCCGCTTTTTCTTGGATCATGTGCCCTGCTGTCCGCCACCGCGTGTCAGAACGACATGCCACGTGTGACAGAAGGCGGACGAGCGCAACCGATGACTCAAGTGAGCATTGTGCAGGACAACCCCTTCATCGGCCTCTGGATCTCGCCGTCGAGTCAGACCGTTAACAACTGGGTGGTGGCCTTTACCGACACAAATCTCATCGCAGTCGATGGGCCGGGTATGGCCGCCGAGGGCACCTACAAATTAGAGGGTCAAACGGCCAAATCGCTTTACGCGCAGCGCGACGGCCAGGCTCCCGAGGGAGCCGAGACCGGGCAGACCGTGTTCCAACTCTCTGTGGACGGTCAGACGCTTACGTTCGCCACAGGTGACCCGCTCGATCCACCCGTCGTGCTCATTCGAGGGCCCGCACGCCAAGGCGAGCTGCCGCCCGACTCGTCCCAAGCGTTCCATCCCTTTACGCTAGCGACGCTAAGTCCGGTTCAATAAGCGACCTCTCCTCCGCATCTTCGATGCCGGAAACGAGCGCTTGGGCGAGAGCTTTCTGCTGCAGCATCTCGTCTCTCTCACCGGCAACCATGTGTCCTCGCGCGATGGCTTCGTGAGCGTACGCATGATAGAAGGCAGTCAAATTCCCTGCCTGGCTAAGCGCCAGAGATCGTTGCCCGTGATAGAGGGCGGATCGCGGTCGCATGAGAAGTGCGTACACCCGCGCCAATTGCCAGTGACTCACGGCGAAGTTCTGTACATTGCCGACCTGCTGCCAATGATAGGCGGAAGCGTGCGCCGTGCTGAGCAGCGCGTCGTCCTGCTCGGGGGTGCGGCCATCGACTTCCATAAGCTCCCATGTCTTGTTGTAGAGCGACGAGGCGAGCTTTCGATGTTCTTCGGGGCTAAGCATCCTTCAATTTAACTCCAAAGAGTGCCCTCGGCTAAACGAGCCGGGGAGGTAACCTGCTTGGAATGGAGCAGTACCTCGGCATCCTCGTGCTGATGGGCTTGGCGGCGCTAATTTGCGGTGCCTTGGTGACGATGAGCTGGGTTTTTGGACCTAAGAAATCCACTCCCTACAAGAGCTCACCCTATGAATGCGGCGTCACCCCCGTTGGAGATGCCAGGGAGCGATTCCCGATCAAGTTCTACTTGGTCGCCATCGTTTTCATCCTCTTCGACATCGAGGTGGTCTTTTTGTGGAGCTGGATGTCCGTGTTCAAAGACTCCGACACCGCATTTATGACCTTCACGTTCATCGAATTCCTGCTCTATATGGCCACGTGGATTCTCGGATATGTCTACGCGATCCGCGTGAAGGCCATTGATTGGGACGAGAGTTCAGAGCTGGTTTCACAAAAGGTGGAGGCACCCATTCCCTTGGAGAACTCTTCGGTGGGCGTAGGATCAGTGGCTAAATGAGCGTCGAAGAAGCTTCCCTAGAGGCTGTCGAGCGGCCCGAAATAACAAAGATAAAGGCCGGTCTACCGGACGCGATTCTGAAAGTGAAAGAATTTCGCGGCGCGACTTATATCTGCATCCAAAGAGAGTCCCTGCGAGACGCACTCTTGCTGCTTCGAGACGATCCCGACCTCGATTACGCCTATTTCTCGGAATGCATGGGCGTGGACTACAGCCGTTGGGAGCACGAGCGCGACTTGGATGAGCGGTTTGAAGTCGTGTACAACCTCTATTCGTTGAAGTCTCACAGCCGCATCTTTCTCAAGGTTGGCGTCGACGACGGCCAGTCGATCGCGTCAGTCAAGGACATCTACATCGGAGCCGAATATCCTGAAAAGGAGATCGGCGACCTGTTTGGCATCATCTTTGAAGGGAACGAACTGCAAAAAGGGGAGCGCTTCCTCTTGCCTGACGACTGGGGCGGCTTTCCTCTGCGCAAGGAATATCCGCTCGGCGGCGAAGACGTCAACTTTGATAAAGGCTATCGCGGCCCTGCGGTTGAAGACGTGATGATGCCCCACGCAGGCGAAAGCTTCGAAGGGAAGACCGGTTCCGAAGACGTCAGCGGCCGGTAGCAGTTCCGGCTGCCTTGCGAGAGGCCCGAAACACCAGGTGCAAAAAAGAGCGGACTCCTCGTTGAGGAGCCCGCGTTCTTTAACTGCAGCCGTAGAAGGCTTTAGTCGTTGTCTCGAACCTCAATGAGTCTGTCAGCGCCAGCTGCATTTCGTGCAAACAGGTAGCTGTAGTTCTCTTCACTTCGGACCAAGATGTCGTCGATAAGAATCGGATTCGTCGTCTCGCCGCTTCGGAAGATGCGGATCTTATAGCGGCCCGGGTCGAGCATGAGAACATCGGTGCTCTCAGCAAGTTCGTTCAGAACGAACGTAGTCTGGCCCGGCAGTGCCTCGTTCTCAGGGTAGATATAAACATCGATCGTACCGAAGAACTTGGTCGCTCGGACGACTCGAACTTCGCCCTTTCCAAAGGTCGTGTCCTCGTTGTCGCGATAGCTGAACAGATTCTGTCCGCCGCCATCCTGCGTAAACGCAACGAGCGTGTAGTTGGTGTTCAGCTCGAACGTTGCTTCCGTCTGACGCACAATGGCACCAGTCGTGGCATTTCTAACTTGAACATTGTGGTTGCCGTTGGTGAAGATTCCGGTCGACGAGGTCTGGCCGAACGTGACCGACTGTCCCAGCTGCTCGTTATCAACGAACGCATTGATAGGATCGGTCAACGATGTCGCGTTGACAAATCTGACGCGGGAATTATTTCCGCTATTAAAGGGGGAGTCCGAGCCGCCGCAGCCGATGGCACCGAGGACGCAGATAGCTCCTAGTAGTGGAGCAATGAGTTTTCGCATGTGTGTTGTCTCTCCTTGAACTTGTAAAGCATGGCTGACACCTGAAATTCCTCAACGTCTATCGACTTGAGCGAACCTTCAAGCTACACCGAGATAAATGACTCATTTATGCGAGTAGCTGTTCCAAGGGTCCCGGAACTGGCTGGTTGGACCCTCCGTCCTATTGCACACGGAACGACTCCTTTGGAGTCTGGGGGAGAACTATGTCGACTTACTTTGCAACCTTCGAGAGCCTGCAAGCAGCCCGGAATATGGTGGACGAGCTTGTTAAGAGCGGCGTCCGCGCGGACGACGTAAGCCTGCTGACACGCCAGGCCATGAGCGATGAAGGGCAGCCTGCTTCGGTTGGAGACGCCTCATTCTTCGTCGGCCGAGCCGACGATCCTGAGCAGGAGCTGATTCCCGAACGCAAAAACCTCTCCGACCTGAGCACTACCGTTCAAGGCAACATCATGGGGATCGACACCAGCCGCATTTCGACGGATGTGGAGAGCGTGGACCAGTCCGACGAAAGTCAGAGCCTCGCGGAGGACATGCTGGAACCTGCGCGCATGACCACCCACAGCGAACATGAACGAGACGATCTTGGCCTCACGCTTCTAACCGGCTATCCAACGACCGTTCCCCTGCTCGACGACATAACGGACAGCGAGGGCAGCCGCATGGACCAAATGGCGGCGGGCTTGGACGTGATTTCAATTCCTGGAGCGGGCACGGTTGTTGGCGGCGGAGGGCTCGGCACGGCGGGAATGGACGCGATCAGCCCCACGGGTTCGACAGAGAATCTGCTCGCGTTCCTGAAGGATGAGGGAATGTCTGATTCCATCGCCAATGCGTTTTGTGAGGCACTAGCCCGGAACGAGGTGCTCCTTGCCGTAGAGGTTCCACCCGGACTGGTTCGCGAGGGTGCCGTTGAAGAGATGGCCGAGCGCTGGGGAGCGCGTCCCGTCGGACTGATCGATGCGCCGCGATTCCATGAAGGAGGCTACGCAGCCTAAGCCTCCACCTCAAAGATATTGCGGGCCGTTTCGTGCAATCGAACGCGGGAAAGTTTAGCCGGGAGATTTTTGTCGAGCCTTGCAAAGATCTCCTGGGCAATGACTTCCGAAGTCGTGGGGCGGCCGTCAAACTCTGGAATGTCGGCGTTGAAATTCTTGTGATCGTAGCGATCGACAACCAATTCATTAACCATTAGATCTAGTCTCGCTAAATCCACCATCATGCCCGTCTGCTTATCGGGCTCTCCTTCGACAGTGACCTCTAGCAGATAGTTGTGCCCATGCCCCGCTGGGTTGTTGCACTTCCCAAATAGAGCCAAATTTGTCTCTTCAGGAAGGCCGGGACAGTGCAGTCGGTGCGACGCGGCGAATTCGTAAATGCGAGTAAGGGTCATTTTGCTTTTTGGTTGAAGAATCAATTCTCCGTAGAGAAGATGGGTCTCCTCGAGCTTGATTTTAGTGAGTTGGACTTCGGCAGGCAGCGATTCGCCCGGTCGGGACAGCACGTCTGCAATATAGAGCATCAAATTCTCTGTGGAGCTTGGGCGGGTTAAGAAATGCTCAACCTCATCGTTGATACTCTTCCCGTCGAACCGATCTACGATCACTCTCTGGAGCACGTCGTCGATGTCCTTGATATTGACGACCATCCCGGTTAGCGCATCAACGGGGCCATCGACCGTTACCTCCAAGGTGTAATTGTGTCCGTGGTTGTAGGGCGAAGCCCACTTTCCGAACAGCGCCCGGTTTTCTTCTTCGCTCTTCGCAGGAATCCAGTAGCGGTGGCCGCTGGAGAAGTAAACGCGGCGAGTAAGCTTCATTTATCCCTTTGATACGCTCGGCCAAGCGCCGCAGGTGCAAGCGTTCCCTTACCGACAAAGACGAGCACCATTAGCGCCACGATGTAGGGCAAGGCGAGAAGGAGTTGAAAGGGGACGTTCAAGCCGAGGCTTTGGAATCGATACTGCAGACTCTCCACGAATCCGATGAGCAGCGCTGCGAGGACCACGAGGTGCGGCTTCCATCGTCCAAACGTGACCATCGCAATCGCGATGAAGCCCCGGCCCGCGGTCATGTTCTCAGCGAACGATCCTGCGATCCCCACCGAGAGGTAGGCGCCGGCAAGCCCCGCGAAGGCTCCCCCGAAAAGCCCTGCGCCTAATCGAAGCTTCTTGACCGAATATCCCGAAGCCTCCGCCGCGTTCGGATACTCGCCAGCCGCGCGCAACGCAAGACCCCAGCCGGTTCGAAAGAGCAGGAACCACGTGCCGACAGCCGACATCACGAGGAAAATCATCACGGGATCGATGCCGTTCCATTGCGGGATCGTAGGCACATTCAGGAGCTGGCCGCTTTGGCCGAATTGAGCCCGATAAAGGCTGCCCGTCAAGCCGATTGCGAACAGATTGACCGCGGTACCCACCACCACCTGGTCTGCGGCCAAGAAGATCGTAAACCAAGAGGCGAGGGCGGCGAGAGCCAGCCCCGTGCTCGTCCCGGCTAGGATTCCGATCCAAGGATTGCCGCTTTCAAGACTCGTGAGCATGGCTACAAAGGCCGCGCAGAGCATCATCCCCTCGAGCCCGATGTTGATTACTCCGGACTTCTGGCTGAGCGTCTCCCCAATCGCGGCCAGCGCTACCGGCGCGGTGTAGCGAATGACCGTGAGCAGGCCCGCGATAAGGGAAAGTAGCTCTGGCACCAGCGCAAGTATATGCTCTTAGTGGTTCGCCCGGAGATAAGAGACAATCTCCTGCATGACCTGGCAATCAACCTCGTTGTACCGCTCGATCGACTGCATCAACGGAAGGTCGCGCATGGAGCAGTTTTGGTGCTTCGCCTTCGCGTTGCATCTCCAGGCGCCCACCATCGCTGCGAGCCCGTCGCCGGGGCCGTCGGTCCATTCGCGTTGAATCAGGCCGTGCTTGAACATTGCCTTGGCCAGCGGTTTCAAGCCAAAGCTCATGGCGTCCTTCACCATCACGGGCTCTTTCTTGATCACGTGCTCCAGAAAGTCGTACCACTTGGGTTGCGACCACTGCTTATGGGGCTGCCGTGCGCAGGAAGAGTTGTATTGCTTCAGGAAGTTGGAGTCTTCAGCGGGGGACCAGTGAAAGCAGAGCGGCTCCTTCACGTCGGGAGCGAGACGTGCCCGCACCGTTTCATGTGGGCGAACCAGGCGTCGATCACTTCGGCTTCGCATTCTTCATTCAACAAATCAGTTGTGAAAACCTTGAAGGTCCATTTCCCTTCCTCCATGTGCCCGCAGCCGATCATGAAAACGAGGGGCTGCCCGCCCGCGTCGGGCATCGCGGAGAAGTCATCGTCGAGATTGCTGACCGTTTCAAAGTCCACGTAGAACTCCACCGCGGCGGGTTCACCCCAGGTCTCACGGTCGGTGCCTACGCGCTCAGGCAGGACTTTGCAGCCGTCAGTTCGCCTAATCATCTGGAGAAAGGCATCCAGAATGGGAGCCTGCTTCGCTCCGGTGATTCCGAAATCGCCTGCAGTGGCCCGTTTATCACTGAAGGTTAGAAGGCCGTTCGCTACCGCTGCGTCACGCTTTTCCTTGCCAACCTGCCACAGGAGATTCGGATCCTCCAATCGGTGGGCGATCTCCACTTTTGCCATGTGCCACGGCGAGTCGGATCGGTTGCCGGAGTTTGGCCAGAGTTCAGGGGTGGAAGGCTGAGGGAAAATCTGCCATGTTGAGCCCTCGGCTCTCACTCTTTGCACCCAAGAAAGCGCTTCGTCCACCTGCTCCGCGAGAGCAGAGTCCTGCATGTCGACGCCCGCCAGCTTGCCGAAGCAACCGCCGCCTCGATGCTTAACGCCTCGCGACGTATAGGACCACGTTCGCCCCAAGAGGTACGCAACCGGTGCTTCAAAACCTTGGGCATATCCCAAGGCACGATTCTCAAGGAATAACCTCGCTTTTCGGCTCGGCATGCTCCCGGATGCCCCAAGCGTCTCGCCATCAGCGTTGAAGTTCAGTCCGCCAAAACGAGTGTCCACAATCCGGTAATGCACTGGCCCCTCGACAACCGGCACCTCATCCGCGAATCGCGACAACACGTCCGAACGGACCAGGAAATCGGGAGTGCAGACGATTTGGTTTTGCTCATCGATGAGGGTGCCGCGGAAGATAACCTCGCTCTCCGCCTCCATGTACTGGATGGTTCTCAACGACGCTTCCTCTAAAGTCGTTGAGTCAGACCATTGAGAAAGATCGATGCAGTCCAACCCCTTCTCCCGCAAGCAACGAAACACTGCTGCCTTGAAGCTCGAGGATTTCTCGCGCAGAAACAGGCCCATGTCGGTTTCGGGATCCAGCTCGTCCGGCATGTAGCCGTGGTCTTTCCCATAGATATCCAGCCAGTCGAGAAGCGTGTCCCTTTGAAAGAAGTGCGAGAGGTGGTAAGGACGGATCCACTCGGATTGCGCGGTGAGGGGCATTTAGGTACTTACTCTATCAGCTTTGCCCCGGCTTGGCAAGTTAAAAGTGAATGGCACCTCGCATATAGAATCCAAGGTGGCCTGTTAGGCGGGGTTGAGCCCGACGAAGGGCCAGGTCTCGCGGTGTCGAACTTCGCACCTCTATCCCCCCAGATTCGCCACCGACAGTGAAAAAGCCGAAGAAAAATGTCGCACCAGGTTGACGAATCCGCTTTTTCAACCCTAGGTAGATATAGCGCAGCCAAAAACTCAAAAAAGTCGAAACTCACGAATCACAAATCCCCCCCCCCCTTAGGAATGGGAACGTGGGAACCCCGCCCAATGGCCCATTCTCGTTTGGGCCGGGTAGCACAAATTCAGGACCTCACTTCTTCCGCCTTGCCGCTATGCTTATGAGCGTAGATGTTGCGTGAGCGGGGATCGGGGACGGTTCGGCGATGGAAGTCGGTGACTTCCTGGCTCGCCGGCTTGTCGGATAGGCGTTCCCAGCATCTGGTCTTCCTCGCCCACGTTTGGCTCTTCGCTCCGTTTCTCGTGATGTGGCTACGCGATGCCCGGATGCAGGAGATTCTCGGACAGGAAGCGGTGTCGCAGCTTGAGCCGGTCGTCGCCTTGGTGGTGCTCTACCTTGGAATCCGCACTTGGTTGGCCTATCGCGATCCGGATTGGCTGAAGTGGGATCTCGTGTTTCCGCCGATCGACGTGATTCTCATCACCGCCATTCTCTGCATCAGCCATCGCGGGCCCATGAGCAACATTGCCTTGCTTTACTTCCTGCCGATTGTCGAGGCTGCGGGCACGTTGAGCGTCGGGTGGTCGGGGGCAGTGGCGCTGATGGTCGTCGCGGGGACCGTCCTATCCACCTTTTTCGGCCTGGGGGCGCAACCCCTGCTTGCCGCCTCCACTCTGAAGGAGCTCTGGAACGATCAGGCGCTAAACGTGGTGTTCCGGCTGTACTTCCTGCTTGTTCTAGCGAGCCTCATGACGTATCAGGCCCTCATCGCAGCGGGCATGCGGCAAAAGCTGGCGGTGGCGGCCGACCGGAACCGGATAGCCGCCGACATGCACGACGGCGTTCAGGGGCATTTGATCACCATCGCCTCCCAACTCGAGCTGCTATCAAGGCTGGCGGCCAAGGACCCCGCGCGGGTCGCCGAGCTTGCCCGTGACGCACGGGATATGGCACGGATGGGCGCGGATGAACTACGATTCCTGGTACAGCGCATGCGGGCACCCGCCTTATCCGAAGGCTTTATTCCGGCGCTCCAGCAATATGCCCACAACCTTTGTTCTCGACACGAACTTCGGCTGGAGTTTTCAGTCGAGGGAGTGAGTGGCGCGATCGAGCCGGAGGAAGAGGCTGCTCTGTTTCGAGTTTTTCAAGAGGCATTGAACAACGTGGTGAAACATGCGAGCGCCTCGATCGTGTGCGTGACGCTGAGGTTCGGCACCGAAGTAGAGTTGCGAATTCGAGACGATGGGATCGGCTTCGATCAGCAAGCTCTCGCTAACAGCGAAGGGCTCGAGGGGATGAGCGATCGAATGGAGAAGCTGGGAGGCGTGGTGACCGTCACCAGCAACCCGCAGCAGGGAACGATAGTGGAGGCAAGGATTTGAGCAAGATTCGACTTTTGGTAGCTGAGGACGACTCGGTGTTGAGGCGAACCATCGTCGAGCTGTTACGGCTCGAGGACGACTTTGAAGTCGTCAGCGACGTGGGGGATGGACTTGAGCTGATCGCTCAAGTTGGTGTGCTACGGCCCGCGGTCGTGCTAAGCGATATCGAAATGCCGCGCATGAACGGCATCCAGGCCACAAGGGAGCTGAGGCGGCTTTTCCCCGACACCCAGGTCGTGATCCTGACCAAGTTCGGCGACGACGACAACGTGTTCACGGCGATCAAGGCCGGGGCTGTCGGCTATGTTCTGAAGGACGCCGGGCTCGAAGAAATCGCGGTCGCAGTGCGTTCAGCCTCGCTCGGCGAAGGGTTCCTTTCCCCGGCTCTTGTCATGCGTGTCATGTCTGAATTCACGCGGCTCTCAAAGTCCGCTCTCCATAATCGGAAACTCTTTGCCGAACTCAGCCGACGAGAGATCGAGGTCCTGGAATGCATTTCTGCGGGGATGAAGAATAGCCAAATCGCCGACAAGCTGTCGCTCAGCGAAAAGACGGTCAAAAGCCACGTGGGGGCCATCTTCAAGAAGCTCCATGTGAATGATCGGACCGAAGCAGCGATGGTCGCGCAAAAGAGTGGGATTGCCCCGGCATAGCTTCATTCGCTATGCTGGAGGGAGTTCATGGTGCGCGTCAATCGTTTAGTCCTGCCAGCTTTGGGCATCGTTGTTGTCGGGGCGATGGTGATGTCGGAGCTTCTGGTGCGGCCGACCCCCCACGCGGGACGCGTGCGCGTCACGTATTGGGAAAAGTGGACGGGCTTCGAGTTCGATGGAATGAAGGCCATCGTCAACGACTTCAATAAGTCGCAAGATCGCATCTGGGTGGACATCCTCCCGATCAGCAACATCGATCAGAAGACGATGATGGCCACCTCCGCGGGTATCCCGCCGGATCTCGCAGGCCTGTTCGGACCCAACGTTCCCCAGTATGTCGATGACAATGCGATCATGTCACTCGATAAATACTGCGAGGAAGCCGGTATCTCGAAAGCGCAATACATTCCCGCCTATTGGGAGATCGGTGCCTATAACGGCAAACTCTACTCTCTGCCCACCACTCCGGCATCTACCGCCCTGCACTTTGACACGAAGATGTTTGAAGCGGCCGGCCTTGATCCCACCAAACCTCCACGGACCATCGAAGAGCTCGACGCCTTTGCGGATAAGATAACCACCAAGAAGAATGGCAGCATCGGAGTATCCGGGTTCTTACCCTCCGAGCCGGGATGGTGGAACTGGGCATGGTGCTACTTCTTTGGGGGACGGCTATGGGATGGCAAGAGCAAAATTACCGCCCACTCTCCAGAAAACATCCGCGCCTATAAATGGATTGCCAGCTACTCGGAGAAGTATGGGCCCGGCGATTTGCAGAGTTTTCGGAGTGGCTTCGGCAACTTCTCCTCTCCGCAAAACGCCTTTATGTCAGAGAAGGTGGCAATGGAGATCCAGGGAGTGTGGATGGGTAACTTTATCTCGCAGTTCGCACCAAAACTAGAGTGGGCGGCAGCCCCCTTTCCCCATCCCGCGGATCGTCCCGACCTTGCGAATACCGTGATCGTCGATGAAGATGTAATTGTGATCCCGCTAGGTGCCAAGCATCCTGATGAGGCGTTCGAATTCATCAAGTTTATGCAGCAGCAAAAGAACATGGAGAAGCTCTGCTTGAGCCACCAAAAGAATTCACCTTTGCGCAACATTAGCAATAACTTTTGGCGCGAGCACAAGAATCCATACATTCGTCTCTTCGATAAACTCGCCTACTCCAAGAACGCTCTGGTGCCTCCAAAGATCGGTATCTGGTCTCAGTTCAACAGCGAGATGATCGCCGCTTTCGACGCCGTTTCCCTGCTCACCAAAACCCCCGAGCAGGCGCTGAAGGATGTGGACGCCCGCATGCAGCCCTTGCTGGACCAATACCTCGAGCGCAGGAAAATGCGGCAAGGAGTCTCGAATTGAACAGTCGCAAAGAGGGTCGCGCAGGCTACGTTTTCGCCTCGCCCTGGTTCTTCGGGATGGCGATCTTCCTCCTTTATCCCCTGTTGGCGTCGATCTACTTTTCGTTCTGCGACTACTCTGTTCTAAAGCCCCCGGTTTGGATCGGTGCTGCCAACTACATCCAGATTGCGCAGGACGAAGTCTTTTGGAAGACGGTGTCCAACACCGCCATTTACGCGGCAATGGTGCTCCCGATCAGCATGCTCGTCGGACTTGGGCTCGCGATGTTGCTGAACACGAAGGTGAAGGGCATGGCGTTCTATCGAACAATCTTCTTCCTGCCCTCGCTGGTGCCGATGATTTCCCTCGCCGTCCTCTGGCTCTGGATATTGAACAGTGAATACGGCGTGCTCAACCAGGCGCTCAGCGTCCTGGGCATTTCAGGACCTAACTGGTTAGGGGAGCCGGGATGGGCGAAGCCTGCGTTAGTCGTAACAAGCGTGTGGGGCGTCGGCAACGCGATGCTTATTTATCTGGCATCGTTGCAAGACGTGCCCGCAACCCTCATAGAAGCGTCTGAGCTTGACGGAGCGAATGGCTGGCAAAAGACGAAGAATGTCACCCTGCCTATGATCTCACCGGTCATCCTATTCAACCAAGTTATGGGCATT
>JBBQWO010000007.1:0-123096 GCA_038210535.1 Fimbriimonadales bacterium | reverse complement strand
CGGCTCTTCGCTGCTTTGTGTGGGCTCTCGCCTCGATGCCTTTACCAAATCCCCAACCTCGAAGAGGTTGAGTTCGCAGAGCCCAGGGTTGCGGACATTATCTCTTTGGGATAAGGAATGACCACTCCCAATCGCAGTTGCTTCAATCTCAAAAGAGGTTGCGTAACGCCAGGGCTCCTTCTGCCGCTCGCGAACGCAACCTCTTCGAGAGCCCACACCAAGCAGCGAAGGGCCGTTCTATAGATGTCAGACTTTCTTGCTAGGATCCGTCGTTTGGCCGCCTGATGAGGGGCCGCCGTTGGGTCAGGCGGGTGGAGGGCCGCTGGCGCAGGCAAATCAACCGCTTCCCCAGAACCTGCGATGGAGGCTTCGCATTTCCTGAGCAAATGGCAAGGGGGGCAAGTATTAGGTAGGAAGGCGATGACGGACCTTTCTTAACGAACGGGCCAAGCGGGCAAGGTCCGCTTCAGTGGCCTATCCGAGCGGTAGCCGAGCTCGTACTCCGCCTGCACGAGGGTGTGGATTTCGTGGGTCCCCTCATAGATCATCGCGCCACGAGAGTTGCGGAAATAGCGCTCCACCGGAAATTCATCGCTATAGCCGTAAGCCCCATGAATCTCGACCGCGTCCGAAGCGGCCTGAAACGCATTCTTGCAGTTCACCCATTTAGCCATGCTCACCTCGCGCGTATGCCGCTGGCCGTTGTTCTTCATCCAGCCCACTTGTTGATAAAGCAACCGCCCAATATCCCGGCTCACCACCATCTGTGCGATCATCTGCTGTACCAACTGCTTGCGCCCGATCTCTTCCCCGCCCACTTTCCGCTCATGGCAATACTTGTCGCAGGCATCCAAGCAAGCGGTCACGATTCCAACTGCTCCCGCCGCCACCGTGTATCGGCCGTGATCCAGCGCGGACATCGCCACCCGAAAGCCATCGCCGTCGTCCCCGAGCCGGTTCTCCGCGGGAATTCGAAGGTTGTCGAACAAAATTTGGCCGGTATTCCCAGCCCGGACGCCCAGTTTCCCGTGCAGCGCCTTACTAGAAAATCCCTCCCGCGTCCGCTCCACAATAAAGGCTACATGCTTCGCCGAGCCCGGCTCGTCGAGGAGGGCGATCACCAAGAATTGATCCGCATAGTCGGCTAGAGAAATCCAAGTCTTCTCACCGTTCAGCACATAAAATTCGCCGTCGCGCCGAGCCTTGGTCGTGATATTGATCGCATCCGAGCCCGCGTTCGGCTCTGTCAGACCAAATCCTCCAACCAACTTCCCGCTTGCCAGTCCTGGCAGCCACCGCTCCTTCTGCTCCTCGGTTCCCCATTGCAGAATCGTCATCGAGTGCAGGCCGCTGTGGACACTCATCACCACCCGTGCAGAAGTATCCGCCCGCTCCAGCTCTTCGCAAACGATCCCCAAAGAGATGTAGTCCGTGTCCGATCCGCCGTACTTCGCCGGAATGCTCGTCCCCAAAATGCCGCCCGCAGCCATTTTGTCGAGCATCGACCGATCGCTGATCGCCTCGCGGTCCCGCTCCCGCAAACCGGGCAGAATCTCCTGCTGCCCAAACTTGTACGCCATCTCCTTTATCAGCTCGTGTTCAGCGCTGAGTGCAAAATCCATGCGGTGCAGGTTACCGTTTCGGGTATGCAGTTCCCATATGATCGAGGTGCCATCCGGGTCCGAGCAGATTGTCATTGTCGGAGATTTTCAACTCTTCTCGGCCCAAGAGCTGTTTGAGTATTGGGTTCAGCCCGATCTGCTGAAATACTGGTGGACCGAGCGGGCCGAGACCGACCCTCGAGTAGGGGGCCGGTATAAGCTCTCCTGGCCAGAGATGGACTGGGTCCTCGAAGGCGAATACACGACGGTCGAGCCAGGGAAACATCTAGGATTCACCTGGAGTTGGAATCATGAGCCAGAGGTCGGTCCGAAGCAGGTCGACGTCTATTTCAGCGAGCTTGCCGAAGCCACGCGCGTCGGCATCTACCACTCGCCCTTCGAAGGCAACTCTGCCGATCGGCAAGGCGTCGTTGAAGGCTGGATCCATTTCGGCATGCGGCTCGCCGGGCTCCGTCGTATGGAAGAGGAATAATCTCCTTGCATGAATGAGAGCCGCCACGACGAACGCCTCTATCGGACCTTAGCGAGGGCGATATTCTTGGCGGCCTCCGTTTACGTTCTACTGTGGTTTGTCGACGCGACTATCACGGTCTTGCTGGTGTTCATTGCCGGTTTCGTGCTGGCCATCGCTCTAAACGCCCCCGTGCAGTGGCTCGAAAAGCATAAGGTTCCCCGGGCCGTGGGGGCTTTGGGGATGATCCTGCTGTCGCTCGGCTCCCTCACCCTGGTCATCTGGCTGGTCGTTCCTGAGGTAGTCAAACAAGTAACGCATCTCGTCGAGCAACTGCCCGAAATCTCCAAAAACCTTCAGGCAAGAAGCGCAACCTTTTTGGATCGCTACCCCGAAATTGAGAACCAGATCGGGAAGGAAGGCTTATCCCTTCAGGGGCTCCTGCCCGACATGCAGTCTACGATGCTGCGCGTCGGCCGCTACACGCTCAGCTTCGTCGGCGTGATCCTCTTCGGAATCATCCTGCTGACGATCGTGCTGTACTCCTTGATTCGGCCAAGGCCCTTGTTGAGAGGAGTGCTCGAGTTCATGCCCCCGGGACTTCGAGAGGGCACGGACCGAGCTCTGGCAAAAGGCTCCCAGTCGGTGGTGTCGTGGGTGTGGTCCAACATCATCATTGGCGGAATCGAGGCGATCTCGACAGGCTTGTTCTGTCAGTTTATGGGAATTCCCGGTGCTTTCGTGTGGGGCCTGTTGGCGTTCTTTGCCGAGCTGGTGCCTCAAATTGGCGTGTACCTGGTCTCTGTGCCGATCCTGCTGGTCGCGCTCTCTGTATCCCCGATCACCGCTCTTTGGACCCTGTTGTTCTTCGTGACGCTAAACCAGGTCACGAGCAACTTCATCTCTCCGATCATCATCGGGCGAACGATGAAGATGCACCCGGTATCACTCCTGTTCGCGGTACTGGCCCTTGGCAGCGCCTTCGGATTCCTGGGAGCCATTTTGGCCATGCCGTTAGCTGGCTTTGTCAAGGCGTTTTACGACGAGTTCTATGGCTCTCGCCAGCCGCTGGTCGAAGGAGAGGAGGCCATGGTCGATAAGGTTCTGAACCGCGATACGGGTGACGAAAAAGCTTCATCTTAAAAACGCTTCGGCCAAGCCGGCATCGACGGGAAACACGTGTCCTGTGGTTAGCGAATAGCGATCCGATGCCAGGGCGTAAATCGCGTCGGCCACTTTGGCAGGAGTTACGGGCAATTTGAGGAGGGTACGCGATGCATAAAACTCAGCGAGCTTCGAGCGAAGCGACTCCACGCTCTCGCCCTCGTCATGGGCAACTCCATACTTCGCCAGAGAGGCGATCGTTCGGTCCTTTGGAAACATCTGCGACCCTTCGACGACCGTTGCGGGCGCGACCGCGTTGACGCGCGTCGCAGGAGCAAACTCGACCGCCAGTTCTCGCACGAGGTGGTTCAATGCGGCCTTACTCGTGTCGTAGACAAGACTTCCCTTCTTCGACACGACCGCATTGGCGCTCGTCACAAAGACCATGCTGCCCTTGGTGCCCTGCTTCCGAATGACCGCCTGCGCTTCCTCGGCCAGCAGTAGTTGCCCAACCACATTGATCTCATACGTTTTCAGGTTCATCGCATCCGAAAACCTTCCTTGAGCATCGGGAGCAGCAAAAATAGCGGCGATTGAGATGAGCGTGTCGATCCCGCCAAATTCACGAACGGCAACCTCCATCATCGCGCGCACCGAGTTACGGCTTGTGATGTCCACCTGGGCGGCTACCACAAGTTCCTTACCGAACTGAGCCTTCAATTCAACCACCTGATCGGCCGCCAGTTCGAGGTTGATGTCCGCGACAACAACATGCGCGCCGTTCGACAGGAGCTTCTCAGCGATGTTCCGGCCAATACCGGGGCTCGCTCCAACAAGCACCACAACCTTCCGCGACATCTCCTTCTCAGGCGGCATCCGCATGAGCTTGGCTTCTTCGAGCGCCCAGTATTCGATGTTGAACGCTTCTCTGGCGGGCAGCGCCACATAGTTGTCGGGACCGCCCAGCGCCGTTGCCCCGGCCATCACGTTGATCGCATTGATATAAAACTCACTGGTAATCCGCGCTTCGGTTTTGTTCTTGCCGAACGTGAACATGCCGACGTTGGGAATCAACACCACCGTCGGCGCGGCACCCCGCATCTTCGGCGAGTCTGCGAGCTTATTCTCTTCGTAGTACGCGCTGTACTCCTCGGCATATTCTGCAAAAGCGGCGGGAAGATCGCTCGTGTCTCGGACAAAAAGCGGTCGCACACGGGTGCGGACAAAGTGGTCCGGACAACTCGTACCAAGCCACGCGAGCTTCTCCGCTTCGGCTCCATTAACAAAGCGCATGACGGTCTCGCTATTGTCAAAGTGCCCGATGCCTCCGCCAGCGAGCCCTCGAAGCACCGGCATCAGTCCCTCGGAAGCCCCCGCAGCGCCGGTGGTTGCGGTAGGTTCTGGGCCAGATAGCGCCAACACGTAATCGCCGATTGCGTCGAGTACTCGGAGTGTGTTTTCGTAGGATTCACGGCTCGTGTTGCCCCACGTGAACAGCCCATGAGAAGCCAAAATAATGCCGTCTAGCTCCGGGTTCGCTTCAACGGCCTTCGACAGCCAAAGTCCAAGTTCAAAGCCCGGCCTCTTCCAAGGCAACCAACCGAGCCGGACGCCCTTTTCGGCGAAGATTTTTTCCAGGTGCTCCTGTCCGTTCGCAGACGCGGCGAGCGCGATAGCCCAGTCCGGATGAAGATGATCCACATGCCGAAAGGGCAAAAAGCCATGCAGCGGAGTATCGATTGAAGCTGCCCGTGGATTGCCTGCGAACGTGCAAAGCGCATACATATCCGCCATCGCATCTTCTTCCTGAACGCCCCGGTAGCGGGCCTTCAGCGCGAGTAAACGGTCCATATAGAGCGTGGCAAACCCATCTCGCTTGATCGAACCGAGGTCGCCGCCGCTCCCTTTCACCCACAGGACTTCGACCGTTTCCGCAGTGACAGGATCACTCATAGGCACCTTTGCCGACGTGTTGCCGCCTCCGAAGTTGGTCAATCGCAGATCGCTCCCCAAAAGGTTTGAGCGGTAGCGCAAGAGTTCTGGCTCATCCATCCCGGCCGTGTCTTCGTCGCTCCAGAGGTTTCGCAAATGCTTGAGTGTCATAGGCTCCAAACTAGCTTAACTATAGCCCGGCGTTCGTTCTGAACGCTGACCCAGCAACCGCTCACATACGCGAAGTGTCACAACTTTCAATCTTAATTGAATGTATAATCCACCTCAACGCTCTCTTCAGCTTTCCTAGTTTTAAGCAATAGAAGCGTTCTGGCCCGGCACTGGCTACTTGACACCAACCTTTGCCTGAAGGACCGTACGATCCCGCAACCGCCTACAATGAAGAGGGCCCATGATCGTCGAGCTGACTGTTGAGAATCTAGCCATAATCGAGCGCACAACCCTGTCGCTGGAAAGTGGATTCACTGCGCTGACGGGAGAGACCGGCGCCGGTAAGTCCCTGCTCATCGATGCGATCGAGCTTGCCTTGGGGGAGAGGGCCGACACTGAGCTCGTCCGCAGCGGATGTCGGAGCGCGGCGGTGGACGTCGTTCTTGATCTCTCCTCAAGTCCCGAGGTGCTGGCCAAGTGCACGGACCTCGGCTTAGTGACCGAAGACGGTGCGCTCTACATCCATCGAGAAGTTTTTGCCGAAGGCCGGTCGCAGTGCCGGATCAACGGCAAGTTGGCCCCCGTTTCGCAGCTACGGCAATTGGGCCTTCACTTGGTAGATCTCCACGGGCAACACGACCATCAGAGCCTTCTGGACCCCGAGCGGCATATTGGATATCTCGACCTCTGGATCGGCGCACCCGTGATGGCTCTCCTTCAAAGTGTCGCAAAGGCTCACACGAAGACGGAAGAGGCGAGGCGGCGGCTGTCTGCCATGAGATCGGGTTTGCGAGACAGGGAGCAACGGGTGGATATGCTTCGTTTCCAGGTGAACGAAATCGAAAGCGTTTCTCCGACGGTGGATGAGATGGCGGAGCTCGAGACACAGCTCACCCGGCTTAAGAACTCTGAACGACTGGCGCTGGCATCTGTGGAGGCCCTTTCCCAACTCGTCGACGACGACGGATGCAGTATTGATCGCCTTGGACAAGCGGTGCGAGGTCTGGAAGACGCCGCCCGCTTCGACAGCTCTCTCGAATCCATCCTGGTTCCCTTGCGAGAAGCCCTGTACGGTCTCCAAGAAGGCTCCCATGAGCTTCGAGCCTACAGCGACAGCCTGGAAGCCAATCCCGAGCGTATCGAAGAGATTGCCGCAAGGGTGGACGGGCTGAAGCGGCTAAGACGGAAGTATGGCGAGGACGAAGTCGCCGTCCTGAAGTTCTTACAAGAAGCTAAACATGAGCTCGCTCTGTTGGAAGATACCGAGGGGAGCGAAGAAGAACTTGCCACGCAAGTCGAGCAGTTCACCCGAGACCTCCGAACCGCGTGTTCCGCGCTAACAGCGATGAGGCTGGAACGAGCAAAGGAATTTAATGCGTTGGTTCAAGCGCAGCTACGGGATCTGGCCATGGAACGCGCGATGTTCTTCGCTGACTTTCGAGGGAAGGAGCCCGCCGGCGATGGAGCCGACCTGATGGAATTCTTCTTCTCGGCAAATGCCGGTGAGGCACCTCGGCCATTAAGCAAGATCGCCAGCGGAGGCGAAATCAGCCGCGTGATGTTGGCGATCAAAACCGCGCTCGCTGGCAAGGCCGGCGTTCCAACGCTCATTTTCGATGAGGTCGACGCGGGCCTAAGCGGGCGAGCTGCTTCGACCGTAGCGGCTAAGCTCGAGCAGCTAGCCAGCCATTACCAGATCGTCGTGATCACACACTCGCCTCAAATAGCGAGCAGGGCGGACACTCATCACAGAATCGAGAAAATCGAACACGAGGGGCGAGTCGTCACCCAGGTCCGCAAACTGGATTCTAACGAACGAGTTGAAGAGATTGCGCGCATGCTCGCGGGAGAGAGAATCACGGAAACTTCGTTAGCCAATGCGCGAGAAATGCTGGACAAAGGCTTGCCCGCTAACGCTCGTTCTTAGACTCGCTCACGACTGCATCGACTGGAAATCCCGCCGGCACCAGTATCTGTGGAGCTTGCATGCGCCCACCGAGCCAACTCACCAACTGCGATCCCGCCTTCCAGGTCTCATCCATAAGCCTGTAAGCGTCTAAGAGCTTCCGGGCGTCGCTAAGGGTTTTCAGCACGAATTTGCCGTTTTGGATGTCTGCTATCAGGCTCGCAACGCGAAAGATCGTCCCATTTTGCAGGAAGCGTGCGAGGATCGGCAGTCCGCTTTGCTCAGCCAAGTATTTGAGCTGCAGAGCCTTCCTAGGCTCGCGCACCATGTCGCCGACTTCGCCTCGGACGACTAAACCAAACAGCTCCTTGGCCGCGTCCGAATGCTCTGGACGCGCAAAGATCCGCTCCACGGACTCGCTTCGAAAGCGGTTTACATAAGCGCCAGTTTCATGTCGGTTGAACACGTAGGCCCACTTCTTTTCATGGCGCTTCTCAAACCTGACGGGCACAAATTCACCGTTGCCGTCCAAGACCTTTTCAATAGAAACCGCCAATCGCGGAGCATGGGGCTTGATCCCACCTCCTACCTGCGAATCGATCACGGTCCCGGTCGCAGGCGCGCCCGCCGGAATGACGAGGATGCCCTCGTCGTCGTAAACGTCTTCGGCCACCTCGAAGAGCACCAACGACCCTTCTCGGGTGATCGGCTTAACGCCGATGACGCCAAGGACCCCACCACGCGGGTGTGTCGAGAGAGTGCGCTGGACGGTGAGGCGGATGCGCGTCCCCGGCTTCAGCCGCACCGACTGAGCCTGAGCTATGGCACCTAACGCCAAAATGCAAAAAGCAATACCGACTTTCCCGATCATCGTCAATTCATTATAATAACGAATGGGCGCTGCTAGAAGTACGCGCGTGTGCACAAGTATTCTTTTAGAAGAATGGTGAAGTGGGACCGCAGCCAAGGAAGACCGGAACCCATCCGTGCGCTGAACAAGGTTATCGAGCGCGAGAATGGCGAACCGCTCGTTCATATTTCGGAAGCTGCCCCCTCGATTCGGCTCTATCGACCTCAAGTCATTCCGTATGTTCGGCTCACCGTGGCGAGGATGTGCGAAGCCGCAGCGCAGCAGTTACCGCGTGGCTTCCATCTCGCGCTTGTCGAGGGATGGCGGCCAGTGCAAAGGCAGCAACGGATTTACGACTTCATGTGGCGAGCGGCTCAAGAGGCATATCCCCATCGAGGCGATCACTCTCTGAGAAGAACCGTGTGCCGGTGGGTCGCCCCTACGGATCAAAAGGCACCTCCTGGGCACTGCACCGGGGCGGCTGTCGATGTGTGGTTGATCGACGAACAGAGTGAGCCAATCGACGTCACCTCGCCTTATGATCGCTTTCACGCTGCACCTACCTATTCGTTGGGGCTGAGTGAGCAGGCGACGGCAAATCGGGCGGTACTAGTTCAGGCAATGATGGGCGCAGGGTTCTCCAACTGCCGCGACGAGTGGTGGCACTACAGCTTTGGCGACGCCGGCTGGGCCGTTCGCATGGGGCTGGGCGAATGCTTCTACGGGCTCGCTACGTTGGAGCATGAGTTGTACGAAGAACTCGAGAAATTGCACGAGGAATCGATGAAGTTGCGGCAGAACCCCTTTCTTCCACCTGCATGACCAATGGGTGCATTGGAACGATGCCGCCAGGTTTGCCGGGCCACGTCTATCCGCCGGCAGCGGCAGCATCCGCATAGCGCTTGTCCGGCATCCCCCGCCTCACCCCAGTCGCCAGATCGATCTCAATACAATTCGCCGTCCCCTGCGCGGCACGCGAACTCACCTTATGTCCCATCCCGCTTAAAGCGGCCAAGGTATCCGACGATAGCCACGACCCCTCGTAGTAGGTCGTATCCGGCATCCACTGGTGATGGATGCGTGGTGCCTGCACCGCCTGTCCAATGCTCATCTTGTGGTCGACACAATTTAGAATCACCTGCAGCACTGTGTTGATGATCGTAGGTCCCCCGGGACTGCCTACGACCAACAATGGCTTCCCCTCAGAAAGAACGATCGTAGGAGTCATTGACGACAAGGGCCGCTTGTTCGCCACAATCGCATTCCGCTCACCTTGGATCAAGCCGTACATGTTTGGTTTGCCGGGATTGCTGGCGAAGTCGTCCATCTCGTTGTTCATCAAGATCCCTGTTCCCTCCGCAATGTCGCCCGAGCCGAAGCCACCGTTCAGTGTGTAGGTGTTCGACACCACATTCCCAAACTGGTCCACCACACTAAAGTGCGTCGTTTGCTCCGATTCGGGCGCGCCAAGACCGGGGCGAATCGAAGCACTCGGCGTAGCCCGCACAAGGTTGATGCGCAGCCGTTGCCTCGCCGAGTACTCCTTTGAGATGAGTTCCGCCACCGGAACCTGCACATGGTCAGGATCGCCGAGCAGTTCCGAGCGGTCGGCGAACGCCAGCTTCATAGCCTCGATCAGCAAGTGGTAGCGCTTGGCTGAACCGTACGGATACTCCTTCGGCTCAAACGGCTCAAGCATGTTCAGCATCTCAATCAGGGCCACGCCGCCAGAGCTTGGAGGGGGAGCAGTGATGATTTGGTGGCCCCGATAGCTTCCTATCAGCGGCTTGCGGACTATTACCCGGTAAGTTGCGAGGTCCCTGGTGGTGATGTGCCCGCCTCGCTCACGCATGTCGTGTGCGATCAATCTGGCCGTCTGTCCGGTATAGAACTCCTGCCAGCCCTTATCGCGGATTCTTGCGAGGGTTGAGCCAAGCTCGGGGAGCTTGACCTGCTCTCCGGGAGAGTAATGCTTGCCGTTGCGGAGGTAGATGCGTTGGGTTAGCGCGAAATTGCTTAACCGTTTCGAGCTGCTTTGGAGGGCCTGGGACTGGGTGGCGCTGATCGGGAAGCCCGTTCGGGCCAGGCGCACGGAGGGCTCGACGACGTCTTTCCACTTCATCGTTCCAAAGCGGCGCATCGCCTCTCCCATGCCAGCCACGGTGCCTGGCACCCCTGCGGCCCGAAGGCCCTCGGTGGACTCTTTTGGGTTGGCGGCGTACATGGTGCGGTGGGCGGTCGCAGGTGCAGTTTCTCGGTAGTCGAGGAATTCGGTTCGGCCGTTTGCCATTCGGACAAGCATGAATCCGCCTCCACCGATGTTGCCGGCGGTGGGCTGGACGACAGACAGGGCGAAGGCGACCGCAACCGCAGCATCCACTGCGTTGGCGCCGCGCTCCAGCATCTTTGCGCCGATTCGCGCGGCGATGGGTTCGTCGCAGACAACCATTCCCTTCAGGCTGGTGACTGGCTGAGGGTTGCCGGCCTGGTGCAGGAGCAAAGGCAAAAGGAACAACACGCATCTATGGTACGCGAACTGCGCTATCCCTAGGCAGCGGGAGTTCTTCGAGACCCGCGCTGTGCCATCTTCAATATGGAAGGTAAAGATCGTATCCTATAAACCTGACATGGCAGAACCCATCGCGCTCGTAGAACCCAAGCTGATCACCCTCAAGGACGTCAAGTCGAACCATAAGGTGCGAAAGCTGATCGACGGTGCCAACGAGGTGATGAAGTCGATGGGTTTCACCGAGCACGGGCATCGCCACGTGACCGTGGTTTCAGGAATCACCGGCTCGATCCTGAAGGGCCTTGAGACACCCGCCCGTGAGATCGAACTGGGCCAGATAGCTGCTTACCTCCATGACATCGGAAATGTCATCCAGCGGATCAACCACCCGATGCACGGGGCCGTCATCGCTTACAACCTGCTAAACGAGATGGGAATGGACGCAGCAGAGATTGCGCCGATTCTAGGAGCCATCGGCAACCATGAGGAGCTGAGTGGCATCCCGGTCAGCAACATGTCCGCCGCCCTGATCATCGGCGACAAGAGCGACGTGCATTATTCGCGGGTGCAGAATCCAATTATCGAAAGTTTTGACATCCATGACCGCGTCAACTATGCCGTTCAGAAGAGTCGCGTTGAAATGCTGCCCGAAGAGCGCACCATCGAGCTCATCCTTGAAATCGACACCAAGCAGGCGACCGTGATGGAGTATTTCGAGATCTTTCTCACGCGCATGGTGATGTGCCGCAAGTCTGCCGAGGTGCTCGGCTATCGCTTTACACTCAGTGTCAACGGAACGTACTTGGAATAGCCGCTACTTATCCGAGAGCAGGCGAGTCAGCCACCTCTCGGACGGCATCGCGAAACCGGGGGTGACGGCCATACGGATGATCCCAAAGGCGAGGAAGACGACGATAGCGACGCTGACCGTGCGGGTCGCCCATGCCTCATTGGCGTTCAGCCGAAGACTCTTAACCCATCCGTACAGACCCGCCCAAGCACCCAACGTGAAGAATAGGTACGTTGCCGGACCAAGAGCGTGAGCACGAAAGCTGAGGCCGAAATTTCCGTGGACAAAGGCCGTCCAGCTCGTGGTAAGGCCGCAACCCGGGCAGGGCCGGTCAAACAGAAGAACACTTGGACAAGGCGGCATTCCGAGCGCCTGATGTGTTCCATGGCCCGATGCATTCGGAGTGAGAAAGGCCGCAACCGCCGTGACTCCCACCCACACAAAAAACCAAACGATTTGTCCGGCCAGTACCTTCTTGTTCGGTGCCGATTCAAAGATGGTCAATCGAATACCTCAGCAGGGATAACGCATTCGGGCTGGAGAACGTTGCCATGAACTCTTGCGATGCTAAAAACCTCGCCTCGCGGCTCGATAAGAGCGATGAGGGGCGCGTCCGGCGGTTCTGCCACACCGATAGGACGTCCTTCTCGGATGTTTTGTGTGCTGCTTTCGCTGATTTCCAGCAAAGGCATCGGAGGGAGCGCCTCTCGCAAAGGCTTTAGCTGGTCCGGGTGAATAGCGTCGAGAGGACTTGCTTCGCCTAATTGAAAGCGGCCCACATTAGTGCGGACAAGCGCACTGAGATAAGCGCCGCAGCCGAGGGCTTGTCCCAGATCATGGGCCAGCGAGCGAATATAGGTCCCGCCCGAGCAGACGATTCTGGCCCTTACGGTTGCACCTTCTACGTGCATGAGATCGAAACAAGAGATGTGAACGGTTCGGGGCTCCCGTACAAGCTCCTTTCCCATGCGCGCATATTTGTAGAGCGGCTGGCCCTGCACCTTGATCGCGCTGAACATGGGCGGGAGCTGCTGAATCAGCCCACGGAAAGCGGGCAACGCATGGTCCAGCGCCGCTTCAAACTCGGCAGGGACATCCATTAGCTCGGATCGTACGCCCTCGGCGTCATAGGTCGTGGTGGACTGACCGAAAGTGATTTCGGCCTCGTATACCTTGGGCTCCAAGGGCAGGTATTGAAGAAATCTCGTCGCAGGACCAATCGCTATCACGAGCAGTCCGGTAGCAAGCGGGTCGAGGGTGCCCGCATGACCCACCCGCTTGGTTGAAAACTTGCGGCGAATCTGGTTGACGACATCGTGCGAGGTGAGACCCTTTGGCTTGTCGACTAGCAGGATCCCAAGCACTGCTTCAGCCTCCCGACGAGGAGCTTTTCAGCAACTTCCAAAGGCTCATCGATGGTGCATCCCGCTGCGTTCTTGTGTCCGCCTCCGCCAAAGGTTCTTGCGACTTCCGCAACATCATAGTCCCCCCGTGAGCGAACGGACACCCGAACCTTGCCTTGCTTGGGCTCGCGTAAGATGGCGGCTACTTGCACCGACGTGATGAAGAGCAACTCGTTGACAAAGCCTTCCGTGTCTTCGTCGCTTGCTTGCGCCTGTTCAAAATCGGCTGCGCTAAGAGCACTCCAAGCCACTTGGTCGTTGCACTCCAGGCGCATGGTTTCTAGAACCCGGCCAAGAAGCCGCACAGAGGCCAGCGATTTACTCTGGAAAATCTCCTCCTGAACGAGTGTCAGGTCGCCCCCGTGCTCCAAAAGGAAAGCGCTTAAGCTGAGGGCCTCCGGAGTGGTGTTTCGGAAACGGAAAGACCCGGTGTCGGTCACGATGCCGGTTAGAAGGCAAGTTGCAATTTCCGGGGTGATCCTTGCGCCCATTCCGATTAGCAGGCGGGTGAGGATCACGGCGGTGGCGGGGGCGCTGGTGTCCACGATCCTCAGGTCGCCAGGCTTTGCGTGGGGAACGTGATGATCGATGACGACTAAGCGGGAGCAACTCGAGAAGAACTCGGCTGCGTTGCCGAGCCGATCCAAGGAGTCCAAATCGAGGACAACCCCGAGGTCGTATTTTTCTTCTTTCGGCTTAAGCCGGATTCGGCTCACCCCGGGCAGGAAGCGCAAGTTCCTGGGAGCGAAATGGTGCGAGACAATCTCGTTTTGCATGCCAATGGCATCAAGATAAAACGAAAGCGCGAGCGCCGACCCAAAGGCATCGCCATCTGGGTTCATGTGGGTTCCAATGAGGACGGAAGAAGCTTTCGAGAGTTCCTCTTTAAAAGCTTCGGCGTGTCGCTTGCCGTCTATCATTGCTCCCTCCTTGGACTTCGGAGTGCTGTCAAGGCGGGTTTATTGTACACCGATCTTTTGCTCCGACCTAAATCTCCCCTGAATCTTGAGCTGGCGGTGCTTGGGGAAAGTGAATCATCCATCGATGCGGCTCCTCCAGTGGCCCAAAGCCGCAGGTTTCATAAACGCGATACGCATCTTTAGTCGCGAGGACCCACCTCCTCAGTCCCAAATGGTCGGCGTGCGCCTGAGCGTATTGCACCATCGCTCTTGCGATGCCCTTTCCTCGGTGTTCCTCATCGACATAAACGTCGGCGATCCAGGCGAAGGTGGCGCGATCACTAATGACGCGCAGATAACCGATCTGGATGCCGGAGTCGTGTGCGCTCACCACGAGTGAGCTTCCCTTTGCGGCTCGGCGAACTTTCTCGAGCGGCATTCCGGGGCTCCAATAGCTGTTCTTGAGCCAGCTATGGACAAGCTCAAAATCGACCCGGTCCACCCCATCGGTAATTTCGATTGCCGTTCGCATTGCAGTTCAAGTATGCGTCTCTGGGCCGCTGCGAGGGCGACCGCTCTGAGGCGAAGACCCACCAGGGAAGGTGCCATGCCCTGAAAGGCCATGGGTACACTCCCCTGAAGCAAACCAACCGAGGGCGCCGACGATGCCGCTCCCGACTGGCGATACCAATCGATTCCCAGGAGAACAATCGTCTTTCATGAGCAATAAGCGCGTCTACCTCTTCAGAGAGGGGAATGCGTCGATGCGAGACTTACTCGGTGGCAAGGGTGCAAACCTCGCCGAGATGTCCAATATCGGCCTTCCCGTCCCCGCTGGATTCACTGTCACCACCGAAGTCTGTACCGAGTATTACGAGGAAGGTCGAAGACTTCCCGGAGAGCTGATGGCCGAAGTTCGCGTCGCCGTCGCTGACGTGGAACGCGATCAGGGCAAGGGTTTCGGAGACGCTCAGAATCCGTTACTCGTTTCCGTCCGCTCCGGCTCGAAGTTCTCGATGCCCGGCATGATGGACACGATCTTGAACCTGGGCCTCAACGAGACCACCATCCCAGGCATGATCGCACAAAGCGGCAACGAGCGCTTTGTATTCGACGCCTATCGGCGCTTCATCATGATGTTCGGCAGCGTCGTCCTCGGCGTGAACAAGCACGATTTCGAGCACGCATTCGATGCCGCCAAGAAGGCAAAGGGGGTCAAGGGTGACCTCGACCTGGACGCCGCCGATCTTCGCGCGGTTTCCCAAGAATTCCTTGGCATCGTCGAAAAGGAGACCGGCAAGCCCTTCCCGCAAGATCCGTGGGCACAGCTTGAACTTTCAATCGAAGCCGTCTTCCGCTCTTGGAACAACGACCGCGCCATCGTCTATCGTCGGACTGAAAAAATTCCTGATGAGATCGGAACAGCCGTCAATATCCAAGCCATGGTGTTCGGCAATCTGGGCGACGATTGCGGCACCGGCGTCGCCTTTACCCGTGACCCCTCGACCGGCGAGAACTACCTATACGGCGAGTTCTTGATGAATGCCCAGGGCGAGGATGTCGTCGCAGGGGTTCGCACACCCGTGTCCATCCTAGAACTCAAAGAGCAAAACGAGCGCGTATATGACGAGTTCGTGGCAATCGGCCAACGGCTCGAGCACCACTACAAGGACATGCAGGACCTCGAGTTCACGATCGAGCGGGGACGCCTGTTCATGCTCCAATGCCGAGTCGGCAAGCGCACGGGGCATGCAGCCGTGCGAATGGCAGTTGAGATGGTTCAAGAAGGTCTGGTCGACAAAGGAACGGCTCTGCAGCGTGTGTCTGCCAGTCACTTGGATCAGCTTCTCCACCCTCGCTTTGATGAGGACTTTATCGAAGCGAACGGCATCATGGCGGCAGCCCGCGGTTTGGCCGCTTCCCCCGGTGCAGCGGTTGGCAAGGCAGTTTTCGACGCCAATACCGCCGAGAAAATCGGCCACTCCGGCGAGAAAGTCATTCTCGTTCGCGACGAGACGAACCCGGATGACGTGCATGGAATGCTCGCCGCCCAAGGAATCCTGACCGCTCGCGGCGGCAAGACTTCGCATGCCGCGGTGGTTGCCCGAGGCTTCGGCTTGCCCTGCGTCGCCGGCTGTGAGGCCGCCACCGTCAATGTCCATAACAAGACGATGAAAATCGGGGACAAGACGATCTATGAAGGCGATATCATCGCGATTAACGGTTCTACCGGAGACGTCTATTTGCAGACGTTGCCCTTAATTCCTCCCGCTGTCAGCGGCTACTTCGGCACGTTGATGGAATGGGCGGATGAGGCTCGCACCATGAAAGTCCGCGCCAATGCAGACAATCCTCGGGACGCACGACAGGCACTTGAATTCGGTGCCGAGGGAATCGGACTCTGCCGAACCGAGCATATGTTCTTCGAGGCAGATCGGCTCCCTCTCGTGCAAGAGATGATTCTCACGAAGGACGAGAAGGTTCGCCAAGAAATGCTGGACCGACTGCTGGTGTTCCAGCAAGCGGACTTCGAGGGCATTTTTGAGGCCATGGACGGGCTCCCAGTGACCGTCCGATTGATCGATCCACCGCTCCATGAGTTTCTTCCGAACCACGAGCAGTTGGTGCGCGAGACAACCGAGCTTAAAACCAGGATCAGTCTTGGGCACGGCGATCTCTCGGCCCAGCTTGAAGAGAAGATGAAGGTTCTCCACGCGGTGGAGGCGATGGCGGAGTCGAATCCGATGCTCGGCCTTCGAGGCGTGCGACTCTCAATCATGTTCCCCAGCATCGTAGTGATGCAAACCCGCGCGATTCTCCAGGCAGCGGCCAAGCTAACGAAGCAAGGCATCAAAGTCCTTCCTGAAATCATGATCCCGCTGGTCAGCACGGTGAACGAGCTGCGAGTGGTCCAGAGCCAATTGGAGGCGGAGGCAAAATCGATCGTCGAAGAGCAGGGCGTCGAAGTTCCGTACACCTTCGGCACGATGATCGAAATTCCCCGAGCGGCACTCACGTCGGGAGAGATCGCGCAGTATGCGCAGTTTTTCTCCTTTGGCACGAACGACCTAACGCAAACGACGTTCGGCTTCAGCCGAGACGACGCCGAGGGCAAGTTCCTGGGCCGCTATGTCGAGCAGAAAATTCTGACGAGAAACCCCTTCGAGACATTGGACACCACCGGCGTCGGCAGGCTTATGCGGATGTCGGTAGAGGAAGGTCGCGCCGCGAGGCCAGGTCTTAAATGCGGAATCTGCGGAGAGCATGGCGGCGATCCGGAATCCATCTACTTCTGCCACGAATTAGGTCTGGATTACGTGTCCTGCTCACCATTCCGAGTTCCCATTGCGAGACTCGCCGCTGCACAGGCAGCGATTCGAGATAAGGTTAAAGTCGCAATCGACAAGTAGGTCATCAAGGCACCTCGTTACGTGAGTAGTGAGGTGCCTCTTCTCAAATAGCTCGTCCATAATGTCTAGCAATGATTACGGCGACGCTCGCGGCCATTGCCTTATCCTCTGCACAGGCTGACTTGGTCAAATATGACCCGATACCCTTCACCGACGTTCGGATCAAGGATCGTTTCTGGCAGCCAAGGCAGGAAGTCAATCGAACGGCCACGGTCGAACACAGCCTGCAGCAGCTCGAAGAGGCCGGCAACTACCTGGTCATGCGTCTGGCCGCAGAAGGAAAGCGAGCTGGCTATAAAGGCCTGATCTTTACAGATTCTGACCTTTACAAGGTGCTTGAGGGCGTGTCCTATACACTCGCGACACACCCAGATCCGAAATTGGACAAGCGCACCGACGAGCTGATTGCCCTCATTGCATCAGTCCAGATGAAGGATGGGTATCTGAACACCTGGCACCAGGTCAACCGGCCTGAAGGGCGATGGAAAAACCTGCGAGACGACCATGAGCTGTACTGCGCGGGCCACATGATCGAAGCCGCGGTGGCTCACCACAAGGCAACCGGCAAGAGAAACTTTCTCGACATTGCAGTACGATTCGCCTCTTTAATCGACGAGCGATATGGTCCCAATGGCGAACCCGGCTATCCGGGCCATCCCGAGCTCGAAGTTGCGCTTTTCAAGCTCTGGAAGGAAACTGAGGACGACCGCTGGTTTGCCTTGAGCAAAAAGATGGTGGAGATGCGGGGTACCCATTTCTTTGCGGCGGAGCACAAAACACCCCTAGAGCGATACAACGGCACCTATTGGCTGGATGATGTTCCCATTCACGAGCACAAGGAGATCAAGGGGCACGCAGTGCGAGCCGCCTACCTGCTTGCGGGTGCCGCAGATCTTGCCCGCGAAACCCAAGACCCTGAAATGATCAGCATGCTGAACCGCGTTTGGCGAAACGCCATCGAGAAGCGCATCTTTATCACCGGAGGGATCGGTCCGAGCCGAAGCAACGAAGGCTTTACCGTCGATTACGATCTGCCAACTCTGACCGCTTACCAAGAGACCTGCGCGTCAATCGCGATGGCTCAGTGGGGACAGCGGATGGCGCTTCTGTTTGGCGACGCAAAATACGTCGACTCGGTTGAGATGGCCCTCTACAACGGCATGCTCAGCGGAGTAGCACTCGATGGTAAAAGCTTCTTCTACGTCAATCCACTCGCCAGCCAAGGCAATCACCATCGCTCCAAGTGGTTCACTTGCGCATGCTGTCCTCCAAACGTCTTGCGTACGATCGCTTCACTCGGAGGCTACGTCTATGCCAGATCTAACAAGCAGTTAGTCGTCAACCTCTACGTAGGCGGCGACCTGAATACGACGGTTGCAAACGAGCCGATGAAGTTGAGCGTCAAGACGGACTACCCTTGGGATGGCCGGATTTCAATGACCTTTGGCGCACCGTCGAAAGCAGGGCTTCGCCTCAGAAATCCCGGCTGGGCGCAAGGTGCGTCACTTGCCATCAACGGCAAGAAGATGCCTTCCCCTGCGCTGGAAAAGGGATACTTCGTTTTGAGCGGTCCATGGCGAAAAGGAGATACCGTAAGCCTCGATCTGCCAATGCCTGCGCTTCAGATGGAGGCCCACCCTAGTGCGCAAGATGATCGCGGACGCACCGCGGTACAACGCGGTCCACTGATCTATTGCGCAGAGCAAGTGGACAACACCTCCCCGATCGCCGATCTCGTTCTTCCGCGAGGGACCTCCTTTAAGCCTTCGTATCGCAAAGACGTTCTGGGCGGCGTAGTGGTCATTGACGCGCAAGCTGAAAGCGTGGCACCCCCCAACTGGGATCGCACTCTCTACCAGCCTCTCAAGGTCGCCAAGAAGGTAAAAGCAACGCTAGTTCCCTATGGCTATTGGGATAATCGGAAGGCGGGCGCGATGGAAGTCTGGCTACCGCTCATTCCCCCTCCCGCTAAGATTTCCGGGCCGAGCGTACCGTCAACCAAGGGCTAAAATCGTGGAGCAATGAGAGCAACTAGGGGCTAGGTTTCAACCGGAGCTACGAGAGGGGTCCACCTTTCTTGTACACCCTCTTCGCGATGCCTTCCCAGTCGGGCACCTCGGTCAGAGGCAACGTTACTGACCGAGCGGTCGCCGTCTGATACGCCTCTGCTGCTTTGGCATTGAGCCACGGAAGCAAGCACTGGTAGAGATCCTTTGCCATGCTTCCGACTTGCTCGGCTCGGAGCCTTGCAGACTGTTCCGCGTAGCTCAGTATCAGGAGGTCAGAGACCGCTCCCAAGCGAATCTGATCCTTCGGCGAGGTTGCGAATGCGTCGGTTGCCAGTTGAGCAATAAAGCTGTCCGCCAGCCCTTCCCCACTGGCTCGGCCCTCCTTGATTCTGCGTGAGAGACGATCTGCAATGAACAGGCGGTTAATCTCATTGGTCCCCTCATAGATTTTGCTTACCCGCGCGTCTCGGTAGTGGCGAGCGATCGGAAATTCTTCCGTGAACCCATATCCGCCATAGACCTGCATCGCTTCATCGATGATAAGACCTTCCGCTTCCGTGGCGAATACTTTGCACATGCTGCACTCCACGGCGTATTCCTCCGCCGCCTTCCGGTTCCCTTCGATGGAGCCGGCGTGCTGGTCGAACGCGTCGTCGATCAAAGCACCGGTTCGGTAGATCATTGACTCGGCCGCGTAGAAAAGGGCGGCCATTAGCGCGAATTTCTTCTGGATCAGACCGAACTCAGAAATCGATTGACCGAACTGCTTCCTATCCAATGCATAGTGGCTGGAAACTTCAATGGCGTGTCTGGCCGGTCCTATGGACATCGACGATAGCTTGAAACGCCCGAGATTGAGAGCATTGAGTGCCACGTGGTGACCCAGCCCTTCCTGATGCAGCAGATTTTGTTCCGGAACTTCCGCATTCTCGAGAAGCAATCGCGCGGTGGAGGATCCCTTCAGGCCCATCTTATGCTCTTCGCGCTCGATAACAACTCCTGGGTGCGAGCGCTCGACGATGAACGCGCTGAATTTGTCTCCGTCCACTTTCGCCATAGTCAGGAAGAACTCAGCCCATTTCGCGTTTGATATCCACATCTTGGTGCCATTCAAGATGTATTGGCCATCCGTCAGATCTGCCCGAGTCGAGGCGGAGAGCGCGTCGCTGCCGCTATTGGGCTCGCTGAGCGCATAGGCGCCTATCCATTCGCCACTCGTCAGTCGGGGCAAATACTGCTGTTTCTGCTCTTCGGTGCCGAAGAGGACGAGACCTACCTGACTTATCCCGGTCGAGACGCCAAAAGTGACGCTGAAGGAGCCGTTCAGGCTCATAAATTCGAGAATCCTTGCGGAAAGGTTCTTGCCGAGCCCAAGTCCTCCATAGGCTTCAGGAGTGTCAATACCGCACAGCCCTAGATCGCCAGCGCGCCTAATCAGGTCCGCCATGAGACCCTCTTCCTGATGGTCGAGGCGTTCCACTACAGGCAGGATTTCGTTCCGGCTGAACTCCTCAGCCGTACGAATCATCATTAATTCATCGCCGCTAAATTGCTCGACGGCGAAAATAGTGTCGGGGAGAGACGAGAAAAAGGCGCAACCTGCTGGCGTCATTGCTTTGGTGGGACGACTGCGTCCCGGCTCTCAATTATGGCCGATGGTTGCGGCTACACCCGGTAGTGAGAGTGAATGCCTTTTTGACCATAGGAATTGTCCCGGCTCAAAGTATTTCGCCCCCATTTTAAGAGGTTGTTTGCGAAATTGAGAAAGTATTAGATCTCCAACCTTTCTGACGCGAACTTCACCATCACCCACTTGACGGTGCAATAGTAGAGGCATGCTGTTGATTTCCTTGCTGCTGGCTCAACAAGTGTCTGACTCGTTCATGCCGTCGGGCCAACTACTCGCCCCCGCCGGCGTCGTCCGGGAGCTCGCCGGATCGCGGCCAGTCGACCTTCGCGTTTCTCTCGACGGGAGCACGCTCTTCATAAAGGATCGGGACGCTCTCCGAATCGTAGACGCATCCACTCTCCAGGAAACTGCCAAGGTTCCGAGCCCCGAGGGTGCGTCGCTGTGGGGACTAGATGTAGCCCCGAACGCGAAGCGCGTCCTGTTTACGAGCAGCACCAACAAACTGCACGAGTTCAGGAGTCTGGCGAACAATTGGTCCTTGAGTCGCAGCATCGAACTTCCGGGTCCAGGAGGCAAAGGCAATTCGTTCCCCTGCGGGGTTGTCGTTGCCAAAGATGGCAAAACGGCTTACGTTTGCCTCTCCATCAACAATACAGTCGGAGTGGTTGACCTGAGCCTAGGAAGACTCGTCAAGGAGATCGGGGTTGGCATATCGCCCTATGACATCCAGCTATCGGAAGATGGGCAAACAGCCTATGTGAGCAACCAAGGCGGAGAACTTCCCGGGACGAAGGCAAAGACGGCCCCCAGCGCCGGAACCGAAACCCTTGTGGACGACCGAGGAGTTGGCGCAAGCGGGACTGTTGCCGTCGTGTCTCTCGCGACTTCCTCGGTCATCGAGTCAATTCCCGTGGGGCTGCAGCCATCGCAAGTGGTCGTCACCGCCAAGCACGTCATCGTCGCCGACGCGAACTCCGACACTCTTTCTTGGATCGACCGAGACCTCAATCGCAAGGTGCGTCAGATGGTGATCAAACCAGACCTCCGCCTACCGTTCGGATCCATGCCTAATGCATTGGCTCTAGCACCGGATGGAGAGAGGCTCTTGGTCGCGCTTGCCGGAAACAACGCCGTGGGCGTGATCGACAATGTCGACGGCAAACCTTCTCTAACAGGATTTCTGCCGACCGGTTGGTTCCCCACCGCTGTTCAAGTGCACGGAAAGGACATCTATGTAGCAAACAATAAGGGTGTCGGATCGCGAACAAAGGACCCCGCTCAGAAGGGCAGAAGCTCGCATCAGCATCGGGGATCGATCCAAAAGCTGCAGCCACCCTCTAATCTGCAGGCAATGACCGCCAAGGTCCGCGAGCTAGCTTTCACGACTCAAATTCTCCGAGCCATGGAGAGGCAAACTGGCTCAACCGCCAAGCCTCTACCGATACCCAGGCGCCTGGGTGACCCAAGCACGATCGAGCATGTGATCTACGTGATCAAGGAGAATCGCACGTACGATCAAATGTTCGGCGATCTGCCAAGAGGCGACAACGATCCTAGCCTCTGCACCTTCCCTGAGATCAACTCTCCCAACCATCATGCGCTCGCCCAAGAGTTCGTGCAGCTTGATAACTACTACTGCAATGGGGTGCTTTCCGCAGACGGGCACTCGTGGGCAACAGAAGGCAACGTCACTCCCTACCTTCAGCGGGCGTTCGGCGGATTCAACCGTAGTTACACGTTTGGGGACGATCCAATCACCTATAGCTCTAGCGGATTCATCTGGGACCACATTCTCGCGGCTGGCTTATCATTCCGAAACTACGGCGAGATGAACTACTCGGAAACCCTACCAAAGAAGTCTTACAAGGAAGTTCTCGCGGCATACAGGCGCGGCGAACGCGTTAAGTTCACCAACAACATTGGCATTGAGCGATTGCGGCGCTACTCTAACCTCGACACCCCTGGCTGGAACATGGACATTCCCGATGTCGCACGTATCGAGGAGTTCCTACGAGAGTTTCGGGTATTCGAAAAGAACGGCAGACTTCCCAATTTCACGATTCTCTACCTGCCACAGGACCACCTCGGTGGCCCCGTGTCGGCAAGTGCACACATGGCCGATAACGATCTTGCGATTGGACGGCTGGTCCAAGAGGTTAGCAAAAGCCGTTTCTGGCCAAAGACGGCCATCTTTATCAACGAAGATGACCCTCAGAATGGATTTGACCATGTCGATGGGCATCGGTCGATCTGTCTGGTGGTTAGCCCCTATACCAAACGAAAAGCATTGGTGAGCGAGTTCTACAATCAGACATCCGTGATCCGGACAATGCTCCATATTCTCGGCGTCTCACCCATGAATCAAAGAGACGCCTCATCCTCACTCATGACCTCCTGCTTTACCGAGCGGGCTGATTTCTCTCCCTACACCGCGCGTTCGGCCAACTTTTCGCTCGACGATTCAGACTTGAAAGTCGACAACTCCCCGAGTGCACTTCATTGGGCACAAATCAAGAAGACAATTCCAATCAAACGCACCGGCATGAAAACGGAGAAGGACGAAGACAATCTTAACCGACTGATCTGGCATGAAATGAAGGGCTGGCACACTCCCTATCCGGCTGCATTAGCTGGGGCTCACGGGAAGGGTCTCGCGAAGCGCAACCTGAAGCACAGTCAGTTGGCAGGGGGCCTCTGATACGAGTCGCACAAGAGATGTAGAATCGAGACGTGATCAATGAAGAGAGGCTGGTCAGCTTATTCCTCGACCTTGTGCGCATCGACGCGCCATCCCTGGCGGAACGAGAATGTGTGGCCTGGACCAAGCAATACCTCATAGATTGCGGCCTTGAAGTCCATGAGGACCAAGCCGGCGAGAAGATTGGAGGCAGCGGCAACAACCTCATCGTATGGCTGCGCGGCGAACTCCCGGATGCCCCTCGCATCTTCCTCTCGGCCCATTTCGACACCGTTGAACCCACTGCGGGGCTGGTCATTGAAGAGCGGGACGGCGTCTTCTACAGCACTTCAGACACGATCCTCGGAGCGGATGACAAAGGAGGAATGGCCCCCGCGATCGAGGCGGTTCTAGCCCTAAGAGAATCAGGAGAGCCGCATGGCGACATCTGCCTCCTTCTCTCGGTGGCCGAAGAGATCGGCCTGAAGGGTGCCAATGCTCTTGAAATCGACGACTTGAACCTCGACTTTGGCTATGTGTTGGACACTGGTCCGCCCGTCGGAACGTTCGTGACCAGAACCGCCACCCACGACAAGCTCGATATCACGATTCATGGCATTCCCGCCCACTCCGGCAAGGACCCGGAAAATGGCATCAACGCGATCCAAGTGGCTGCCGATGCAATCAGCGGAATGAAAATCGGTCGGATCGGCCCAGAAACCACCGCGAACTTGGGCATGATCATGGGTGGAACGGCGGTCAACGTCGTTTGTCCAGAAGTTAAGATTCGCGGGGAGGCTCGGAGCACAAGCGTCGAGGAGCTCGACAAGCAGTCGGGCCACATGATTCAACGATTCGAGGAAGCAGCTGCAAAGTGGGGTACGACGGTTGAAATCGTGCACGAGCGACACTATAGCGCCTATGTCATCGATCCGAACGAACCAGTCGTTAGGCTGGCCATGGAAGCAAGCCGAGCCTTAGGGTTCGACCCCAAACTTAGAACGACCCTGGGCGGAAGTGATGCCAATATTTACAACTCGAAGGGCCTACCCTGCATCGTCGTAGCCACCGGAATGGAGAAGATCCATACCCACGACGAGCACATTTCCCGTCAGGATCTCATCGACACAGCGCGCCTAACTCTGGAGTTGCTGAAGCGGGCGCCTTCCTATTCGCACACCTGAGAACAAGATCATCGCTAGGAGATGCCCCACCATGATCGCGCTGCAGTGGAGCGCGAAGTAGTTGCGCAACGCCAGCCCCGTCTCTGGGCTCATGAAGCCGTTGCCGAGCCAGAAAGATACTCCTATCCCCGCAGAGGTGCAGACGACGACGACCGCACCCGTTCCCAGGGAAAGAACACGATTGAGAGTCGTGCGTCCCATGAGGACGCCGATCCAGGCCGAGCCACACAGTAGAGGCACCCAAGGAGGAATGCTTCCAAAGGCGATCGAGACAGTTGCGTAGATATCGATGAGCGCGAGAAACAACAATGGCATGGCCATTTGCACGGGCACGGAATTTTTGCTTGAGCGTCGTCGCTTTCGCTTTGCGACGCAAAGCCAATCGGGAGTGAAGCGGTGCCTTTTCTGAAGCAGATTCATGTTTCGAAGTTGATGCGATTGACATCGGATGGCTGACAGGATGTTCCAGCTATTCCATGCTTGAAGATAAGTACGAACAAGAACAACTCAAAGGGTGGAGAAAATTTAATCTGTACTCACTTTGGGGCATCTCCGGCATGAAGCCTACCGCGCTTTTCACAATGCTAAGTGCCGGAGCACGCGGCTCTGCCTACAAGCGGAAACGCCATGGGTTACCCGCCGCCCGGCAACTTTTTGACCGCGAAGCCGTTTTGGCGGCTAAAATAGAGATTGATTACAGGAATTCGCCCGCAGGGGGAGCCACGATGGCTGAGAGTTTTCGGTGGAAGTGCCGAAAAGACCCCAAACACCTGATCCGGTTAGTACCGGCGGAGGGATCGCGGAGAGGCCTCCCTTGGAGACCGCTTTCGCAAAACGATGGCGGCTCCCTGGCATCTGGAGGCAACACCAATGAACCACCGTAAAGGTTTCACGCTCATCGAGCTTCTCGTCGTCATCGCAATCATCGCGATCCTCGCAGCAATCCTCTTCCCAGTCTTCGCGCGCGCCAAAGAAGCCGCGAAACAAACAGCCTGCCTGAGCAACGCTCGCCAAATTGGCATCGCGAACTCAATGTATCTGCAGGACTACGATGGGATGTTCCCCATTCACTACGCCTACAACAGTCAGCCGCCGGGGGGAAAATCGGGTCACAAGGGAGTCGAGGTGCTTCTCGCACCCTACATCCAATCGGGGAGCGGCAGCAATGGACTGGTCGAGTTGTTCAAGTGCCCCATGGATGCGGGCGGCCCATATACAGCCCAAGACGTGCCCGGATCGAACTCCTATTGGAGTGCCTATGGCAGCAGCTATCGCTTCACCAAGTGTATGTACTCGGTTGTTGCCGGTGAGTCCACCGGCAACAATGAGCCGCGCGACTATACTGCCCTGGTATCCGAGTCGATGATCTCCTTCCCCTCCGAGAGCCGGATCATGCGCGACGAAATGATGGCGGCTTTTGACAACTCCCAAATAGCGGGAGCGTGTGAAAAATACGGCTACGACTGCCCGGCTCCCTGGAACTACTTCACGAAGTGGCACAGCAACGGCGGCACCCTCATATTCTCTGACGGACACGCCAAGTTCTCAACCGGCGCGGGCGGTTTGGATAACTCGATCGTCCACCCTGAAGGGCACCGATCCGGTGAGACTCACCCCACCGATGGGTCTTGGTATTGGGCATGCGACTAGTCCCAGGATTGGGAACCTGCGAGTCAAATGCAAAGCCCTAGGTATATGCCGATAGCAGCGAAAACGATTCGCCCGCGTTATCGAGCACTCAGAGGTTAAATAGACATGGGAAACACAATTTACGCTTCGTTCGCTGACCCTTCTTTGGCTGAAAAGGCCGCAGGAGCCCTACTCGACCATGGCGTTCGCTCGGAGGACCTGAGCGTTGTCAGCAGCCACACCGATGCCTCCGGCAACACCACCACCAGCTCGCACGGCTACTCCGGAGATGGCGAAAACGATCTGAAGAATGCGGGAGATGCGGGCATGGGCTATATGGCAGCAGCAGGCGACAAGATCGCTGAAGGCGGCAATCGGACCATGGCAGGCATCAACGACGCGCTCGGCAACGAGGCTGGCGAGCGAAAGTACGAAGCCGCGACTGATCGACAGAACCAAGAAGCGCACCAGAATATGGGGGCCGCAGGTTCGGAGGCAAGAGACTCCGTGGATATGGAGGGCCGCTCCGGCTCCTCAAGTTCCTCAAGCGACAGCGCCGACAGCACCGAGAATGCTGCCAAGCACGGCATCTCAACGACGACCGGAGCTGACGCGGGCGCAGGCGCCGTTAAGGGCGCGGGATGGGGCCTGGGAGTGGGAGCAGTGGCAGCGCTGGCTTCCCTGTTCATTCCTGGTGTTGGCCTGGTAGTTGGCGGCGGCGCATTAGCGGCAGCTCTTGGCGGAGTAGCAGCAGCTACCGGCGCGGGCGCAGCAGCCGGAGCAGTCACGGGCTATCTCAAGGATCAGGGAGTCGACGCGCACGTCGCTGCTGATTACGACAAGGCGATCCAGGGCGGCGGCGCGGTCCTCGCAGTCAACGCTCCTTCCGGCGATTGCACCCGCGAAGAGATTACCGAGACCCTCACCAAATACGGCGCCTCGAACCTCAATGCATACGAGGCTCGCACGGGCGGCGGCTACGTAGCCTAGCGGTTACTTGGCGACAGTAGGCGTGGCTTTGCAGGTTTAGCAGAGCCACGCTTCGCTATTCAGCCTCTTTCATACTAGCCAAATGCTCTCACCCGCAGAACAATGGTTCGAAAAGCGCGGCTGGGAGCCTTTCGAATTTCAAAGAGAGGTGTGGCGAGCGTATCTCGCCGGTCATAGCGGACTCATCCACTCCGCAACCGGAACTGGCAAGACCCTTGCCGCTTGGTTTGGTCCTGTGCTCGAGTCCCTGAATGGCGAGCAACCTGATGGGATTCAGGTTCTCTGGATTACGCCCCTGAGAGCCTTGGCTGCTGATACGGCGGCTTCCTTACAGATGCCTCTCGCTGAGATGGGCGTTCCCTGGACAGTGGAGCTGCGAACCGGGGACACGTCGGCTGCGGTCAAGGCCCGGCAAAAGAAGAAGCTCCCGGCCGCTTTGGTGACAACGCCAGAAAGCCTAACCTTGATGCTCAGCTATGAGGGCTGGCGCGAGACGTTCTCCAGCCTCAAGTGCATCGTGGTCGACGAGTGGCATGAACTGATGTCCACTAAGCGAGGGGTTCAAACAGAACTGGCGCTTGCCAGACTGAGAACCGCAAGCCCCCAAACGAGAATATGGGGGGTATCTGCGACGCTCGGCAATTTGCCTAACGCTCTATCCACCTTGCTTGGAGTGGACTCCCACGCTTCCCGCTCGGGCGTGATGATTCAAGGAGATGTCGTCAAGGAAATCATTGTCGACTCCCTGTTGCCTGAGTATGTGGACCGATTCTCTTGGGCCGGTCATGTCGGCAAGCAGATGGTCCCCGCAGTGGTGGACGCAATCGCGGAGGGCGGAACATGCCTCGTCTTCACCAACGTGCGATCGCAAGCGGAGATCTGGTACCAGGCGATCCTTGAACTTAAACCGGAGTGGTCGGAAACGGTCGCCTTGCACCATGGCTCGTTGGATCGAGCAGTTCGTGACGAAGTTGAGCGCGGGCTGAAGGAGGGTCTCCTTCGAGCGGTCGTCTGCACTTCGAGTCTCGATCTAGGGGTGGACTTTACGCCGGTTGATCGCGTAATCCAACTCGGGAGCCCGAAGGGAGTCGCCCGACTGCTCCAAAGAGCCGGGCGGAGCGGCCACCGACCCGGTGCTCCGAGCCGCATCACGTGCGTTCCTACGCACGCTCTGGAACTGGTTGATATCGCAGCGGCTCGGGCCGCCGCTCAAAGAGGCGAAATCGAGTCGCGAGAAGGAGTCGAGCGGCCCCTCGATGTGCTCGTTCAGCACGCCGTTACCTGCGCACTGGGAGACGGCTTTGAGTATCACGAGCTCTTGAACGAGGTGCGCACCACGCAAGCGTACAAGGATCTCAGCGCTGAGGAATGGGACTGGACTCTCGACTTTGTCACGCGTGGCGGCGAGTCGCTAAAAGCCTATGAAGATTTCCGGCGCGTGGTGCTGCTGGACGGGCGCTACACAGTCGAAAGCAAGCAGATCGCTCGACGCCACCGCATGTCGATCGGAACCATTCTTAGCGATGCAGCGGTGGTGGTTCAGTATCTGAAGGGTGGGCGGCTCGGGACCGTCGAAGAATCCTTCATCGCCCGGCTTAAGCCAGGCGATAAGTTTCTCTTTGCCGGTAAGCCCCTAGCCTTCGTGCGAATGCGAGACATGACGGCGTGGGTGCGGCGTGCGAGCAACTCACAAGGTGCGATCCCGCGCTGGATGGGCGGGCGGCTGCCGCTGTCGACCGAACTTTCGGCTTCCATCCGTCGCACCTTATCCAGTGCCCGCGATGGCAAGCTGATCTCCGAAGAGATGGTCGCCATGGCGCCCTTGCTGGAGGTTCAGAATCGTTGGTCGGCGATTCCTCATGAAGACGAGCTTTTAATCGAGCGAGTCAAGACGCGTGAGGGATTCCATCTCTTTCTCTATCCCTTCGAGGGCCGGCTGGTCCACGAGGGGCTGGCTGCGGTGCTGGCCTATCGCATGTCACGCCTGCGGCCGATCACGTTCAGCATGGCTTACAACGACTATGGAATCGAGCTTCTGAGCGTGGAGCCCGCACCACTCGAAGAAGCAATCGATGCCGGATTGCTGTCGCCCCAGAATGTGGGCACCGATATCTTGGACAGCCTTAACTCTATTGAACTGTCCCGACGCCAGTTCCGTGAGATCGCACGCATCTCCGGTCTCATCTTCGAAGGTTATCCGGGAATGCGAAAAACGGCACGCCAAATCCAAGGATCGAGCGGTCTCTTTTACGACGTGTTCAGGCGTTATGAACCCGACAACTTGCTCATACGCCAAGCCACCCGCGAGGTCCTCGATCGTCAACTCGAGCAAACCCGCCTCTCCCAAGCATTGGAGCGCCTGTCGTTTTCCCGGCTACTCTTCACGTACCCCGAACGTCCGACCCCCCTGGCGTTCCCCATCCTAGTGGACCGCTTGAGGGATCAGGTTTCTAGCGAAGCCCTGCCCGACCGCATTGCAAAGATGAGCCTTCGACTGGAAACGGAAGCCGACAAACGGTAGCTCGCTTAAGACGTGGCGGCAAAGGAGTTGGCCATGTCCACCTTCACGCCTTCCTGGACTTCCTTATGAAAGCTGGATTCCTTTATCTTTGTTTGGAGGGCTGCCTCATAAGCTGCTGAGTCAAGCGGGATGCTCACGGTGGTGTCGGTCCATGCCGAGTAGAGCATGGCGTTGGCGAGCTCTATTGAATGGATCCCTTCGGCAGCGGGCGCGATGACGGGCGCATTGTGGGTGATCGCGGCTATAAAGTTCTCGATGATCTCACGATGCTGGCCCGCTTTGCCTTCAGGCGAGATCTCCGAGATTGTGGTTTTGGGCTGGGCGAACGACTCCTTGGAAGTCTTGCAGAATTCGCGCGCGGAAACTTCGTTCTTGGTGATCGTGATTTTGTTCGCCTCAAAAACCAGCTTTCCAAGGTCGCCGGCAATCTCTAGACGGTTCGTGCCCGGGGCTTCGCCGGTGCTCGTGATAAACACCCCGCTCGCTCCATTGGGATAGTCGAAGTATGCCGTAACCTCGTCCTCGACTTCGATCTTATGGTCGCGGCCGAAGGTGCAGAACGCGCGCACCTTTGAAGGCATCCCGCAAATCCACTGGAAAAGGTCCAGGTTATGAGGGCATTGGTTCAACAGCACCCCGCCCCCCTCTCCGGCCCACGTAGCGCGCCAGGCGCTGCTGCCGTAGTACGCCTCCGTTCGGAACCAGTTGCTGATGATCCAGTTCGTGCGCCGGATTTCCCCAAGTTGCCCGCCCTGTACGATGTCGCGAATAGTCTGATAGAAGGGGTCGGTTCGTTGATTGAACATGGCCGCAAAAACTTGCTTGTCGGGGTTCCAAGCCGCGATCAGGCGCTCTGCGTCCGCCTTATGAACTGAGATCGGCTTTTCGACGAGAACGTGCAGGCCCATTTCTAGCGCCGCAATGCCAAGCGTCGTGTGGCTATAGTGCGGCGTGGCAATGAGCACCGCGTCCACCTCCCCGGACTCGATCAGGGCTTGAGGGTTGTCAAAGATCTTCAGTTCCGCGTAGTCGGTGAGGCGTCTCACATCTTCGTCTGCGACCGCCACAAGTTGTACGTCGCTGAGTTGCGAAACCGTCTTTGCGTGGGCCGTGCCCATGTTTCCGAGGCCGATGATACCGAGGCGAACCATTCGCAGAGGATACACCTCTGCGGCGGTCTAAGGCTCCGCCATGATTTGAAAGATAAGTTTCGCCACTTCATCCGGATTAAAAGGTTTGGTTAGATAGAAATCTGCACCACTCTCAAATCCCCGCAGAATGTCTTCATCCTGCGCCTTTACCGTTAGGATTACCACCTTCAGATCCTTGGTTCGCGCATCCCTGCGCAGCGCCTTCAGCACCTCCACCCCGTCCATGTGCGGCATCATGATGTCGAGCACGAGCAGGTCGTACCCGCCAGTGAGGGCCATATCGCGTGCCTCAAGGCCATTGTGGGCTAGTTCGACCGAATGGCCAAGCCGCTCCAAATTGACTTGCACCAGCCGCGCCACATGCCGCTCGTCATCTGCGACGAGCACGCGGAGCATCTTCCGTTCGGGGTTAGTCGCAGACATCTGCAATTACTATAGGTCGAACTCTTCGTGCCAATGTGGAATCACCACGTCCCAGCCCAATTCCTCTCGAATTTTGGTCTGAAGGGCCTGCTGTGCGTGGGGCTCGCCGTGAACGATAAACGTTTTGCGTGGCGCGGTCTTAAATCCTCTCAGCCACGTCAGTATTTCGCCTTGGTCAGGGTGAGCCGACAACGCATTCAGCTTTTCGATCCTGGCTCGAACGGGCACTTCCCTCTTCAATATTCTCACGACCTCTTGGCCCTCGAGGATGCGGCGTCCAAGGGTTCCCTCAGCCTGATATCCGGTGAACAGCACAATGGTGGATGAATCCGAAACATGATGCAAGAGATGGTGGACGATTCGGCCGCCGTTGGCCATCCCGCTTCCCGCGATCACCATGAACGGACCTTGCCGCGAATTTAGCTCCTGGGACTGACGGCGATCTCGGATATAGGAGACTCCCTCTGGATCAAGGTCGCTCAGGCCCTGATCCAGCGAGAGCTTCATGTCGTGGTCGTGCTCTTCTGTCGAGCTTCGATAGGCTTCTGTTGCCGAGGTAGCCATAGGCGAATCGATAAAAACGGGGATGCGCGGCATTCGCTTCTCCGCTTGCAATCGGCTGATGTAGTACAGCAGCTCCTGGGTTCTACCGATCGAAAAAGAGGGCACGAGGATACGGTTGCCTCCTTGCCAAGCGTCTCGGAAGATCTCCGCCAATTTTTCTTTGGGATCTTCCACCTGGTGCAGTCGATCGCCGTAGGTGCTTTCAATCACCAGGTACTCGGCATGTTCCACCGGCTCAGGATCGCGAATGATGGGCGTGTTGTAGCGGCCAAGGTCGCCGCCCATAAGGATTCTCTCGCCGTTTTCGAAATAGATCTCCGCAAAGGCGGACCCAAGAATATGACCCGCAGGCAAAAACCGGAACTGCGCCCCGCCCGGCAGGACTTGATTCTGATGATAATGCAGCGGCTTAAAGAGCTTCAGCACCGCGAAAGCATCGTCTTCGGTGTAGAGGGGGAGGGCTGGCTGGTGACGCGATCCCACTTTGTTGGCCGTGCGCGCATCTTCTTCTTGAATGCGCGCACTATCGGGCAGTGAAATTCTGGAGAGCTTGATCGTGGCGGGCGTCGCGTAGATCGGGCCCTTATAGCCGAGGGCCGATAGCTTCGGCAGGTAGCCGATGTGGTCCATGTGGGCGTGCGTAATCACGATCGCATCGAGCTCATGCGGCGGCACCGGAAATGGCTCCCAGTTGCGCTGACGCAGTTCGCGCCCGCCCTGGAACATTCCGCAATCGACAAGCACCAGCTTGTCTTTTATGCGAAGCAAGTGTCGAGAACCCGTGACCGTTTCGGCCGCGCCGTGAAATGCGATGCTCTGGGGCATTTGCTGAAGTCTAGCAGCCTATGGCCCGCGCCTGATCAAGTGCGGTTTAATCCCGGGAAGTGAATCCCTCATTCTATGTCTGTGGACGCGCTGCGACGGCCCCAATGATGGACGGGCGATTGAATAAGAGCCCTTGGACCGAAGCCGCGTGGAGCGATCCCTTCGTGGATATTCTTGGACCAGAAGCCCCTACGCCACGCTTTCAAACTCGCGTCAAGATGCTTTGGGATGACGAGTGTCTTTACATCGGTGCCGAGATGGAGGAGCCTCATGTCTGGGGCTCGTTGACAGAGCGGGACTCGGTCATCTTCAATGACAACGACTTCGAGGTATTCATCGATCCTGATGGCGACAATCACCTGTATGGCGAGCTTGAGATCAATGCGCTGAACACGGTGTGGGATCTGCTGCTTGTGCGGCCCTACCGAGACGGGGGCCCCGCGATCAACGGATGGGACATTCGCGGCTTAAGAACGGCTGTGTGGATCGATGGCACCCTAAACGAACCTTCCGACATCGACCGAGGATGGTCGGTGGAGATTGCCATCCCGTGGAGGGCACTACGGGAGCTTGCCGGCTCAAGTCCTTGCCCTCCAAACCCGGGGGACCAGTGGCGCATCAACTTTTCACGCGTGCAGTGGGAGCATGAAGTGGCCAATGGCAGCTATCGGCGCATTCCTGGACAGCGAGAGGAGAACTGGGTTTGGTCTCCCCAAGGAGCAGTCGACATGCACCGTCCAGAAATGTGGGGCGTTGTACAGTTCGGCGAAACGGGTGCCGAGCAGCCTCGGCCGCTCGAGGCCCATCACGAGCGAAACGAATTGATGCGCCTGTATCACGCGCAAAGGGCCTTTCACCTCTCAGAGAAGCGGTTTGCTGCCTCTCTTGCTGAGCTAGACATGCTCAGTAATGCCACCCTTGCCTCATCCGGCACTCAGTGGGAGGCAACGCTAGGAACCTGGAGAATTGATCAAGCCTCGTGCCTGAAAAGGCATCCCTAGAAGAACAGAAACAACCTTCCGCTTCGTAAGAGGCGAAAGGTTGTCCTTGTCTAACGACTTTACTTCTACTCGATTCGAGTGAGCTTGATCGTAGCGTCGAGGATCATGGTTCCCGTGGGTCCGGGGAAAGGAGCCTTGGTCCACTTGGTCTCAGCTTTAACCGTGCTGCCGTCCTTCTTGTCGATCCATAAAGTGGAATCGCTCGAAGCAGGCTCGGTGCCTTCCGTTTCCTTGACGGTCGCCTTGATCTTGATCGTGTCTACCGCGCCAACTTTTTCCTCGCCAATCACTTCATAGTCAGCCTTCGCCGCCACCAAGCCAGTTTTAGTATCGGCCTTGACCATATGAGACCACTTGTCGCCCACGTTGATCAGCTTGCCCGCATCGACGAGTAGGCCGAGCGTGGACATTCGGTAGGCGGTGGCATCTTCGGTTGAACCCTTGATCTCCACTACCTCGCCCGTCGTCTTGTAAGTCGTGACTGTCGCATTGCCGGCTGGCATATCCATTTCCCGGCCGCCCGCGCTGATCTTGCCTTCAAGCTGCTGCTGCTCGAGAGCAAAGTTGCCGTTGGCTTCGACCTTTACCACCTTCTCCTGCATGATGCCGGTGAGAGTGATAGGCGTGCCCTGCATATCGACGTTGCCTTCCATGCGGTACTTGAAGGTCTGACCCTCCTTCAGAGTACGCTTGAGATTGACGCCCTGGGCGACTGCAAAGGCCAGAGAAGAGATAGCAATGAGGCTAATGAGTCCTATTGTCTGAAATCGATTTTTCATGTATTTGTCCGTCTGCTGCTATTTTACGCCACTATGCCGAATCGTAAAGCCGCTTCTTAGCATTCATACTTCTCGGATCGAGCATTCGTTACACCCTGCGAGGAAGATCGCATGAAGGCCACGAAGCACCCTGAGGGCCCGGAGCATGGGTTTTGGCCGTCCCGTGTCCGGCGGTTGGAGGATGTCCGGTGCAGCGCTTGAGCGACTACTTGTACGACTTGCCACCGGACTTGATCGCGCAAAGCCCGTTGCAAGATCGCTCATCAAGCCGACTTCTGTTGCTCCACAAGCGCGGAGAGGTCGAGCACCGTCAATTCACGGATGTGCTCGACCTACTTCACCCCGGAGATCTCCTTGTGCTGAACGACACCCGCGTGACCGCCTTACGGCTCCTTGGGCACAAAGCCACCGGTGGTGCAGTGGAAGCCTTGCTCCTCTCAGAGCTTGCCCCGGCAGTCTTCGAGGCGATGATGAAGCCAGCAAAATCCCTTCGCCCTGGGGCGCGTGTCACTTTCGGCGAAGGTCTCGACGCGGTGGTGGAGGAAGCAAACGAGGAGCTTCGAACCATTCGATTCCTCCAGCCCACAGGCTTAATGGAGCGATTGAAGCAGGTCGGGCTCACCCCTCTGCCGCCCTATATTCAAAAGGTTCTCCAAGATCAGGAGCGCTATCAAACCGTTTACGCGGCGGCCCCCGGAAGCGCAGCCGCTCCGACCGCGGGCCTCCATTTCAACCAGACCATGCTTGAAGTGCTTCAGCAAAGGGGCGTGGAGCTAGCGAACGTCACTTTGGACGTCAGCCTCGACACCTTCCGCCCGATAAAGATCGACGATGTCGATCTGCACAAGATGCACGGCGAACGTTGCACATTGCCTCCGGAAACCGCTGAGAAGATCGCCAGTTGCAAGGGCCGGATCATCGCGGTCGGGACCACAACCGTCAGAACGCTCGAATCCTTCGCCACGGGGCGGCGGAGGGTGGCGCATGGAGACAAATCCACCAAGCTTTTCATCCGTCCCGGATTCGATTTTCAAGTTATTGATGGCATGTTCACCAACTTCCACATGCCCGGAACTACGATGATGCTCATGATTTCGGCCCTTGCCGGAAGGGGTCATGTGCTGGGAGCCTATCAGGAGGCAGTTGCCCAACAATATCGTTTTTTAAGCTTTGGTGACTCGATGCTTATCATTTGACCGGCCACGGTTGTAGACTTAGAGAGTTGAAAACGGATAAGTTTGATCCGCTTGCTTATATAGAAAGTGCATTTCTGGACTCTAAGCAGGCGATAGGGAATGACGGCGGGGTTGCTCAAAACGGAGACGCCAAGCGCACGCGATTCAAGAAAACGGTCATGAGCGCTCCCCGGCCGCGTCGTGCCAAGTCGGAGAACCCTCTCAAAAGTGCGGTCATGGATCCGGAACTGCAGACCACCTGGATGGCGCTGCCGAAGAACGTCGAATTTCTTTGCAGTTTCTACGATGACTCAGTGACCGCGAATTACTACAGCGGAGAATTCAAGGAGTCGCGTCAAGATCTCATCAAGAGGCTTTTGGACCCCGAACTTTCCCTCGAAGAAACTAGTCGCCTCCTAGGTGTTTGTCCGGCGACTGTACGTCGCTACACCAATCGGGGATGGCTCGCACACCATCGGACCGGCGGAGGCCAACGAAGATTCCGACTCAGCGACATCGTGAAATTTGTAGGCGACCATGGCCGATTTCCTCAGGAGTGACGAGTGAGGCGGGGTGACAGCCTGCGGATAGCGGTCTTTTCAGACAGCGCTCTTCCCGTGCTCAACGGCGTCAGCATTAGCATCGAAGCGCTCGTCCAGGAGCTAAGGCGGCAGGGCCATTCGGTCCATCTTTACGCGCCACGATTCCCCGGCTACAAGGATTCGGACCCCAATACTTTTCGGTTCCGCTCGCTTGAGACTCCTATGTCGAAGGGCTATCCCGTGGCAATCCCGCCCTTCTACCGAATGCTCCAGAGGTTTCAGCGGGAAACTTACGATATCGTGCACACCCACACTCCCTACATGCTGGGCATGGTCGGGTTTCGATGGTCCGAGTCACACGGCCTGCCGATCGTCTCAACGTATCACACCCTCTATGATCGGTATGCCCATTATTTTCGCCTGCTGCCGCGTCGCTACATGCGGTTCCGAATCGCGAGGCACACGAACTTTTACTACAACCGGATGGACCATGTCATTACCCCCTCCGAAGCCTCTCTCAAGTGGCTGAGGCGGCATTCCGTGGACACTCCCGTGACGGTGATTCCGACAGGCTTGTCATTCGGCCCCCCCCTCGATCGATCGGAGGCACGACGGTCGCTTGGCATTCCTCCCGAACAGCGCATTTTGCTCTACGTGGGACGTCTGGCAAGAGAAAAGAACTTGGGTGTGCTGATAGAAGCTGCTGCCTTAGCTCTCCGATCCGATCGCTCCCTACGGCTTTGGCTAGTTGGCGACGGACCTTATCGCTCGGAATGTATCCAGATCGCGCGTTCTCTGGGGATCGGAGACAGAGTGCGATTTGTAGGATTCGTCGACCGTTCTCTGGTGGATCAATACTACGCAGCGGCCGACCTGTTCCTCTTTGCCTCAATTACTGAAACCCAAGGCCTCGTGATCCAGGAAGCAATGACCCACGGCCTTCCCGCAGTGATCGTCGCAGGAGGCGGCGCCAGCGCGGCCGTGGAAGAGGGAGTAAACGGATTCTCAACCAAGAACGACCCTCAAGATCTGGCTTCGCACGTGCTGGAGGTCCTTGACGACGACCGCCTGTATGCTCGGATGAGCGACGCTGCCTCCCGCTCCGTCCGCTCCCACAGCATCCCGCAGATGGCGACCAAAGTCGCGCAGGTCTACCGATCTGCGATTACGCGCGCCCCCTGTCTGCCTCTGCAGGAAGTTGATCCTGTCCGGTGAGTTGAACCCCAAGGCTTCGGTAGGGACGATGGAACATGTGCATCCCTCAGGCGTATTGCTATATCGTGCCCCAATCGAACTAACTTGATTGACATAAGGTGGGTGGGCTGGTATCATCCCCCTGCGTCACGGGTGACCGTGGGGCGGCTATGGGCGGTTAGGAGCCGCTAATAGGAGAAAACTCCTTGCTGAAGGAATGACACAAATAGGAAGAGTCGAAGGGTGCGGCCTGAACCGCTCAGAACGAGCCCTCTCTCAGATCGGTCTCAGTCAAGACACTTCCCCGACAAATCTTCTTCAGCAACTTCTCGTCGGGTTTTCCGCGCAAGAGCAATCTTGTGTCTGCGCACGGTTTTCAAAAGTGAGGTCTATGTGATTGTCAATCTTCTCGATTTTGGTTAGCTCGTTTGTTGTTTGCGCCGTCGCCGCTCCGTTCGCGACTGGTGCCAAAATGTCCCTCTGGCAAAGACTGTTCGGCAAGCGCCGCTCAGATGATGCAGTGGCAACTCCGCCACAACTCACCCACGACAAAGGCTGGACCCTTATCCATGCCGATGATCCCGAGTCCTTCGACGAATGGCTTGGCCGAGACGAGGAGGGCCTTCCCTTCCGTCCAGGTGAAGAACCCTCGCTGGGCTCGCACCTGCTCGTTGAGCTTTACGGCTGCGATGGCCGGCTTCTGGAAACGGAAGACTACGTCGGCGACACCATGCGAATGGCCGCCGTGGAGAGTAAAGCAACTGTGGTCGCGCAATCGTTCCACGAGTTCAAGCCCTACGGCGTCAGCGGCGCGGTGATCATCCAGGAATCGCACTACACGATTCACACCTGGCCAGAGCATCAATACGCAGCAGTCGATCTCTTCTACTGCGGAGGCACCGTCCTCGTCCATCGAGCCGTCGAGGTTCTGCAAGAGCGTTTCCAACCCAAGCGGATCAAGTTCCTTGTGGTTCGCCGCGGGCTTCAGGGCGAAGTCGAGCGGTAAGAAAGCGGTTTGGTGTTAGGATTTCGAATCCTAACACCAAACAGGCTCTGAGGTTCCTAGGGCCTCCGATACTCTCCGTCACCGTAGGCCGCCGCTTGTGGCGGTGTCACCTTTGAGAACTCATCGTTCACGTCGATGAAGGCAAACACCAGAGGAAACTCTCCCGATGGTGGGCGCGGCGTATAGGGCCCAGCACCCCATGCCTTGGCCTCGCCATAGGCCCGAAATCGCGACAGGGACCCTCCGGTTATCCGCATCTCGCCCTCGAGCGTCCCACGCAGCCCCCGCTGCTTATCTGCAGTTTGCATCGCGTAGGTGCCAGCAAAGGCAAACACTCCACCACCCTTGGGCCACATTTGAAAGGCCGACTTCTTCACCTCGTCAGGAGTCCAGAAGGAAGGCTCGCCTCGGACATTGTCCACAAGGTGGTAGCGGGCGAGGCGGGTCGCCAACTGCACCGGCATATCGAACTTGCCTGTTCGTCCCACAACCTGCTCGAGGTCGGATGGATAAATCCAAACGTGATCGCGCCCGACACTATGGTTCAGCACATCGCAATCCTTGGGCAAGGGTTTGATCCTTGTAAAGGCGCGCAAAGTGCTCACGGTTTCGGAAGCCTTCCGAGTAAAGGAGGCAGCAAGGTCTGACTCGGCGATAGTCGCGGGAGGCGGAGGAGACGATTTAAAGCTTGAGCCGTTCTTCCGAATAAAGTCGAGCACGCGTTCCGGATCACGGTTATTGTTGAATCCGTACGGTTGGCCGTTGGCCGCCACGACGTAGAAACCTTGAGCGGTCGTCTTGTCCAGCACACGCGGATTGACGAGCTGAGCCGCGGACATGAACCAGCTCCCGGCGGGAGATTTTTGGTTCTGCAACTCGTGGGTGTTGCCAACTGCGGGAATGAATTCTTTAGTGAGAACGTCGATGATTCTCTGATCGGCAAAAGTGAACGCACGGTCCAACTGGCCGTTATTTCACGTGCAGCCGACTGGGCTGCCGTTCATGATCCAGAGGAACAGTGGCTTTCCCGCTTGCTGAGCGTCCGCTCGTGCCTTCATCAGGCTCGTTCGCCAAGGAATCTGTAGCCACTTGTCTTCCTTGGCAGTGGGAAGCACACTTTGTATCTTCTGATCGAGGGTAGGCCCCAGGGTCAGCGCAGCAATGATCGCAAGCATAAGATAGATGATACAGCGATTACCAGCCCATGAACAGTGTCCGCTCCTTTCATTCACTAGAAGATCGCGAGTGCCAGGACGGTACCAAGCAGCAGAAACACAAAACCTGCGATTCTCATCCCGGCTTCGCCACCCTCCATTTCCAAGCTTTTGCGCTGAGCGATGGCGGAAAAAGCAGGTACAGCGATGCCTTTACCACCTGACCCCACCCAAGGATGGTGACAATGATCGTTGGCCTGAGTGTCCAGTCGTTATGAGTCAACACCAAAATGAGTCCGAACGGAAGGCTGACCATGGCGATCGCCACCGCTGCAACCTTTGCCTCGGCGAGCTTGCAGAACCAGTGGCACCACATGGCAGGCTGTAGGACATGGGACAGACCAATAACGATCATCGTGATCGCGGTGTAACGCTCGATACCAAGGGCAAGCATATCTGTAGCATACGCTACATTTCACACCCTTTGATACAGATTCGGCAATTTTTACTTTGAGCTTACTTTCAGCGCCGCCTTGTTTGAGCCTGCAACCTTCTTAAATCCCATTCTCGTGTAGCCAAGCTTTATGGCTGGGTGGGAGCTAGAAAGCTTCCAAATCAAGCCCGTCCGATAGTTCTCGGAGGCCAGCAGCATCATTCCCAGATCAATGCCGATAACGTCTGGATCGACCCAGTCTCGGGAGGGATTCACGCCATTGCTGAACCCGTAACGACCCCATGCTTTCGGATGCTCCTTGAACATCGAGTTCAAGAACGCCATGGACTCCTTGGGCGTGTAGGGGAGCGCCGCTACTGCGGACGTCGGGGTGATGGTCCCGTTGTCTTCGATCCATCCGGGAGCACCTAGAGCCTTGTAGCCGTCCGGCGTATCGCACGCGCTCAGCCCCCAAAAGTCGGGCCCATAAGCTTTGAATTTCCCAGGGTTATCGATGCAATATTGACGGTTGGCAAGTGTCGCGTTTTGGGTCGCAACCCAGTAGTTGTAACCCCGTCTGTCTCGCAGGTCGGAGAAGGAGTAGAACGACTCCGACATCTGATGGATAAACAGCGGTCCGCCGTTGAGAAACGAAATTCCCTTGTATTCCCTTTCCTGCCGGTTGGTCTTATCGAAGCCATGATTAGCCAGCCTAGGATCGAGGCCATACGCTTGGAGAAACAGCATCTTCTCTTCCGAATAGCCACTCCAGCGTGACTCGATAAAGCCGGTGTCTGGACGCCATCCCATGGAAAAGATGCCCTCTTCCGGCTTGGCCCCACCATCCGTCATCATCCATTTGAAGTCCGTTCGATTGAGAAGTTGATTGGTTAATTTGGTGATCTCGCTGTCTTTCCAATAGCGCTCGGCTACGATGAGACCGCCAAAAAGAATCGAGCTATCGATTGAAGACAACTCCGAGTTCCACACTCGCTTGCCAGTTTCCCAATTCGTAAAGTGATAAAACCAACCTTTATGGCTCTCGTGAACAGTCAGAAGGCTTCGGAGCGTGGTGAGTGTTCGCTCCTTAGCCTTCTCACGATTCAGCCACTTGCGTTCGACCCCGATAGGATAGGACGCTAGAGCAAAACCCGTAGACGCGCAACTGGCCACGTCGTACTTATCAGTCTTTTCAAAGTTCGACGCCCGATCCTTGGCAAAGCCAGTCTTAGGGTGGGACTCGTTCCAGAAGAATGTGACAGCGCGATGCTGAAGTTCATTAAGAAGAGGGACGCCCGAAAGGGCATCTCCGGAAAGGCTAACGCTCCCGATCAAACAGAGGGTAAACAGTGGCATTCGGTTATATAGTTGGCGTCTGCACTCAATTACCCGACGGGCTTCCTCCGGGACTCGAAGAACCCGCAGTTTGTCCGCGTTCCTTCATAAAAGTCCACGTTCGCCGCAGGTTGTCTTCGTTGTTCTGAAACATGGTGATCAGCGCAGTGCGATCCTCGGCAGAGAGCTTTTCATAGTCTCCTCCGACTTTGTCAAACGCGGCTCTCAGTTTAGTGGCACTTTCGAGTCTGTTTGACTCAATCTGAGGATCGGGTGCAGCCGATCCACAGCCAAGTGCTGCCAGGATAACGGCCATAAGGATTAGGTATTTCATAAGATTGAGTGGCCGCCGAGAATTCCCGGCGGCCCTTGATTGTGATTAGCGGAACTTAGCAGGCATCGACGAACAGTAAGTGTTCATCCAGGTGTCTCCGTTCTGCACGGCCTTCTTGGCCGGATCTCCCATGTTGAAGTTGTCGAAGGAAGACGACCCGTCAGGCTGGCTCATGAAGTTCGTTGCACAAGCTCGCGAGTGGCTCTGCCGCTTGGCATGGCCGTCCCAATAAGCCGCGGTAAACGCCTTTCCGTCCCACTTCTCCGAACTCCACATCCACTTCGTTCCCGTTACGGGAGCGGCTGGGCCGAACCAGCCATAGTCGGAGTCGACGTTCTCGATCCACCCTGCGTAGGTGCCGATCTCTGGCCAGACCGATTTACTCTCAATGAGCGAGTAAACGTTTGCCGGTTCGCTGAAGGAGGTTAGCGAAACCGCGTTGTTGTCGGCGAACCATGAAGAACCCCAGATGTTGGCGAGGTTGTAACCACGGTTAAATCGCATCGTTGCGGGAAGGTTCGTCGTCTTCCATCCGAAGACTGCTCGCATGGCAGGATCAGAGTGGAAGTCGGGGAACTTAGCAATAGGATTTACGGGGTCTGAAAAGAGGGCCGTGCTCTTCACATAAGGAGAGATGAGCTGCTTCCACGAATACTCGTCGCCGCCGCCAGCAGGATCATTGACAAACGCCTTCGGAAGAACCCGAACGTCGTCATTGTCGCCACTATAGAGAAAATTGCCGGTACCGAGCTGCTTCATGTTGCTGAGAGCTTGCGTGGTCTTGGCAGCAGCTTTGGCTTGCGCGAAGACAGGGAAAAGGATCGCCGCCAGAATGGCGATAATCGCGATGACAACGAGAAGTTCGATTAGAGTAAAGGCTTTAGTATTTCGAATCATGAGATAAGTTCCTCTTCATTGAGAGATTAACGGTTCACCGAGGGCCGCGGTCGAACCGCGTACATCCAGATCAGGAGGGAAGACGATTCTAGTGCGTTCCACCGAAGTGCCGCGTACCAGAGAAGCAAGTAAAAGGGTGGCCGCGTGGGCCATATCAAAAACAGGTTGTTTCACGCTAGTCAGGGCCGGCTTAGACCGCTCGCAAGCGTCGGAGCTGTCGTAACCCACGATCGAAAGGTCGCCCGGCACCGAGAGTCCGAGGTCCAGCGCAAGCTGCATGCAGAGAAATGCGTCGTCGTCAGACCATACGAAGACGGCGGTGGGACGATCTTCCTGCCTCAATAGACGTACAAATCCGCTCGGATCACGCCCCACGCCGGCGACCAGATAGTCTGGCCGAACAGCAAGCCCCGCCGACTCAAGGGCATTGCGATAGCCGTTAAACCGGTCGGCGCCTGCGACAGAACCCGCAGGGCCCATGACCATCGCGATCCTCCGATGATTGAGCTCGAGCAAATGGGAAGTGGCCATGCGTCCGCCAGCATAGTTGTCGCTGTCCACGAACGGAACGCGCGGATCGTCGGAGCGCGTGAAGAAGAGAACACACGGAAAGCCGTTCGCTACAACTTCCGCCATTGTCGGATCATCACGATCGCGCAGCATCAACACACCATCGACGCGGCCGTCCATGAGAGCGCACGCTTCGTGCATCGGGTCATCCGCCGCCTTCGTGTGAAGCATCAGATCGAATCCCGATTCGACACAAGCCGCGCACACCCCGCGCATGGCTTCTGACGTAAAGCTTGAGAGAGCCGAGAAGTAGGCTCCGTATTGGAAAACAACGGCCAGGGCGTCGGACTTTTGCGTGACGAGCATCCGGGCGAGTGCATTGGGGCGATAAGCCAGCTCTTCGGCGCTGCGAAGCACCTTTTGCTCGGTCAGTTCGCTGATTCTGGCCGACCGAGATTGTCCGTTCAGCACATAGCTGACGGTGACCTTTCCTACCCCCGCATGCTTTGCAACATCTGCAATAGTGGTTCGGCGCATCATTGCTTCCTAGCTAGCTCAGGCCCGCAGCGGGACTTGGCTCGGCAACAGTGCCTTCGCTATCAATGAATGCATCATAACACGACTTTAACCTTTTGCTGAACCGTATCAGCAAAAATCGGAAAAAATTGCGCCAGACGCGGCTTTTTTGGTTTACTTGCCAATCGTCCTGGAAATCGAGGGCTCCGGCCCAGGCGCGAACCACCTCTTGAAGTCGAAAAACCACGCGAATAGAACGAGCACGGCGACCAGGCTCAGGCCCACAGCGCTTAGGCCGGACTGGGTCGCGATGCTCAGGCGCCTTCCCTTTCGCAGCATTTCGATCACAGCGACGGTCATTTGGCCGCCGTCGAGTGGGCCAAGCGGCAGAAGGTTAAAGATCCCCACCGAGATGCTCAGCAACGCCGCCAGCTTCAAAACGGTCGCAATGCCTTTTTGCATCGCATAATTAGTGAAGGCGACCATCGTCGCGGGACCGCTTACGGTTCGCTCGAAATTCTTCGGCCGCTTTATGAGGCTGACAATGCTGCGTACAGCCCGAATGGGCTCGTTGACCGCGGCTTTGAAGGCGACCGGCACCGGAAGGCGGACTAGAACTTCTTTGGCACCCTTTATACCGACCCCGAGCATGGCCTGACGCCCGAGTTCTCCCGTTGGATCCCCGTTCTCGTCGCGCAGTGGAGTATCGAATTCGCTCCAGGTAGGAGTGATCGAAAATTGCATCTGCTTTCCTGAACGCTCAACCCCGACCTGAACCTCTTGATTGCCAAAGTTCCGAATCAATGCGCCCAGCTTGTAAAAGCCATCCACGGGAATCCCGTTCACGGCAACGATCCGGTCACCGGTTTGAATGCCCGACCCCGTCGCGGGTCCTTCCGCGAGAACTTCGGTTATGATCGGTTGCCCCACCACTCGATCCACCCCAATCGTCGCATACAGCGGGAAAAGCACCAAAATGCCTGCTATCACGCTAAAGGCGGGACCAGCCAGCAGAACGATGAAGCGCTTCCAGGGAGCCTTGTTATAGAACCCTCCGGGGATATCGACTTCACTTCCGTCATCTTCGGGGACCATCCCTTTGATTCGCACAAAACCGCCCAGTGGCCAAGGACGCACCGTGAAGTTGGTCGTCTCCATTCCGATCACGCCAGGATGATGCTCGTCTTGAACCTGATAGGTCTTGCGCATCCACGTCCAGAGCGGCTTCTTGCCAAAGCCTATCGCAAACTCTTCCACGCCCATTCCGAAGAGGCGGGCGAACAGATAGTGGCCGAGCTCGTGAGCTGCCACGAGCACAGAGATCATCAAGACGAACACCACCGCGACGGTCGTGTAATTGAGGGCTGTTGAGAGGAATTCCATCATAAGGCTAATCGGTGTATGTAATTACGGACGAACGTGCGCGTGTCTTCGTCCGTTGCGAAAAGGCTATCTAAAGTTGCGGTTTGTGTAGCGTGCTGCTGCATGCTTTCCTCGACCACTTGCGGGATCTGTAGAAACTTAACCTCTCCGCGCAGAAATGCGTTCGCCGCTTCTTCATTTGCCGCGTTCATCGCACAAGGCATGGTCCCTCCGGCCCGCACGGCTTCGCGTGCGAGCTTCAAGGACACAAAGGTCTCCTCGTCCACCTTCTCGAAGGTGAGATTGGGCGTGTCCGTCGGACTCCAGCTTGGCAGGTTGTTCGGTTTTCTTTCTGGATAGAGCAGCGCGTAAGCTATGGGCAGCCGCATGTTCGGCCAGCCGCACTGACCCAGAACGCTCCCGTCCGTGAACTGGACAAAGCTGTGGACAATGCTCTGCGGATGTACGACGACGTCTATCTGATCGATGGCGACCCCAAACAGCCACTGCGCCTCGATCATTTCCAGGCCCTTGTTCATCAACGTTGCGGAGTCGATGGTGATCTTGCCGCCCATACTCCATGTCGGATGGTTCAGGGCCTGCTGAACCGTCACCGAATCAAGCTTCTTTTGGCCTCTGAATGGGCCACCGCTTGCCGTAAGAATGAGCCTAGCCACCTGATCCGCCCGCGAGCCTTGCAAACATTGAAAGATAGCGCTGTGCTCCGAGTCGATCGGAGTCATCGTAACTCCGTGCTTCTCGAGCAGCGGCATGACTACCTCTCCGGCGGCAACGAGAACTTCTTTGCTTGCCAAGGCAATGTTCTTCCCCGCCTTAATGGCGCTGATCGTCGGTAGCAGGCCGATAACTCCAGCGACGCTGACCACGACCAGGTCTACGTCATCGCCTGTGACGAGTTCGGTGATCGCTTCCATCCCATCTCTCTCGTACAAGGCAGTCTTGTTGATGCCGAAACGCGCCGCCTGTTCTTGAACAAGCAGATGATTTCTGTTCGCCGCGAGGGCAACGACTTGCAGGTCATCTGGAAACTGGGCGATGACGTCGAGCGTCTGGGTGCCTATACTGCCGGTCGAACCGAGGAGGGCGATGCGTTTCAACTATAGAATTGTGGCAGCGTTGAGCAACCTCGTTCCCGATCCACGTAGGATCACCACCTTTTGCTAAGCATGATCCCAGGCGACTTCAGGTTAACCAAGTACATGCCTATTGTAAAACTATCGAAATCGCGCGTCACGAAAGGGTGCACGTTGTGCCCATCCAACTGAACCCCCATCGTCCACTTGCTCAGGCTAGGAGTGAATTTTGCCCCGCCCAGCATGTGGGCATGGTTCTCGTTGCTTCTGAGGCCCAAGCCCAAGTACGCGCTCACGCTTCCTATATGGGTCGCAAAGCTCTTCTCAGCCACCGCGAAATAGCCGGGGTTCCCGGTGCCAATGCCTTGCAAACCAGCCCCAACGTTGATGGCGGGCGTTCGTGAGCCCTCCGACGCAAGGGTGTAGCTTGCAAGACCTCGGAAGGCTCGTTGCTTCCAAAGAAATGCCGTGCCGAGTTGCAGGCGTGCGCTGGCCCGATACCAGAGAAAGCTCTCACCCTCCGTGACCGAGCCTGGCACCCAAACGCTGGAGAACAGCCATCGAGATGGTTCTTGCGCGGCCGAACTGGCCCCGAATCCGCCAGCCGCTCACAACGGACAACGAGCTTCGCTCTGAGCCTGCCCCGGAACGGCAGCGAGCGTAAGCGAGAGAACGAGAAAGTTCCGCACTCTAAAATCCATAAGAGATCCCGATGCCCGGAAACCGCATACGCGCGAGCATAAAGCTGTAATTGATGCCTTTCGCGGATTGGGTCAGGATAAGGTGGGTGCCGTTCCCATCGTAGAGCGCTTGAAAGGTGCTCTGGCCAAGTGAGAAATTCGCACCAAACGGAAACGCCACCGCCTGTTGATCCAAGCCGTACTTCAACCCGACAAACGGAGTCACGACATCGTTGATCGACTTGCTAAACGTCACGAACATCGCCTGACCGGTGGGAGTCGAGAGGCGGTCTCCGGTGATTCCCGCAACCACACTCGGCATGCTTTGCGTAGCGGGCGTGACAAACCAAGTTAGGCGAGGCAAAAGCTGGTCGAGCCCGTTCGCCTCCAACCCTATCGTCACCTTCGGGTCGAAGCGGTAATCCAGAGTGAACCGGTAGCGCGCAGCTCTTTCCACCCCTGGGAGGAACCTGAGGTTGAGATGCCACTGCGTTGCCACTTCGCCCTCACGGAGCGATCTTGCCTCACCGGCACAGCCCGCTCACGTCGGAACGAGCTTGACCGGACCCGATTCATCGTCCTGGGCCAGTGCGCCGGCAACAATCCCGGAGGCGGCCAGAGTCAGGGAGAGTTTCGACAGAGAGAACATAGGAAGGAAACTGTGGGTAGCCCACAAATAGTACACCCTCGGCAGTCAAACTGCCGAGGGCTTTCGCAACAGGATCAGAGTGTCAGCTCTTCTTGACTGGAGCGTCCATCGCGGCGACTGCTTTAACCGCCGACTTGGCCTTAGCCGCAAGTGAAGGATTCTTTTTCAGGGCCGCATTGCAGTCGGCGCAGCAAGTGTAATACCGAACGGTCTCGATATCCACATAGCCACCTGCCGTCGCGTAATCCTTCAGGTCGTGGCCCATGACGACGCAATACAGGGCTTCCTTCTCAGGAGCCTTTGCGAAGGTCTTGGGTGCTGCATCGAACTTCGACTTGCTGTCAGTGCTCGCGAAATAAAATCGAACGCCATCGAAATCGCTGAATCCGCCTTTTGCTGCCTTCTCGGTGATACGCGCTCCGCTGATCGGGTCGAACAGCGAAATGCCGACAAGCTTGCCCTTCAGCGCTTCGCTTTTGAGCGACTTCGCCGGATCCTTCTTGAACGGGGCGTCGCAGCCGCCGCAGCACATGGTGTAGCGGACGCCGTTGTAGTCGACAGCCTTACCCATCTCGGGCGAAGCACCTCCGGTCATGGGGCACACGACAGCAGCGCTGCCTTGAGCGAGAATTAAAGAAGCGATTGCAAGTGTGATCATGTTAGTTCTTCTGTAGCGGAGTCCACGCAGCACCAGGCAGCGCACACAGTTTCAACTACAGTGTAACTCGGATTTAGCGAATACCACCACCTGCGGCAGGCAAAGGCTTTCCTTTTCGCGAGAATTTCCCCTTATAGTTGCTTCTCTACAGTTGGCCACTGCGCTTCACCGCCAGATAGAGCGGGTCAGGCTTTGATTCCGTTCGCTCCCATCCAAACCGGGTCGATGAACTTGCTCATATAGTTTCGGACGCTGTCTGCCAACACGACCACGATTCTCTCGCCGCCCTTGCACTCTTTGGCGATCTCCAAAGCTGCTTGCATGACCGATCCTGAGCTGCCGCCGACCAGCATTGCTTCTTCCTGGATCAATCGCAAGGCAAGCCCCAGTGATTGTTGGTCGTTCGTCTTGTAGTAGCGATCCACTACCGTCTGATCCAAAATCTCAGGGATAAAGTCGTAGCCGATGCCCTCGACCAAATACGGACCGCCCGGCTCGCCGCCTCCAATGATCGATCCCTCTGGATCCGCGCCGATAATTTGTACATTCGGTAACGACTCCTTCAGCCTCCTTCCGACTCCCGTAATCGTGCCGCCCGTGCCGACGCCCGTGACAAAATAGTCGAGCCAACCTTCACATTGATCGAGCACTTCTCTTGCCGTCTTTTCGTAGTGGACTCCTACATTCCCGGGATTCTTCCACTGATTGAGGATGTGGGCGTTGGGTATCTCCCTTTGGAGACGCTCAGCGACTGCAAAGTTGGAATCCGGAGAGTCGTGGGCGGCCGCGGTGGGAGTGCGAACAATCTCCGCCCCAAGAGCTTCCATCATGAGCTGCTTCTCTTTGCTCATTTTTTCAGGCATGCAGATGATCAGCCGGTAGCCTTTGACTGCGGCCGCCATCGCGAGGCCGATGCCGGTGTTACCGCTGGTGGCCTCGATCAGGGTGTCGCCTGGCTTGATCCTCCCCTGCTCTTCTGCATCCAAAATCATGCGGTAGGCAACGCGCTCCTTTATCGACCCTCCAGGGTTCAGATACTCGCACTTTGCGAGGATCTCGACCGGATATTCCGAACCGATTTTGCTCAACCGCACCATCGGGGTTTGGCCGATCACTTGGAGGATGTTGACGTAAGGCGTCCGATGGTTCATCAGTTTTTTGACCTGTGTTCGGCTTCAAGTTACCGCCTCAAAGCGGTTCGTGTGTGACGAGACGGTTCCTGTCAAGGACCAGCAGCCAAACGCTAAGACGGCAGTAGGAATGCCGGCGGGGGCAGGTAGCCTTTTCCCATGTCTTTCACTAGGCGCATGAGCAGCCTTCCCCTTTCTCAAATCACGCTGACCGACCCATTCTGGTCTCAGTGGCAGAAAACCATCCTCGAGACCACACTGCCCCAACAGTATGAACAGATCGTGGCCACCAATCGGCTGGCGAACTTTGAGCGAGCCGCTGGAAGAAAGGAGGGGACATTCGAGGGACTTCGGTTCAATGACAGCGACGTCTACAAGTTCCTTGAGGCATGCGCATACTCTCTCGCGGTCGCGGCCCGCAGGTCCGACCTCAAAGCTGCGGCAGATAAGGTGCGATCGCTAGTCGATATCTGCACGGAAGTGGTCGCCGCAGCCCAGATGCCCGACGGCTACATCAACACCTACTTCCAGCTAGCTCACCCGTCCATGCGCTGGAGGAATCTGAACGCGATGCACGAGATGTATAGCGGGGGCCACCTGATCGAGGCTGGCGTGGCCATGTTTGAAAGTACCGGCGACCGGCGATTGCTTGAGGTCTCGATCCGATTCGCAGATCACGTGATGAGCGTGTTTGGGCCAGACAAGCGGAGAGGCTATTGCGGACATCAGGAGATCGAGCTGGCTCTTGTTCGCCTCGCAAAAGTCACCGAAGAGCCGAAATATGCCGACTTCGCCCGTTGGATGATCGAGGAACGAGGACACCAGCCCAGCATTTTCGAACCCGAGATGGAGGAGCCCGATGTTATAGCGCTGGCCCCGGAAGCCGCCCGGCTGCTCATGGGCACGGGAGAATATTGTGGAGACTACTGCCAAGATCACGCGCCCATACGAGAGCACACCGAAATCGTGGGGCACGCCGTCCGAGCCATGTATTACTACATTGCCGCTGCCGATCTTGCGGCGGATAAAGGCGACACTCTCCTCGAGGAGGCGCTTGACCGAGTGTGGTCGAACCTGATCAATCGACGCATGTATGTCACCGGCGGAATCGGCCCGAGCGCAAGCAACGAAGGATTTACCGGCGACTTCGACCTTCCAAACCTGACTGCGTACGCTGAGACTTGCGCATCCATCGGACTCATTTTCTGGGGCCACAAGATGCTTGAACTTACGGGCAACTCCGACTATGCCGACGTGCTCGAGCAAGCGCTTTACAATGGTGCGCTGAGCGGCATCTCGCAAGTCGGCGATCAATACTTCTACACGAATCCGCTGGAAAGCCGAGGTACCCACCAGCGTGTGCCCTGGTTCACCTGTGCGTGTTGTCCGCCAAATATCGCCCGGCTCATCGGAAATCTGGGACATTACGCGGTTGGTGCATCAGCAGACACCCTATTCGTGCACGTGCCGGTCGGCTTCAACGCTGGCTTAAAACTGGGCGGAGGAGACGTTCAGGTCGAGTGCAAGTCGAACTATCCTTGGTCCGGGGAGATCGAGGTCATCATTACGCCTGACCATCCACGCTCATTTGCGGTGGCCGTGCGCATTCCTGGCTGGGCTGACGATGTCTCCTTTGAGATCGAAGGTGCGGACGAGGAAGCCGAATACGAAGAGGGCTATGCCGTGTTTCGGCGCACCTGGAAGCCTGGCGACAAACTCAAGATCGAGTTAGAAATGGAACCAAAGTGGTTAGAGTCAGATCCTCGCGTGAGAGACAATCTTGGACGCTCGGCGCTGACCCGGGGGCCCTTGGTCTTTTGCGCGGAGCAGCACGACATGGACTACCCGCCGCAGCTCTTCATGGCCGATACGGACGCTCCAGCGGAGATTGGGCGGCAAGAGAAGCTCGGGGTTACGACCCTGATTGTGGACGGGGCATGCGAGGTAGAGCTGTTTCCTGAGGGCCTTTACGCAGAGGTGGGGGCCGCTGACGTCAAGGAAACAAAGGCCACGTTTATCCCGTTCTATGCCTGGAACAACAGAGGAGCGACCAACATGCAAGTTTGGACGCGTCGTCTCTAGTTGGAGTTTTTTCCTCCTTTGTCGCCCAGCTGCCCGTAACCCTCGACAATATCTCTATGGCTAATCGAGCTCATAGAATTCGTTTTCGTTGGGATACGGGAGTGCTGGGGGCGCTTGCTCTGGCTCTGATTCTTTACGCAGTGCCGTTCTGCAGCGGCTCGAGCCAGAGGGCCCACGACTTAGCGAATGGCACTTGGGATCGAATGTTCAATTCCGCGTGGCAAGGCCACTAGACTTTCTTCAGTCGATCTCGAGGGATTTGAAGCGGGTTTCGGTCGCGTCGAACTTTTCACTTAAGATTCGAAATGCTTTGTGAACCCTTGACCGGATCTCGGCTGCATGGTCCGCTTCAGGACTGCCCCCCGGGAATTTAGCCGGATCGCTTCTCTGGTTGAGTTTATCGAAGGCTTTCCTGATCTCATCGAAAGTGGCCGCAGGTCCTACTCCCAAGATCTGGCGAGCCTTGTCTTCGTCGCTGATCACGATCACTTCGGCTTCGGAGTGCTCGCTATAGGACGTGCGGCGATAGCCGGGCCCTGCGAGAGCTTCATTGAGCTCCTGCTCCGCCGGATCTTCCTCGATGCCTTTGATCCGCTCCCACTCGTGATTGACATATCCTCGAAGCAAATCGTATGCGCGGCGGCCGGTGCTCATCCCTAGATTGTAGATGGCCCGGGCTCTCCGCTGACCGGAACGGCACAACTTTCGCAATTCAATGGGTCAACTGGAAACAGACTTTGTCGTTTTTGGGTCATAATGAGAACGCTACAGCCTTGTTTCGAACTTCTCAGACCGTTCAGCCTCGCGCGGAATTAGCAAAGAGATCGGAGACCGCAAGACCGTGCAACACAGCGGGCAATCGCCCGCACAAACGGAGGCCTGAATTGGCAAGTAAAACACTATACGTCGGTAATATCTCCTACAGCAGCAGTGAGAGCGATCTACAAACCGCTTTCTCAGCATATGGAGCCAACAACATCAGAATCATCGAGGGACGCGGTTTCGCATTCGTCGATGTCGAAGCAGAGCAGCTCGAAGCAGCAATCGCAGACAAGCACGGCACTCAGCTAGACGGTCGCACCCTAACGGTTAACGAGGCTCGTCCTCGTGAGAACCGAGCAGGCGGCGGCGGCGGCGGTGGTGGCGGAAGCTACGGCGGCGGCGGCGGCGGTGGTCGTTCCTCCGGTGGTGGCGGCGGCTATGGCGGCGGTGGCGGCGGCGGTCGTTCCTCCGGCGGTGGCGGCGGCTATGGCGGCGGAAGCAGTAGCGGCGGCGGCGGTCGCAGCAAAGGCGGCCGCTGGTAATCACCAGAAGCTAAAAATTGAAAGGTCCCGCACTCTTAGAGCGCGGGACCTTTTTAGTTTCTCAGGCAAGCAGGGCGACTCGATCCGCAAGTGTGTCGGCACCCAGTTTTCGCAGAGCTTCGGCACCGGCCATCCAATCGGGTGGCGCGTCGGGAAGCTCGACTTGAACTTCCGGGCGCATGCGGACAACCTCTCGGAACATGAGCACCTGCTCAGCATCTGCGGGCCTTCCCCAATGCGCAAGCACTCCTTCAAGGGTTCCGTGCCTAAGCAGCAGAGACGCCGCCGATTTTGGCCCGATGCCTCGAGCACCGGGGATCTTGTCTGAGCTATCTCCCGCAAGGGCCTTGAAGCACGGCACCTGTTCGGGCAAAACCCCAAGACGCTCCACGACTTCATGGGGCCCAATACGGTCCAAATCACGCGAGCCTCGACGTGCAGCTAGCACGGTAACTGATTTTGAGGCGAGTTGGTAAGCGTCTCGATCGGTGGTGAGCAGCAGGCATGTCCCACCACGCTCGACCTCGGCAAAAGCGGCGGCGGCCATCAGATCATCCGCTTCGTACCCGGCGCTCTTGCCAATAGCGAAGCCAAATGCCTCGCAAAGCTCAGGAAGAATTCCAAGTTGCTGACGGATCTCTGGCTCAAAAATACGCCCAGTCTGATAGGCTGGCCACAAGGTCGAGCGATAAGTGTCCACTCCCAAAGTGTCCCAGGCCACAAATACCGCGCGCGGCGCTTCCGCTACCCAGATTCTAACGAGCATTCCGATGACTCCAACCAAGGCATTGATAGCGACGCCATCGGGCCCGGTCACTGTTTTGGGCGTGGAGTGATAGGCGCGATGTGCCAAGTTGTCGCCGTCCACAATTAAGAGAGGTCTTGCTTCCAAAGTAGTGACTGGAACTTACCTCCCCCGTCCATGCTGAGGAGCCGAGGGAGCATGAGTTCTCACCCCCGTGCACGGCATTCCGTTCCACTTCGAGGTTGCGGCGTGACACACCGAGAGGGGGTAGGGAACCAGATGTAAGTTCCTTCGGAGGGGTTTTTCTCACGTCCTCGCATATTTACTTGCGAATGTGGAGGCTGAATACGGTTCAAGTCTCCTGTTGATCTTAGCGACTATTTCGATAGTTGCTAGCTCCATCGCAAAAGTTGAGTCGACGAGTAGCCGCACCACCGGTGGCTCGTCGAATCATCTTAAGGAGTTAAACTTGCTATGACTTCCCTTCTTCGAGCCTCATTATTTCTAGCGACGCTTGCTGCCGTTCCTACTTGTCTAGCCGGCGGATGGAGCATGGCGGGAACCTGGATGGTCATTCAAGACGGCAAAGCCAATCAAAATATGAAGCTTGTGTTCACCCAGAAAGGCGAGTTCAGATTCGTGGGCGCTAACTACTCTTCATCCGGGCAATACACGGTCAACGGCAACACGGTGCGTCTGCTCTGGACCAAGGTGGACAACCAGCCGGTGAAGGTCGGATCGATGAAGAAAGACCTGAGCCTATCCCTCAAGCAAACCTTTACTATCGATCGGTACACGTACGGCAGATCGAGGTAGTTAAAGCATCGAAGCGGCAAGGGCATCGCCGCCTCGATCTCCATTTGCTCTGCGATCTACAAGCGGCCGTGCAGAGCCACTTTGAGGAGGCTCTTGAAGTACTCCTCCGGCATCTGCTTGGGCTCTCCGAGTAGGCGGGCGTTTAGGATGAGCCGCGCCACTCGCTCAAGCGTTTCCATGCGAAAAAGAGCGTCCATTAGGTCAGTGCCCATGACAACCGCGCCGTGATTCGCCAGCAGAAACGTTTTGTGGTCGTCCAGAAGCGGCTCGATCTTGTTCGGTAAATCCGCCGTTCCGGGCTCTCCAAACGGCACTGTCGCGACCGACCCGAGCACGAAAGCAGACTCGGGGAGCAAATTGTCCGGAATGTCCTCGCCCGCCAAGGCAAATGCAGTGGCGATGGGTGGGTGGGCGTGGATGACGGCCATGCAGTCCTTACGACCAGCAAGGATTTTCAAGTGCAGGAGAATCTCACTGCTCGGTTTACCTTCGGAAATCGGGATCCCGTGGTTATCGATCACAACCAGATCCGAAGGTCTTAGATGACCCTTGCTCAAGCCGCTAGGCGTGCAGAGTATCTGGCGTGAAGAAAGCCTGAGCGAAAGATTGCCTTCCGCGCCGCCGACAAGGTCCTTTTGCCAGAGGCGCTTGCCAACTTCGCACATCTGGGCCCGCGCCTGAAGCTCATTCATGCCGCAGAGATTATGCCGCAAGGCGGCCCAAGACTACACTGCGCCCTCCCGCGAGGGGAGGGCGCAGTCTGTCTATTCGCCTTCAGATGAGGACGGAGAAGAGTAGTTGGGCGGCTCTTTGGTGATCTGAACGTCGTGAGGATGGCTTTCCCTCAGCGCCGCGTTTGTAATCTTGAGGAACTCGGCGTTCTCTATCAGCTCTGACAGATTCTTGGCCCCCGCATAGCCCATGCCGCTCCTCAATCCCCCAATTAGCTGGGTCATGGTGTCGCTTAGAGGTCCCTTAAAAGGAACTCGCCCTTCAACCCCTTCTGGAACGATGACTCCGCCCGTCTGCATATACCGATCGGAGGAACCTTGCCGCATTGCGCCCACCGAGCCCATTCCGCGATAGACCTTGTAGGCCCGGTTACGGAAAATCTCCGTTTCACCAGGACTCTCTTCACATCCCGCGAACATGTTGCCCATCATGACGGTGCTTGCTCCGGCCGCCAGTGACTTGGTAATGTCGCCTGAGCTTCGGATGCCGCCATCCGCGATAGTCGGGATGCCGTGTTTTCTAGCTTCCTCACAACAATCCAAAACAGCCGTGAATTGGGGGACGCCAACTCCTGCGACTACGCGCGTGGTGCAAATAGAGCCAGCGCCGATTCCCACCCGCAAGCCGTCTGCCCCAAGGTCAATCAAGTCTTTGGTGGCCTGCTTGGTGGCGACGTTGCCCGCTACGACCTTAAGATCGGGGAGGCGCTGCTTGAGCATCTTCAGGCAGTCCATGACCCCCTTAGAGTGCCCGTGAGCGGCGTCGATCACGACAAAGTCCACCCCTGCGTCCAGCAAAGCTTTGGCGCGTTCGTAAGGCTCTCTCAGCGAACCAATGGCCGCACCGACGATCAGCCGACCCTTCTGGTCTTTAGTGGCCCAAGGGTGCCTGGCTACCTTTTTGATGTCTTTGATAGTGATCAGGCCACGGAGTTGCCCTTCGTCATCGACCAATGGGAGCTTCTCGATACGGTGGTGTCCGAGAATTTCCTGAGCGTCCTCGAGCGTGGTGCCAACCGGAGCGGTCACGAGATTCTTACTCGTCATCCGCTCACTGATCTTCTTGCTAAAGTCGGTTTCGAAGCGAATATCGCGGTTCGTTAGGATGCCGACGAGCTTGCCGTCTTCACTGACGATGGGAACGCCCGAGATATGGAAGCGCTCCATGAGCGTCAGCGCGTCCTGAATCGTCTTATCTGCTTCGAGCTTGAATGGCTTGGTAATAACGCCGCTTTCCGATCGCTTCACGCGATCCACGGCTTCCGCTTGTTGCTCGATGGTCATGTTGCGATGCAAAACCCCAACGCCGCCCTCTCTGGCGATCGCGATGGCGAGACGTGCATCGGTAACGGTGTCCATGGGTGCGGACACGATCGGTACTCTAAGGGTGATGCCCTTTAGAAAGGTCGTAGTGAGGTCAACTTCACTTGGGAGAACCTCGGTGCGTTTAGGAATAAGAAGAATGTCGTCGAAGCTAAGACCTTCGCGAAAAGCGGGCAAATTTGCCTCCTTGCCTTTTCACTTGATTATGGCATGTCCCAAGGCGACATAATTCCCCCGTGGCAGAGAACAAGGCGCGTATTTCAGAGCTCGCGGAACTCATGAGCGAGTTTCGGCTAAATGAAGCGCAACTGAGCGTCGATGAGTTCTCAATCGCTTTTTCTCGCAAGCCTGCCCCAGTGACGCCTTCCGAGAGCCGCCCGGCGGGGGAGACTGCCGAGATTCTCCACCATCCCCCGGCAGAGCCGGCGCAGCCGGAACCGCCCCAAGGCACGCCGATCACGTCTCCCATGACGGGGATCTATTACAGCTCCTCAAGTCCTTCTTCTCCTGCCTTCGTCAAGGAAGGTGAACTCGTCACGACCGGACAGATCGTCGGCCTGATCGAGGCAATGAAGGTATTTAACGAGATTCCATCTCCACTCAGTGGGACGGTATTGAAGCAAGTGGCCCAAAGTGGTCAATTGGTTCAGCCCGGCGAAGTGCTGTTGCTGATTGGATAGCCCGATGGAAGCGATCGAGATCGTGACAAAGCGCCTGGTAGTTCGAACTCCTCATCGGGGAGATGGAGCCTTGTTCGCTCGCTATTACAGCGACAACCGAGACTTTCTCCAGCCTTGGTCGCCCACCTTTCGGGAAGACATGTTCAACGCTCGGGCGTGGGAGGACAGCATCGGGGTCATGTCGCAGCACCTGCATCAGGGCACAGCTTTCCGCTTTTGCCTGCATAAAGGAAACGAAATTGTTGGCGTTGCTAACGTCACAGATATCAAGCGCAGCCCCTGCTACGCCGGCATACTTGGTTACACCCTCTCAGAAGCGCACCAGGGAGCCGGCTTCATGCGTGAAGCCTTGGAAGCAATCATCGGGCACATGTTTGAGGAAAAGAATCTACATCGGATCTGCGCGATGTACATGCCTAGAAACGAGCGAAGCGGTGGCTTGCTGCGGCGCCTGGGCTTCCAGGTCGAGGGATATGCGCGGGACTATCTCCTCATTGATGGCCAGTGGGAGGATCACGTGCTCACCTCATTACTCAACGAGCACTGGCAAAGTCCGGTATAAAACCGTGCAGGGAGTTGGGACCACGGTCTCGAAAAAAATTAGTTAGTGTCACTTGAAGAGAATGTAAGAGATGCCAATTCTGCCGGTCTCACTGTAACAGAAGACTTCCGCTTCTTGGCTGAAGCGAGTGCGAGACTGGCGTCTTCCCTCGATTACAGCGAGACTCTCGCCAATGTGGCGGAACTGCTTGTAACGAGAATTTGCGAGATGGCCTCGGTCTTCTTGCTCGAGGACGATCGACTTCACATTGCCGCATGGCACCATGCGGACGGGGCCAAGCGGAAGTTGATCGAGGGCATGAGCTTCGACGAGCTAAGCTCAGGATTAGAGGCCGTCGTTCGATCCTCGATCGAACGCTGCCAGTCAGTTGTGGTCGAGCAGATCGACTCCAAGGTGCTCCAACAGTTTGAAGTCGGTGAAATAAAATCAGACCAGTACAAGCAGGTCGGCATTGCTTCATTCCTGATCGTTCCGCTCGTCACGAATGGTCAGGCGATCGGCGTTCTTTGCTGTGTGGCCACTGAACCAGATTTCGAATTCAGCGAGGCGCGGATTGCGCTTGTCGAAGAGATTGGACGGCGTGCGGCAACCGCCGTCGATCATGCGCGGCTCTATGAACGGACCCGGAACGCCCAGCAGATGGAGCGATTGCTCAACGATGCCAGCGTTACGCTGAGTTCCTCCCTCGACTATGAGACGACCCTAGCGAACGTGGCATCCGTGTTGGTTCCAAATCTCGCCGAGTGGATCGCCGTACACACGCTGGAAAACGGCGTGGCCAAGCGAGTCACCGTCGCTCACATCGACCCCGCTAAAGTGAAGTGGGCGGACGAAGTGAATTCGCGCTACCCGATAGATATGAACGACGAGCAGGGGCTCGCAAAGGTCTTACGAGAGGGAGTGTCCGAATTCTATCCCAGCATCACCGAAGAGATGCTCACCGCCACTGCCCGAGATGAAGAGCATCTCGCCCTCATTCGCCAGACCGAGATTGGCGGCGTCATGATCGTGCCGATGATCGTTCGCGACAAAGTGATCGGAGCGATCACCTTTGTTGCAGCCAAGCAGGACCGCTACACGCATCAGGAGCTCAGTTTTGCAACGGAACTCGCTCTGCGGGCCGCAATCGCTGTCGACAATGCCCGACTCTTCCGCAACGTCGAGCAGAGGGTTGAGGAGCGAACTCAGGAATTGCAAGTAGCCAACAAGGAGTTAGAATCTTTTGCGTACTCCGTCTCGCACGACCTGCGAGCACCCCTCAGGAGCATCATGAGCGCCAGCATGATCGTGATCGAGGATTATGGGGACAAGATTGGCGAAGACGGTCGAGCCGAGCTCAAGCGCTCCTCAGCGGCAGCCAAGCGTATGTCGGCACTCATCGACGATCTACTCGAGTATTCCCGTCTCGGTCGTAGGGAAATGAATCTCAGCGATGTCGATCTGTCCGCACTCGTACGATCCATTGGGTTGGAAACCGGGATGCCAGAAGGAGTCCTCACAGTTCAGCCCGGGATGGTCGCCACCGGAGACCACTCGCTCTTGCGAGTCCTTTTGACAAACCATATCGAGAACGCTTGGAAGTTTGTAAAGGAGACGCCGGAACCGCGGATCTCGGTTGGAAGCGAATCGGTGGATGGCGTTAGTGCGTACTTCGTGCGGGACAACGGGGTCGGTTTCGATGAGCAGTTCGCTGAAAAACTTTACGTGCCTTTCGAGCGACTGCACAGTCCGCAAGATTATCCCGGAACGGGCATCGGTCTCGCAAATGTAAAGCGGATTGTCCACCGGCATGGCGGCAAGGTTTGGGCACAGGGAAAGGTTGGCGAAGGGGCCACGTTCTACTTCACGTTGGGTAGGTAACCTCGGAGTCTATGGCATCGCGAAAGGCGCTGATTGTTTGGGGCGGATGGGACGGGCACGAGCCCGAAAAGGTCGCCAGCTTCTTTGATGAGATCTTGCAGGGCGAAGGCTTTGAGACAGAAGTCTCCAACACCTTGGAATCCTTTTGCGATGAAACGAAACTCGCGGAATTGAGCCTGATCGTGCCGGTGTGGACCATGGGGGAAATCTCACCTGAGCATCGCAATCCCGTGTTGAAAGCGGTCGCGGAGCACGGGGTGGGAATGGCGGGCTGCCATGGCGGGATGTGCGATGCATTTAGGGCGGACACTGAATGGCAGTTTCTTACTGGTGGCCAATGGGTGGCGCATCCGGGCAACGATGGCGTTCGTTACGCGATCAATATGCGGAGCAAGCCCCATCCCATCATCGACGGAATAGGAGACTTCGAGGTCGCTTCGGAGCAGTACTACCTACACGTCGATCCCGGCGTCGACGTGCTGGCCACGTGCGACTTCCCTGCTGCCGGAGTCGAGGGACCTCATACAGGGAATCCCTGCAAAATGCCCCAAATTTGGACAAAGATGTACGGTAGGGGCCGGGTGTATTACAACGCTCTCGGGCATCAGCGAAGCGTTCTGGAAGCTAGAGAGCCAAAGGAGCTGATTCGCCGCGGATGTCTTTGGGCGGCCAAAGGCGTGGGGCTAATCAACAGGGTTACCATCTAGAGTCCCAGTCCGCTATCTGGCTCATTCTCCGGTTTGACGTGTGAAGATAACCTCGGCGACCGTCCATCCCAAGATATTCGCTAGCTTAAAGCGTCCGTTGAGTCCCCTTGCTAGACTGTCTACGATCTTGAGCCCGAGGTTGCTGGCTTTCGTGGGATCAAATTGGTCAGGCAAAGGGTCGCCACTGTTCGAGACCCAGATAGACACCTCTTCTTCAGTCGCTTCGATGGTCACGTGAACTTCACCTGCGGCTGTGTGTTTGAAGCCATGCTCAATCGCGTTCAAAATTAGCTCGTTAAGGACCAGCGCGACTTGAGTAGCCTGAGAAATGTTGAGGGTTACGTCTTCACCACGCACCTGGAAATGGATGGACCGATCCGGTAGAACGAGAGAGCTTTGTTGGTGATGAACCAAACTGTCTGCGAGAGACTTAACTCCAACATGATCGAGATCGTCGCGGCTTAAAAGATCGTGGACCGACGCGATCGCCAAAATCCTCGCAAGGCAGTCGTTTAAGGCTTCCTCCAAAGATTTGTAGCTGCCGTGACGCATCTGGAGGCGCAGGAGAGACGCGACTTGTTGTAGGTTGTTCTTCACTCGGTGATGCATTTCTTGCATCAGCGTGTTACGAACCTGTAGCTTGGCGTGCTCGATAGAAATTGCCGCCTGCTTGGCCAAAGTTTCAAGGGCCTTAATCTCGTCCTGAGAAAAATCACGAACTTCGCTTGTGTAGCAGCTAAGGACACCGACGGGTTTGTCTTGTACGGTTAGCGGCACACAGATCATGGAACGTAGACCTTGCTCCACGGCAAGATCATGGCCAATGTAGTCTGCTTCAATTTGTACATCTCGAACCATCACTGCGCGGTTTTCAGCAATCGCTCGGCCTGCAATCGATTCGCCCAAAGCGATGGCGCGCTTGCGCTGATACGCCTTTGCCGGCGCCTGGGTGGCTCGAAGAACGAGCATCCCACGAGCTTCGTCGAGAAGCCTTACGGTGCAGACCCGATAGTTGAACTGTTGAGCCGTCAAGTTGACAAGGAGCTGAAGTATCTCTTCGAGGTAAGGGCTTGTCGCAATGGTTTTGGAGACTTCGCTAAGTGCTCCCAGTCGGTTCTGCTGCGTTCCAGCTTGGTAGGCGTTGCTATAAGCTTTAAGAGCTTTGACAGTTTCTTTCGCGGTACCAATCAAGTAATGTCTCTCTTGCTCACTTGAGTGCCAAGGGCAAGTCTTTCTCAAATGCACGACTCCAAACGGTTGTAGTTCTCCGTCATGCGAGAGGGGCATGATGGCTACACCATCGCAGGTATCAGTTTCTACTCCGGGGTACTTGGCATAGCGGGGATCATCTACAGCATCACCGCCGATAAACAGCGGCTCTCCCGTTAGAAGCACGTGCCCGCAAAGACCCACGCCTTTGCCGAGTTTAAGTCTATTGTTAAACTCCGGGATGAATGTGCTTGCCTTCATCACCAGCCCATCGCCCTGATCCCGATAGAGGACGTCGCAGGAATCGGCTCCGCTGACGCGAACCCACTCCAGCGCAAGCTCATGGATCAGTTCGTCTTTCGTGGAGGCCCGGGCAAGGGCGTCTAGAAAGTCGGGGGCTTGGAGTTGCTTGAAGGTGGCGCTGCCGCCTAACGATTCCTCAGAAGGAATCAAGACACTTTGTGGCTCTTCGGGGATCATCATTCAGGTCCATTCAGCTAGGGGAAGCCTTCCCTATCAGCATGTCACCAATTCAGGCTACGTGTATGCGACATTTGTTAACACGCCTCAGACGCCAAGCGCGATCTCGATGAGAAATCAGGAGTTGTTCCCGCAAGAAAACTCAAATTTGCTCAGAGGTGACTCTGAGTCTTGACGGCTTCAGCCGCAGATTCTCCCGCCGCATAGCCCATTGCGAAGGCAGCCTGCAGGTTGTAGCCCCCGACCGGACCAGCGACATCGAGCACTTCGCCAGCCAGATAGAGACCTCGCACCCGCCTGGAGGCCAAGGTCTGAGGATCGACCTCGTCCAGAGCAACACCACCCGCCACGACCTCACCCTTCTCAAGCGGAACCGTCCGAACGAGCCCCAGTTGCCAAGCTTTTAGCGTTTCGATCAGGCGGTTACGCTGCTTCTTCTCAAAACGCGCAAAGACTCCTGACTCCTCAATGCCAGCGCTTCCCAGAAGTTCGGCCACCAAACTATTTGGCACAAACGGCTCCAACCAGGAACCGATCTGACGCCTTGGATGACTAGCACCATAAGCCAGCAGCTCTTGGACAAGCTCCTCGAAGCTCCTGTCTGGGAGGAGGTCCACATCTAACGTGACTTCGCCTATTTCTAGCTTTTCCGCCACTTCCCTACTGACGCCAAGCGCGTTTGGCCCAGAAATGCCGTGGTGAGTCAACAGGAGATCGCCTCTCCAGCGTACGAATTCCTTGCCTTGGCGGCCCTTGAGAATGCAGCCTCTTAACGCCACCCCGGACCGGGCAGCCCAGGCTTCGTCGGAGTGCATGTAGATCGGGGCAAGCGCCGCGCGAGGTTTTACGATGGTGTGTCCAGCGTCACGGCACCATTTCCACCCGTCTCCCGTCGTACCGCTGTTTGGATACGAACTCCCGCCGACCGTTAGGACCACCCGTTCAGCCTGAATGTCACCGCCCTGCGAACGTACGCTCTTGACTACACCGCCTTCAATGCCCAAGCCGATCACCGGGACATCGAGGCGCACATCGACGTTCACGTCATCCAGATAGCTTTTCAGAATTCGAACAACATCTTTGGCCGTCTGGTCGACGGGAAAGATCCTGCCGTCGGGGCGAGTGTAGACGGAGAGGCCACGGCTGGTGAGCATCTCGACTACCTGCTTGTTCTGGAATCGATAGCAGGCAGGCCGTATGAAGCGACCCTCGTTTGGTCTGAACGCCCGGATAAGACTCTCCAACGGGCCGTCGTGCGTGATGTTGCACTTCCCTCCCCCAGAAATCAGAATCTTGGTTCCGATCCGCGGAGTCTTCTCGAGCAGTGTTACGCGGGCACCGAGAGAAGCTGCGCGCCATGCCGCAATAATGCCAGCAGCGCCGGCCCCGATTACCACGACTTCCACAAGCTAATCGTGACACGCCCGCCAAGGTTCCGCAAAATACTGCCCCCAAAGGAAGTGCCTCTCGGGAAGAAAAATATGGGCCCGAGGGGGTTCGAACCCCTGACCAAGCGGTTATGAGCCGCTAGCTCTAACCACTGAGCTACGGGCCCGAGAAGCTGATATTCTACCGGAGCGTCATTTTCTTGGCCGCATCACGTACGTAATAAGGTCGGGCTCGACCCGTCTACAAGAGCAAGCATGAGCACGTTCACACGACTACTACTAGGAACCCTCGCCGTCGCTGCAACAGCCCTTACCCTCGCGCAGGGAGTGCCCAGCGCACCCCACCTTAGCGTCATCCAGAAGAGCACGTTCCTGCTCATGAACCCGCAGATTCGTTCGGAAGTGCGCCTCTCCGTCGCTCAGCAGGGGGCGGTCACAAAGGCAATTTCAGAGTACGCAACTTCGCAACAAAAGCTGATGGCCTCCAAGAACCCGCTTGACAGCGAGATCAGAGCGCTCGATACCGGCTACTCCAAGAAGGCCCTCGCGGCGATTGATGCCGCTCAGGAAAAGAAGCTGTTGGTGCTAACGATCCGACAAATTGGCGTCCAGGCGCTCGCCGATAAAGAAATCGCCACCCGAGTTGGGCTGACGAAAGGCCAGACCAACAAGGTATCGGTCCTCCTCAAGAAAATCAGTGCTCGAAAACTCGCGTTCGACGAGATGCTTGCCAAGGGCCTTGCCCATATGGAACCTGGCGACCAAGCGGCGATGACCAAGCAAAGGGCAGAAATCGTCAAATCGTATGACTCGGAGCGCGTGAAGCTACAAAGCGATCTCAAGGTTCTCCAAGCCTCTGTCGTGGGCACTCTGGGAGCGGCACAGAAGGCGAAATGGATCGCTTTGCAAAGTTGACCCCTTAGCAGGGATAAACTAGCTTTATGCCTGTCGAGATTTTGATGCCCGAGCTGGGTGAGTCCATACACGAAGGAACCGTGAGCCGCTGGCTCAAGCAGGAAGGGGAATCCGTGAAAGAGGACGAGCCTATCGTCGAGATCATGACCGACAAGGTCAATACAGAGCTCCCGTCGCCCGCGTCGGGAGTCCTGTCAAAGATTCTGATTCCAGAAGGCGGCACCGTCGAGGTGTTCAAAGCCATGGGCATCATCGACGAGGCAGGTGCCTCCACGGCCGCACCTGCAGCCGCCGCATCTGCACCAGTAATCGAAGCACCAACTCCCCCAGTCGCTCAGCCCGCATCAATACCGGCCAATGATGGAGAGCGCAAATGGTTTACGCCCGTCGTACGCGCGATGGCCAAGGAGCAAGGCTTATCGGACGCGGAACTCGGTGGTATTGCTGGGTCAGGCGAAGGCGGACGCGTCACAAAAAAGGACCTGGAGACCTATCTGCAAACCGGCAAACCAGCAGCGCCCGCTGGCCCTCCGAAAGTGGCGGAACCAAAGGCGGTCACTCCCGCCGTTGCCGGGCCGGATCAGCAACTCGTGCCGCTTGCCGGCATGCGAAAGATGATCGCGGAAGCGATGGTGCGCAGTTCGCAAGTGCCAACTGTCTCCACGGTCACCCAATGCGACGTGACCAACATGGTCAAGTTTCGTGAGCTGAACAAGGAATCATTCCTCACCACCTACGGCGTCAAGCTCACCTACACCCCCTTCTTCATCAAGGCTCTTGCCGAGACCCTCCAGGAGTTTCCGCTCGTGAATGCGTCGCTTCAGCCTGATAACAACATCTTGATGAACCGCGGCGTTCACCTTGGGGTAGCCGTCGCACTAGGAGCCAAAGGCGACGAGGGGCTCATTGTTCCGGTCATTCGAGACTGCCATACCAAGACGTTAATCGAAATTGCGAAAGACTTGGAAGGCATCGCTAAGAAGGCCCGGGCCAACAAGCTTTCAGTCGAAGATGTGAAGGGCGGGACGTTTACGCTGACGAATCCCGGCACCTACGGCGCGCTCTTCGGCACTCCGATGATCAATGCACCTCAGGGCGCAATTCTCGGAAGCTACGCGATTCAGAAGATGCCCGTAATTGTGGATGACATGATCGCTATCCGGTCGATCATGCACCTCGTTCTCACCTACGATCACCGGCTAATCGACGGCCTATTAGCTGGAAAATTCTTAGCGGCAGTGCGAGACCGGTTGCAAGCCTTCGACTTCTTTAAGTAGGGCGGGTCGCTGCCAGGACAATAGCCCCATCAGGACTGAGGGCTGAATGGATGCCGCCAACTATATCTTGAAGGATGCTTAACAAATAGCAATTCTGGGCGTCGGCAGGGGATTGCTGCAGTCGCCATACATTTGTAAGCTATTGTGTCTAACGGCTCCGAAGGGCCTTGATTTTAAAACGATGGGACCGGATGATGCAGTTACGGGAGCGAGGATTCTCCTCGTTGACGACGATGCCGCCGCTTGTCAGGTCATCGAACGCCAACTGAAGCAAGCGGGTTTCCACAACCTCAGCATTCTGGATGGTCCAGATGGCGTGTTCGACACGTACGTCAGGGAACGTCCGGACCTGCTCATCATCGATTACAAGCTTCCCCCGACGAATGGCGTGGCGATACTAAAAGCTTTAAAGGCCCTCAATCCAACCGACGTTCACCCTCCCGTCATCATGATTACGGGGACAGACGATGACGCGGTAAAGCTCGCGGCGCTCGAAGAAGGAGTGGCAGACTTCCTTCCTAAATCGTTTGAAGCTTTCGAACTAACCTTGCGCGTGCGGAATGTTCTGAAGACCCATCGACTGTATCTAGAGGTTCAAAGGCAAAAGACGTGGCTAGAAGAAACGGTGCGTCAGCGAACCAATGAGCTACGCGTTGCAAGGCGCGAGGTGTATGAGCGCTTGGCCGGAGCGATCGAATATCGCGACGATGCGACGGGGACCCACACCAGACGGGTTGGGGATTTGTCAGCCAAGATTGCGTTGGAACTAGGCTCTTCCCCTGAATTTGCCTCGCACATTGCGACCGCAGCGCTTCTGCACGATTTAGGCAAAATAGCCGTGCCGGACGCGATTCTTTTGAAAAAAGGCTCGCTTACTTCCGCGGAGCGCCAAGCGATGGAACAGCACTCTCTTCTGGGAGCGCAGATGCTCGCCGGTTCCGGCGAGCCCGTCTTGGCGATGGCCTGCGAGATTGCCTTGAGCCACCACGAATGGTGGGACGGCACCGGATACCCGCACGGCCTCCGCGGTATTGAAATTCCATTTTCTGGCCGCATCGTCGCTGCAGTAGATGCTTATGATGCGATGGTCACCGACCGGCCCTATCGGGGTGCCCTCTCGAAGCAGCTCGCTTTACAAGAGCTGCTCGCGGGCCGGGGCACCCAGTTCGACCCGAAAGTCGTGGACGCGATGCTCGTGCAAATCCGAGAAGCGACCGAGGCTCCTCTCGCGTAGTCCATTCGGCTCGAACCGGGTAAAAGCCTTGCATGAATTCCCCCTTGCTCTATCGCACCACCGCGGCCGCGGGAACCCTCTTGCTTGCCGGCCTTGCGGCGATGGTGATTGCAACGCCTGCGCAACCTGAGTGGATTCCCCTCTTCAATGGCAAGGATCTCGACGGTTGGACGCCAAAGTTCAAGGGCGAAGACTTGGGAGTGAACTACCTGGACACCTTCAGCGCAGGAGATGGCGTGTTGCGAGTGTCATATGACAAGTACAAGAACTTCGACAGCCGATTTGGACATCTCTTCTACAAGTCCAAGTTCAAGAGCTACAACCTTCGAGTTGAATATCGCTTCGTCGGAGAGCAGTGTCCCGGGGGACCCGGATGGGCGACGCGCAACAATGGCGTGATGATCTTCAGCCAATCTCCGGAAAGCATGCTCAAGGACCAAGACTTCCCTGCTTCTGTCGAGGTTCAGCTCCTGGGCGGCGATGGCAAAAACGAAAGGCACACTGCCAATATATGCACCCCGGGAACCCATATCGTGATGGATGGCAAACTCATCACGCAGCATTGCATCGACTCCAAGTCAAAGACTTATCATGGCGACCAATGGGTGACGGTGCTGCTGGAGGTTCGTGGAGACGCGGTGACGAAACATGTCATCGATGGGGAAACCGTCTTTAGCTACGAGCAGCCTCAGCTCGATCCAAACGACGCGGACGGGAAACGCCTCATAAAAGATGGCCTGGTGCGGCTACACGAGGGCTACATCGCGATTCAAGCAGAGAGCCATCCGACGGAGTTCCGCAAGATCGAGATTCAACCTCTCTAATCCGCTAGAGGTGGTCGGCGAACCACTCTCGGTTGCTCTCCACCATCTCTGGATGCCAATCATGGCCCCAGTCGTAAACTTTCAGCCGCTTGGTACCCGGCAGGACCTCGAAGGCGGCCCGCACGTGATCAGGTCGGGCTGCGGGGTCTTTCAAGCCGAGCGAAACCTGGGCGGGCACCTGGCAAAACGCGGCTTGGCTTACCGTGTCGAAGTTTGAGACCGTGTTCAGCACTCGGTCCCGGCCGAGTGGAATTTGGTCCATGAAGTCTGCGACCTCTTTGAGCGGGTAGCGATAGACCGCCCCCTCTAGCTGGGTTGCGATTTGGCAGAGGAAAGGCATGTCGGCGCAAACGGCTTTTACGACGGGGCTCCACGCTCCCAACCACAGCGAAAGTCCGCCGCCTTGGCTCATGCCCATAGAGCCAATTCGATCCTCGTCCACCTCAACTTGAGCCTGCAGAACGCGTGCGGCAATTGAAGCGTTTTGGTACATGCGGCGAAAAACCCATGTCTCGGGGTCTTCCGCACCCTCCGAGAAATAGCCGCGCTCACGGACATATTTCTCTTGATGAAAGGCGCCGTGGCCGAAGAAGTTAAAGCTCAGACTGACCATTCCCTCTCGCGTGCCGTACTCGTTGGGCACCAGCGACTCTCGGCCGTAGGGAGGAACCCAGAGAAAGGATCGCAACCGACGAGCGCCGGGTGGATAGGCCAGCCAGCCAGAAAGCATCTCTCCTCGAATTCCGCGAAAGGTGAGCGTTTCGACTGTGAAGCCGGACAGGTCATAGTCGTTGCGCAGGCTACGATGATAGTCGAGCGGTGCTGAGTGAGCTTCCGCCTCAGCCGCCTGCCAAAAGGCTTGGAGGTCGTCCAGAGTCGTCATACGCCGACTGCGCGCTGTTGAGCCTCGACGTGCATGCCGGTCGTCATGAGCCAAGCGGTCGCGCGCTGAATATCCTCGATGGGACCTTCGAGCTCTACCAGCATCCAACCGTAGTCGTCATCGACGTTGGCCTTCTTGATATTCACTCGTACGTTGAAGTTCCGAGCGATCTGCCAAAGCCAAGGCTCATTCACCTGATCCCGACCAGCCGTGATGTTGATTGCGACGCGATCCATCTGTACGAAAGAATACCGCCGCTACCCTTTGAACAACGACTTCAAGATAAAGAACGCATTGGCGGGACGCTCCGCCAGCCTCCGAGTGAAATAGGGATACCAGGAATCTCCGTAAGGAACATAGATGCGAACGTTATATCCCTGCGCCGTCAGCCCGTCCTGCAGATCGCGCCGAATTCCGTACAGCATCTGATATTCAAAGCTCTCCTTGGGGATGTTCTTCTCGGCCACGTAGCTATTCAGCTCCTTGATGATTGCCTCGTCCTGAGTGGCAATGGCCGGATAATTCCCTGCATCGAGGAGCCGCTTTGCCTGCTTCACATAGGCCGCATCTACTTTGGATTTTTCCCGAAATGCAACCGTCGGGGGCTCGAGATACGCGCCTTTTACCAACCGCACCCTAGCCTTCCAATCAATGATCGTCTCCACGTCCGCATCGTTTCGGAAGAGATAGCTCTGGAGAACCGTGCCGGTGTTCGGATAATCGTGCAACACCTTCTCGATCATATCCAGCGTGCGTTGCGTGTAATCCGACGATTCCATGTCGATGCGCACGAAGTTGTCCAGCCGCTTGGCGCACTCCAAAACCTCACGGTAGTTCCCTTCCGCAAAGTCAAGCCCCTGATCTAAACCGCACTGAGTCAACTTGATGGAAATATTCAGAGGTTCGATCGGGGAAGGTCTCTTTGTGTGCCATTCCTGCACCGCCGGCACAAGCGCAATGCGCTCGAGCATTTCGATGTACTTGTGCTTGGCCGATAGCGCTTCCGCCTCGTTGAGCGTGTTCTCGCCCAAGTAGTCCAGTGAAATCTTCATGCCCTTTGCCAAGAGCTGCTCGGAAGCTTTCAGCGCCTCTTCGAGAGTATCGCCGGCGATAAAGCGGCTGACGAGCGGCTTGAAAAGGAAAGACCTCCGAACCAGCTTTTCCACCGGCGACAGGGCCGAGGTCTTAATAACGAACGCGCGGGCAAGCGACATTGATTAGGAACAGTTTACAAGCAACGCCGCTGTCCAATACAGCCCAGGTAAATGCCGAAAGCCGCAACTTGTGTGACAATACAAAAATGGCAAGGTTTTCAAGCAGGGTGTGGCTCGTGGTGGTTGCGGGATTGATGCTGATCATTGGATGCGGCGGCGGCGGGGCCGACTCGACCTCCGGCGGCAGTCCCAATACGGAGACACGCTCCCGCTTATTGAAAACTCTCGGCTTCGCCCAGATCGCGATGCTTCAAGGCGGCTTCCAAACTCCTGGTCAAGCTGGGGCCATCAACGGAACCACTGGATCAGGAACCACGGGAAGCTCTGGCACCACGGGCAGTAGCTACGGCATGCCCATGATCGGCTCTTTCATTCGCAACTTTGGCGGGGGACCCACTCCGATGTTTGCTTCTCGGTTCCACCGCACCTTCACCAGTGGCGACGACGGTACCAGCGGGTCGACGGACGGAGGTGGGACGGGCACTACCGGCGACGGCTCCAGCGGCTCGACCAGCAGCGGCGGAGGAAGTGACGAGCCTTACTTCTACTACGACGAATGGTTGGGGTTGTGGGCGGAGAGCCAGTGGACAGCCAACTCTTGGAGCACACTCCTGTACATCGACCAAGAGAAAGCGGAACCGGCCGGAAGCTTCCAAAGCACTTACTCCAATTGGGAGACCTATCCGGTCACCGGAACCTCGACTTACTCGATCACCGCAGGACCCTTCTCGGGGGCTGCCGGCCATTACAGCACGGTCTATGAATCTGATCTGAGCGGCCGGATGGACTATGACAACTTCTGGCCAACGTATGGAACCGACAAGGGTTCCAGCAGTTGGAATGCAGAGGGCTGGACTTGGTCCGCCAGCCAAACCTGGGCAGATGGCAACTGGTCCAAATCGGTAGGAACCTATGGCAACGATGGCGAGGGCCGCTTCGTTTGGGAGAATTCTGAGGGCTATAAGTGGAGCTACACCTACCGGCCGGATGGCTCGGGTAACGGCCTCATCGAAGGCCCCGACCCCGGCCTTCCCGCGAAAGTTTCTTGGACGCCTTCTGGCCACTATCGTGTGGAATATGCGGACGGCACGGTGGAGGAATGGGATATGTGGGCAGGTGACGGTGGAGTTGGCTTTGGAACCACCGGCGGAGGCGGCACCGGCGGAGTAGTTGGAGGAGGCTCGTCAACCGGCTCGACGGGAAGCGGCACCAGTGGCGGCTAGACGCGTCACAGTTTGTTTGGCAGTCTATAACGGCTCCACAACGCTGGCTAAAGCTCTCGATACCGTTTTCGATCAAACGTTCGGGGATTACGATGTCCTCGTGCTCGACGACGGCAGCACCGATGACTCCGCCCTCATCGCCGCGCAGTACGACTGCCGATTGCTAAGGACGGAGAATCAAGGGCTGGGTGCGGCGCGCAAGCGCATGGTCGAAGAGGCGCAAGGAGAATTCGTCGCCTTCATCGATCATGACGATTTCTGGCTGCCAAACAAGCTGGAACTCCAAGTTGCGCAGCTCGACCATACCGGTGCCTCGATGGTCCACGCCGACGGCTGGTACATCTACGAAGACGGCCGCGAAGTTCCGCGCGACCTCGCCATCAAGCCGGATGCCGCCGCCTTCCATCACATCTTGCCCAGCAACGACGTAATCGCCAGCACCGCTGTTTTTCGCCGCCAGCACATGCTCGACGCCGGCAACTTCGTTGCCGACACGGTTCGGTGCTCCGACTGGTATGGCTGGCTGATCCTCGCTCCCAATCGAACGTTCAGCCACCTGCCCGAAAAGCTCGTTCGCTATTCCGTCCTCAGCACCTCGCTGGCCAACTCTGGCTTTCGATTTCACGAAGCACAGCACTACCTGCTTACCCAGAAGATTTTGCCCAGGAGGAAAGAAATCTTCGCAGATGAGCCCCGCCACGAAGCCGCTAAGTACACCAACATGCTCGTCCAGAGGAGCGGCATCGCCCTCTCGTCCATGGCGAGGGCCAAGGCCAAACTTGGGGAAAGGGGGGTCGCCCGTCAACTCGCCTTGAGGGCCATTAAGACGGCACCCACGGTCCCAAGAGTTTGGTCCCGCAGTTTGTCCAGCCTCTTGTAAAATGGCACTATGACCAGGCGTGAACTGCTAAAAGCCGGGGCATTTCTGGCGATCCCCCTCCGTCTCGGGCCACAGGCTCCGCCGTTGCGATTCGCGGTTATATCCGATGTTCACCACGGCCTCGCGCCCGATGCTTCCACCCGGTTAGAGACCTTCGTGAGGGAGGTGAAGCGCAGAAAGGGACTTGACTTCGCACTCCAAATGGGCGACTTCTGCCACCCCACGCCCGAGTCTGAAGTCAGCAAATTTCTGGACCTCTGGAACCAGATCGATCTGCCAAAGCGCCACGTTCTAGGCAATCACGACATGGATCGCGGCACGAAGGAACAGATCATGGCGCTATGGAACATGCCCCGCCGATATGGCTCGTTCGAACAGGGCGACTACCGCTTTATTTATCTGGACCTTAACCATTTTCGGAAAGCCGGCAAGTTGCACTCCTATGCGAACGGCAACTACTTCACCTCGAATGCGACCCACAATTGGGCTGATCCCGAACAACTTGCTTGGCTCGAACGCGAGCTTTCAAAGACCGACAAGCCCACCTTCATCCTCTCCCACCAGCCTCTCGGCTTTGCCGCCAAAAATCAAGCGCTACCCCCAGAACAGATCGAAGTCTTGGAGATCATTAAGAAGAACGGACGTGTCGTCGCCTGTCTCTCTGGCCACCTGCACGTAGATCGGCTCGAGACTTACGCCGGTATCCCTTGCCTCAGCATTAACTCCGCGAGCTACTTTTGGCAAAGCGGAATGCACGCGTACAGAGAGCCGCTGTTTGCCTTCGTGTCAGTTAGCACGGACGGCATGCTGCGCCTCGAAGGTAGGCAGAGTGAGTTCTCAAAAACTCCCCCTGTGACCCCCACTCCGGGCTGTTCCGCGTCCATCTCGGATCGACGCCTTCGCGTCCGCTAGAATTCAGCGAGCCAGAACGTCTATTGCCGGCAACGCTCGCCCCCTTGCGTCGTACCAATTCAGATTCTCCCAGACCGAATGCTTGTTGGGCAAGCCGAGCCAGTCCGGTGCCCACCAAATGACGCCCTTCCCAAGGCCCTTAGGAGTTTCTTTCACAAGCTGCACGAGACGCGCCGTAAATGCGCGCTGTCCGTCAACCGTCGCGGGAAAGGGCAGCTTATCCACATAGCGATGGTCGACCATGTGCGGACGGCCGGACAACTTGTCCAGGGTGAATGGGCAGGCCGTTTCTACAATAAGCCTGTCCAACTTGCGGGTTTCGGCTGCTTGCCGGGGTCGGCCCAATCGTCGGCGTAATGGAAGTCGAGCAGCAGCTTCAGCCCGGCAGCTTTCGCGCGCATCGCCATCCGCAGGGTCTGCTCCGTGTTGCACCATCCGTGCTTCGACTGAACCCATACGCTCAGCCGAGCCGTGTTCAGCCCGTGCCTGGCCATGATCTTCAGCGGATCGTCGGCGCGCGTTCCGTCAAAATACTTTGAGCCAAGCGAATCCATCTGCGGCAAAAACGAAACGTCGCCGCCCCGATACTCCAGGGGACCGACCAACATTAAGGAAGCCACACAGGCGAGAAGCATGGGTTCGATTCTAGTTGAGAAACTCTCGACGCACGTCCCACAGCGCCTCGGCTATCAAAGACCATTGCTGCCCTGCCCACTCTGAATGGGGGGAGTCGTTGCAATACACCGTCTGCGCAAAGCTCCATCCCCAGATGCGCCGAGGCTCGTACGGCAGGAACTCGGCGAAAAGCCGCAGCCTCTCGACCATGAGCTTCGCCAACGCCTCGCCGTCGGGGATGCCCCCGATCGGATTCCGCATGTACGCGCAAGGTTCGAAGGCCGGGTCGCCCGCCATCCCTTTCGCATCGATAGACGTCCAGCCTTGGGGTCCGAGCAGAATGTTCTGGTGGTGTAAGTCTCCATGCAGGAGCGCCGCGCCAGGAGCTGTGTCAAGCAGATAGGTTGCTTCCTTCCAACCTTCGGGCTGAAGGGGGTGGCAATCTGCCAAAGGCTCCTTAAACCAAATGCCCAGGCTCGGTGCCCGTGCATCCAGAGGAGTCTCCCGTAGTCGCAGGATCAGCTTCGCGCAAATCTTAATCTTTTCGTGCTCGCTAACCGGCGCAGCTATGAGATCGATGCCAAGGCGCGGCATGAGCAGCGCATCGGTATCTGGGTCGCTTGTTGTTAGAATTTCCACGCCACCGTGCAAGGAAAACGCTTGGGCGGCCCACACCGCATCCCGCTCCTCCGATCCTATGTGCGGAACCTTCAGCACAGTCCCTTCATCCGTGAGAAAAACGTCCGAGCAAGTTGCCCCCGGCAGCCGCTCGCCCAGAGTCAAGTTCCACTGAAGCGCAAGCCGGGCTACTTCGTCCATATCACCGGAAAGTGTTCCCCGGTAATCGTCTCTCCGTCCGCGGTCGTCACGAACTGCTTCATCGGATGCTCGCCGTCTTGATGGAAAACCGTCTTATCCGTCATGTAATGCAGCGCTACCGCCCTGCGGGGTCGTCCACTTAGATTGGCTCCGCTGCCATGCCAGGTTAAAGCATGGTGATAGTGCACTTCACCCTTCTTGACGGGGCAAGATTTCACGTTCACCGAATGCCCCTCAAACTCCGTCGGCATCTCGTCGTAGGAAGGCACCGCCTCCAGAAACCCGATGTGGTTTCCCCAAAGGTGGGAGCCGGGCACCATTCGCATGCATCCGTTCTCCTCATCGACATCGTCCAACGCAACCCAGGCCGTAACCTGCTGGTCTTTGGGCTCTAGAGTGGCCCAATACGGAGAATCCTGGTGCCAATGATTGACGCCTCCCTTTGAGGCTGGCTTGTACTGGATCTGGTCATGCCATAGCCGAATCTCATTCGCATCGGTGAGCTGAGCAATTTCTTCTGCGACCGTCTTATTCAGCACCAGTTCCATGAACGGGGGACTGGCTTCGCAGATATTGACGATCTGCCAAACCGCACGCTCCGGATCACCCGTAAAGTTATGAACCATCACGGGCTGCTTAACAGATGCGTCCTCGCGCTGATCGATCACGCGCAGGGTCTCGGCCTGAAGCAAGGCGATTTCCTCATCGCTAAGAACGCGCGACCCTTTTAGAAAACCGTCGCGCTGAAACTGCTCGACCTGAGGCTGGGTCAACATGCGTTTAATCTACCGCGCAGGCGTTCCCGTGCAGTTCCATATGGATTTTTTGCCACTATAATCAGCCTATGAGTGCGGCGATTCTCCTTTTGGCCCTCCTTCCTCAAACAGCTCTGTTCACGCAACCGACGAGCGGGTGGTCTCCCACCCGAGTGGTGACTTCAACGGCAATTTCCGCAAAGGGCCCGGCGCTCACCCTAACCGCTGCGGGCGCGGGCGAGAGCCCTTGGACAAACGTCGCTCACAAAAAGACGAATGGCCCGATTGCCGCGGGCGACGTCGTGAGCTTCCGAGCCTGGATGCGGAGCCCCAATAAGGCCAAGATCGGCATCATGTTCGAGCTAGCATCCCCCCCGAACACCAAGTACATCGCCTCGGTAGTCATTCCGCCCCCTGACTGGAAGGAATATCGTTTTGCGGGAAAAGTTGGCGCAGCCCATCCGACCGGCGAAGCACAGCTTGCACTGTTCATGGGCTACGGCGCGGGAACCGTCGAGCTGGCCGACATCCGCCTAGAGAATCTCGGATCCGTGGACCTTTCCAAGATTCCCCAAACGATCGACTACTATGGCGCGTCTCCAAACTCTCCGGGCTGGCGCAAAGCTGCTCTCGCGAGAATTGAGAAGATACGCAAGGGCGACCTGACGGTGAAAGTAATCGGCAGGAACGGCAAACCCGTTCGCGGCGCGTCCGTGACGCTGGAGCAGACTCGGCACGCCTTCAAGTTCGGCACCGCCGCTCCCGCTGCCCGCCTCGTGGGCACTTCGCCAGATGACCGAATCTTCCAGCAAAAGATTCGCCAGCTGTTCAACACCGTCACATTCGAGAACGACCTAAAATGGAGCGCTCTCGAAAATCAGAACTATTTGCAAGTGGATCAGGCCATCGACTGGATGAAAAAGGCCGGCATCGAGGTTCGAGGCCACAACCTGGTTTGGGGCGCTGAGCGCTGGCTCCCTGCAGGCCTGTGGGCAAAGTCGGATGCCGAGGTAAAGGCATTGGTGGAGCGGCGAGTAAAGGAGACGGCCCGTCGATTTGCCGGCAAGTTGTACCTGTGGGACGTCGTAAACGAAGCCGTGACAGAGACCCAACTTTGGGATCGAATCGGGTGGCAGTATTTCTCAGATGTGTTCAAATGGGCTCGCGAAGCCGACCCTAATGTGCTTCTGGCCTATAACGACTACAACATCACCGAGGAAAATGAAGTCGGACCGGGGCACAAGAACAGAGCCAAAGAGCGGCTCGATCTCTTGGTCAAGAACAATGCTCCTTTCGATGTGATCGGCATTCAGTCACACGTTGCCGTACCAATGACGCCCATGCAGCGAGTGCTCGAAATTCTCGACGAAATGGCCGCCTATGGCAAGCCGCTGGAAATTACGGAGTACGACCTCGCTGTCGTCGACGATGAAGCCAATGGCCAGCACTTGGCCGATTTTCTTACCGCTTGCTTCAGTCACCCAAAAGTCGAGGCGTTTATCATGTGGGGCTTCTGGCAAGGCGCGCACTGGCGAGCCGATCAAGGAGGAGCGATGTTCCGAATGGATTGGACCGCTCGACCAGCAGCGAAAGTTTGGGAGGATCTGACCAAGAAGCAGTGGTGGACTCGGGCGAAAGGCACAACCGACGCCCGAGGCTCGCTAAAGGTGCGAGGGTTCAAGGGGCGGTATCAAGTGATGGTCAATGGCAAAGCTGCCGGCGAGACCGTTTTGAGCGGATCAAATGCGACCATTACCGTGCAATCGGAGAACTAGTTTGCCGGGGGGTTAGGCGACAAACCCTCACCCCCTTCACCCCATTACCCCACCCGCCTCATCCCTTAGCCTCCAAGCTCTTCACTGCTCCTTCTGCCGTCTGCCGGAAGAAGACCAGCGGGTGCTTGAGGAAGGGGCGCAGGGCGGGTAGGGCGGCTTTGTCACCATATTCAGCCAGCGCAGAGATAGCCGTGTTTCGCGCGCCGAACGAGTCTTCCTTGAGAATCGCGGTCAGGGCGTCAAACGCTCGCCGCTCTCCAGGAGCATCCTTTAGGCGGCCCAGATAACGAATCGCACTGACTCGCACAGGCTCTGATGGCGGACTCTTGAGAATTTCAAGGGCCAAGATTCTGGCTCTATCAGGCTCTTTGCCTACCCTCCAATCCAGCACGATCTGCCTGAATCCGTCGTTGTAACTGTCCTTCGCCCACCCTTCTTGAGCTAACGCTTCGTCGTTCGTCAATCGGAGCAGGGTTCGGAGCGCGGTTTGCTGGAAGAGCACGTTTTCGTCCTCTTGGTAGATGCGCCTGAGAATGCTAAGCGTCTCACTAGAAACACTTGGGAACGCGGACAGGCGGTCCGCTGCCTGGTTGGCGACGACCTTATCGTCGTCCGATCCAGCCCCCAGAAATGCGGAAAGAAATTCTTCGCTTGTTCCAGAAGCAAGCGGGCGGATTTCATTCAGATACCGTGCGAGCAGCGGCGGCTCGTCAATCGACCTTGCCACGGTCAGAGCCTGCTCGGGTTCAAGTCCTCGCAAAAGAAAGTCCATGATCCGGGCGCGCGATGCGGCGTTCGGTGCGTTCTCATAGAGGGCCCATCGCTCTTCGAAGGTGAGATTCTTCTTGTAGTTGATGTCGGCCATGATCCAAACTTCGGGGTCCGCCAAAACCGGCTTGCCCGCAGCTTCCGGGAACGCAATCCTCGCCGACTCTCCAGTGAGATGAACCTGCTTCTTAATCCAAGTGGAGCCATTTAGCACCCAGATTGGAACTTGCAGGTCGAAGTGCGGGGTAGGTTGGGTGACCACGACATCGGCACCCTCCCAGGCTACGGTCAGATTGGGAGCCGCTGGTCGATAAAACCACTGGTTCATAAAGGGCGTTAAATCCTGTGCGGTAGCCTTGGACCAGGTCTTAAAGAACGCCGGAGTGTCGAACGAAGTGTATTTGCGCTCGTTCAAATACTGCTTCGTCGCGGCCCAGAAACGCTCCTCTCCAATCATGTTCATCAGCATAAACATCCGAGAAGCACCGCCTGGATACAGGAAACCATCGAACATATCGAGCGGGTCTCGATAGTCTTTGTAGACCATCCCACGATAGGGTTTAGCCTTGTGCGCACTCAGGCCGCCGTTGAAGGTGTCATAGCGGTAAAGGTGAAAAGCGTCGTCCCCACTCCAGTTGCCGACCGCGGGTTTTTGCCGAACGTAGAAGCTGGGAAGGAAGCTCGCCCACCCTTCGTTGATCCAGCCGTCCGCCCATCCATTGGTCGTGACCGTGTCGCCAAACCACTGATGCGCCAGCTCGTGAAGAACCAAGCCTTCCGACTCCGCAAGTGGTTTCGCTGACCTCGGATGCAGGGTGCCGATGGTGTTCGTGACCATCGTGATGTTCTCCATGCCGCCAAACATGTAGTCTGGAACCACTGCTTGACTGAACTTTGCATAGGGATAGCGGAAGCCAGTTAGCTCAGAAAAGAAGCGCACCATATCGGCGGTACCTGCGAAGGAGGAATCGCCCATTTCGGAGAGTCCGGTCGGTACATACCAGTCCACCGGGAGCGTTCCCCACTGCTCGTGTCCCTTCTCGTAGGGCCCAACAACGAACGCGATCAAGTACGTCACGTGCGGCTGATCCATCTTCCAGTGGAATACGGATCGGTTGGCCTTGTGCACCGTGCTCACATGCTTTCCATTGCTCAAAGCGAAGTAGCCCTTGGGGACATCCAGGATGCCTTCGCTCGTTGCCTTGTCATCTGGATAGTCGTAGGTGACGAGCCAGAATCGGTTGTCTTCCATTTCCCCCTGGGTATAAATCGAGGGCGTCTTGGCTGGGAAGGCTCGCTTGGCGGGAATAAAGTAGAGGCCGGCGCGTGGTTTACCGCTGTACTTGATCCGCACATCCACAATGCGCCCGTCGCGTTTGGCAACAGGGAGCGTGACGTAGAGCCTCTGACCGTCGAGCCGATTGGCAGCCGGTTTGCCATCGACCACGACGGAGTTGATCTTAAGTTCGCCTCGATCGAACCAAACTTCCTTGGTGCCCTTTTTGGGCAGGATCTTGTTGGTCACATCGCCTACGACCGACTTGTTCGGCTCGTCGAGAACGATGTGCCACTTGACGTCCTGAAGGTCGTAAGGGTGAGGGCGAGTCTGAGCAAAGAGGGTGCCTGAGAGAGTCGCTAGGGCAAGGATGGCAAGAAGCCGGTGCATCTATCCATTATTCACTGCTGACCGACACTCTTATACCGATCGTCGCAATGATCTCGGCGGCAGCCGTGCAAACATCCTCTGCGCCGTGGTGCACCACCGATTTACCAAGGTGATGAACTTCCCACGTTTCCATCTCGGCTTCCACTAACGTGCAAGCAGTAGCCGCCATGAGAATGCGCGTGACTTCCTCAGCCGTGTTGTGGTCGTTGTCATACACCGTGACGATGTAGTGTGGGCCGGAGGTTGTACTTCGATCGTCTAGGTCAGGCCGCTCGATTGTGCCCGGTGCGCCGCTCAATCGTTCCATTCCTTTAAGACCTCTGCCTTGACGCCAATGGTTGCGATGATTGCGGCAGCCGAGTCGCAGACGTCTTTGGACGCGAAATGAACCGGCGCTTTGCCAAACGTGTGGGCTTCCCACATTTCCAGGTAGGCCTCCTCCTCGTCGCACTGGGTGGCCCGCATGAGGATGTGCATCACCTCCTGCATGTCTGTGTGGTCGTTGTTGTAAATCACGACCATCCAGCCACCTTCTCCGGCACTGGCGTCCTGGAGTTCTGGATCGAGAAGTACGAGGCTCATAACGTTCTACTGATTATAGATGTTCGGGCCGGTGCGATGATTTTGGGCATGTAGGGACGCCGTTTTGGTTCATCATTGCTTGATATGCCTTCTGCTAAGACCGTTAGCTCCACGCGCATTGAGATGGCCGAGATCATGGAGCCCCAAGACGCCAACTTTCTTGGCAAGGTCTTCGGAGGTGTCATCCTTGCCAAAATCGACCTCTGCGCCTATTTCGTCGCCTCCCGATTCGCTGAGACCATTTGTGTAACCGCCAGCTTTGATCGAGTGGACTTCCACGATCCGATCGAGGTCGGCGAGCTGATCACGTTGGTGGGCTATGTTTCCTTTGTTGGAAGAACTAGTGTCGAAGTAACGATCGAAATCTTCGCGGAGAGCATCCTCGCAGGTTCGAGGCGGCACACGAACACCGCTCGGGTCACGATGGTCGCGATTCGAGACAACCGCCCAAGCGAGGTGCCTCGCCTCATTTTCGAAACCCGAGAGGACAAGATTCGCTACCTGGAAGGCAAGACGCGGCGCGAGCTGCGTGGCAAACAGCGTGAGGAACGTGATCGCCTATTTGACCAGCTTAGCAACGCCAGCGAGGAAGAGCTCGACCGGCTGTTGTTGTCAGAAACTGTGAGTTAAGCCCCCTTCCTAGTTAAAGATGTCATACACTAGACCATGTCCAGATTCGCGGTTCCTCCTCGCAAAAGGGCGTTCTCCTCGGTAGCCTTGGCCGCGATTCTTATCGGCCCCGCACTGCTCTGGCGGAAAGTAGACGCCGATGCAAAAGCCGAATCGGCCACCAATTTCGATCTCACCTACACGATGCCAAATGGGTGGGTAAAGAAAAAACACAGCGCCCAAGCCCTCTTTCTCTACAAAGACCCAAAGACGAAGATCACCATGCGCGGTGCCGCCAGCAATATCATCTCCGAGGAGAACCCCACGCCTGAGCTGGACCGAGATGGACTGACCAAGCAGTTTGCGGACGTCACGACGAAGAACCTGGGCTGGAAGGTTGAAATTTTGGATGTCGTGCCATTCAGCGGGGGCACTTACCGGCTGATCAGACGCGAGACCTTCGATCGGATCGTGGTCACCGGCATCGCGGTGCGCGGCAACACGACCATTCTCATAACGCTTCTTGGGATTGGCAAAGCGAAGGAGCACATCGACGGCCACATCCCCAAGTTCCGCGAGTACTTAGCGTCAACCCGCTTCACAAAGTCGTCGATGAAATAGGTGGGCTTGCAAAGACTAGAGCGAATATCGTAAGAAGAGTCGTGCGGCTTTTGTTTGCTGGGTTCTCAGCTCTTGCGTTCATGCTATCCGGGTGTAATTCTCCCGATCCGAAAGAGAATTCCGCTCCGCCTCCAGCCGCCGTTGCGGCGGCCCCAGCCCATCCCTGGATGCTCAGTGCGGCCGACGTCAACGATATTGAGCCTGCTCTACTTTGGAACGGCCTCCTGGGCGTCCGCATCGCACGCAGCGGGTCAGGCACGGGCACCGACGGAAAGCCGCTACCATTCTTCGCGATCGATGAATACGAGACTACGAGAGAAGAGAAGATCCGCACCCTGGCAAATCCTCTCGCCGCATCCTTTAGGGTCGGCTCGGTCAACCTCGACCCAAGCAAGGGCACTGCGTATCAGCAAGTGCTGGATATGGCGAGTGGAATCCTCACGACCAAATGGGAGCAACAAGTTGGGGGCGCGCTGCTGAAGGTGGAGGTGCAAACCGTGATCCATCCCGAACAGCGGATTCTTGGCGACCAATGGACCTTCACCTCGACTTCGCCTATCGAGATCTCTGGCGAAATTCCGATCGAAGCTTCATCGCACGAGGTCGTTCCTGGTGGCACCTTTACCGAGTTTCGGATGCGATCCAAGCTGAAGCCCTCCGATATGAAGGTGCTCAGTCTCTTTACGGCGTCTGGCGGAGCGAATGCGAAGGGCGTCGGCACTCTGGTTCAGATGAGGGGCAACTTGGTTGTCTTCCAAGGAGCGGGCGATGCGGGAAGACCGATCTCTTTCCAGCGAGTCCACAGCTTTGGCAAGAGCCCGAACTGGATTTCGATGATGGCCGCTCGGGGCATTCAGTACAGAATGCGGGCCGGCTGGGACGATCCGGAAGTGGCACCGAGTTTCCAGGCCGTTACCGGGGAATGCGCACGGATTTGGCAGATTCGCTGGAAGACGGATATAGAAATCGACGGGCCGGTAGAAGATCAGCGAGCGGTTCGTTCCTTCCTATTCTATTTGCGCTCGGCGATCCATCCCGAATCGACGATGTCCGTGGCTCCGATGGGGCTCAGCAATCAGCAATACAACGGGCACGTTTTTTGGGACGCCGACATTTGGGTATTCCCGGCTCTCGCGATGATTTCGCCGGAGACGGCGATTCAGATTGCAAAGTATCGGGTGTTTACGCAACCGACAGCGCAAAGGAACTTCGCTGAATGGGCCAAGGCCGATAGGCCCACCGGGTCGGGCAAGATAGGGCCCCAAGAATCCCGTATCAACTTCGGACCGGCTCTCATGTATCCATGGGAGTCAAGCGTAAGTGGCAAGGAAACCGTGCCGGGGCCGTCGAAGTTCGAACACCATATCACCGGCAGTGTGGCGTTTACCGCTATGCAAGCTGCTGAGTTGGGTCTTCTTGGGGAGGAAGAGGCCAATGAGATCGTAAACCAAGCCGCATCATTCTTTGCGCAGAGAGCGCAGGGGGACCTAAGGCGGGGCGAGGTTGAGATCAAGGGAACCATGAGTCCCGACGAGAACCATATCGGAGACAACGATCTCTATACAAACCTTCTTGCCCAGTGGTGCTCGAATGGAGGAGATTGGGACGGGTCAATGCTTGAAGACAGAACCATCTTCAAGCTTCCCCGCGACCAAAAGACCTTCTTGACGTACGACAACGACGCCCTCCGACGCTACAAACAGGCCGCCGCCGTTCTCGCCATCTACCCGCTCCAATATCCCCCCGCCGAAAAGGAAGCGAACGCGATGATGGACCGCTTTGCGGACAAGGTCACCGAAAACGGCCCCGCAATGTCCGACTCAATCCACGCCCTCATCTGGGCTCGTCTCGGCGAAAGAGAGAAGGCGTACACGACCTGGCACCAGAGTTGGCAGCCATTCACCGACCATCCGCTCATGCTCTTCAGCGAGAAACGAAAAAAAGCGGTCACCTACTTCACCACCGGAGCGGCCGGGTCGCTGCAGGCCGTGCTGTACGGATTTTTGGGGATTAGGATAGACTCGGAACAGGTGCCCGGAGCAGCGTGGTCCAAAAAACTTCATGGTGAATCTTGGTTGAGCATCAAGCCCAATTTGCCCGCATCATGGAAGTCCGTGAAGTTCAAGAACTTCAAATTGCTTGGCGAGTCCTACACGCTGACTGCCACCCCCACCGCCACCAAAGTGGTTCCAGGAGAGTAAACCTATGCCCAATGTCGTATTGACTGTCGATTGCGAAGGCGCAATGCACGACCGGTGCTATACCGGCGATTACATCAAGGTTCTAGAGAAAGAATTCGTCCCGTGCACGTGGCTGATCCACGTCTCACTTAAAGATCCCAGCGCAAACACGAACCTCTACTACCACGAATTCGTGCACAAGATCCCAAGCTGGCACGAGATCGGAATGAAGGTCAACTTCGAGAACGAGCGGGGCTACGTCGAAGACCAAAAGGAGCGCGGCAATATTCTGTGGGTAGCGCGAGACACCCTCAAGTCGCACATGATCAAATGCACCGCCTTCCGCGCGGGTGCCTTTGCGCTCACCCCAGGAGACATTCCTTATCTCGAGGAGATGGGCATTCTCGTCGACAGTTCGATCGTGCCGGACGCCGATTACAAGATGTTCATCGACTGGAGAGGCGCCCCCCACGAGCCGTACCACTCGGACAAGAGCGACCTCAAACTGGAAGGCAAAAACCAGGTTCTGCACCTGCCGATTGCAACCCACAACGGCAAACACGGCTACCTCGACTCATCGTTCGAAGAAATCGTGGAGCTGATCAATGCGAACATGGATCGCGAAGTCATTACTCTCGGCTTGCGCGACTACCAAGACAGCGTGGAGACGCTTCGCAAGGTGATCTACTATTTCCGCGAGAAGGGAGCCCACTTCACGACGATGACCCAAGCTGCCAGCGAGCACTACGAGCACCACGAGGCGCTCGTCGGCGTTCACTAGCTCAGAACCCCTCCCCCTTCCGAGAGGGAGGGGCAGGAGAGAGGGTCCGGATAATAGGTCCCCTGCGACTTAGAAGACCTAAAGCCAGGGCTTGTCGCTCCCCACTGCCTCGACAGCACCGCGTTTAAACTTCAAGTCGATCTCGCCGATCGCCTTGTTACCCTTGCTATAAAGCCGATATCCGCGCTCACTCAAGGGCTCGTACTGAAACTCTCCGGTAGCAAAGGGATCAATCCTGTCCTTCCTAAGTGGCACGGCCTCCTGCAGCGTAGCCGGGAGCTTGCCCCACTGATAGCGATAGATTTGAACCTGCGCATGCAGCTTGAGCAGCCGCAGTTGAGTGGTTGCTTTAGCGTTTGCCATCAATATCTGCAATTCTGCAGGGGCCAACTGCGAGACCATTTCATCGATCTCAGGCGCGATCGGCGGCAAACTCAGGAGCTTCCATTCGGACTCCGGCTGTGCGACCATCTGCTTCCACACGGCCGACCAAGAGCGCAGGTGCCGATCCAAATTAGCCATGAAAGAGGCTCGTTGGGCAGGAGTTAGCTTCCGGCCGTCTGCTCCCGATTCCTCGAGCGAACTGGCGTAGAGCTCTCGCCGTGCCACAACCTCTGCGTCGGCGACCTCGCTAAGCCGGTTGCCACGAGCCAATAGGGCCTCACTTCCGGCAAGCACCGTCTGCCAGTCTCTTTCGCTAAATCGCTCGAGGTTTGCGTCGAAGGCGGCAAGGGACATCGATTGAATTGCCACCCCCACCAAGTTCGACAGAGTCGACATCCCGCGAATATTCATAGACAAGGTCACCATGTCCATCCCAAAGGTGACGGCTTGTGAAGACCGATTATCGGCTACCAACACGTCACAAGATTGGGAGGAAAGCCTAGCCAGATTCTTCAATCCGGCGAGGTCAGGGAATTCTTCTCCCGCCGTTACCGACTTACGTGGAGAGACCATCGGCTTCGCGTTACCCAGATGCACCAGGTCCAGAGCCCGGCCATACTCCTTGTGAAGGCGTCGCTTGACATCGAGCCAGTTCTTGGCTCCGATAGAATTGAGAAACCCTTGCCACTTCTCCCGCGCCTGCACTGCCTCAATATCGGCTTTGCTGGCAATCAAGTCCTCACTGAAGAGAGCGGGATAGAAGCTGATAAAGCGCCCAAACCGTTCGCCCGACACAAGATCGGCCGCCATCATGTACTCCTCGTAACCGTTAGCCCCAGTAGGAGCGCCAACGACCCTATCAAGGAGTCCCTGCTGCATCGAAATGAGGGCAATGGCAACGGCGACAAGCATGGAACGTAGACGGATCAACACCCACAAGAGATTCGAGCGAACTCCCCGCCCTCACCTCCTTACCCTCTTACCCTCTTACCCTCTTACCCCTTGCCCGAAAGATACTTCTCCGGCAACGGTGTAGTCGGATCTTCCTGCTGCCAAAAAATGGTGACCACCCACCAACGCTTGCCGTCATTCCAAAGCTGAAAGCTATTGATCCCGCGCATAAAAGGCTTCGCATCGTCAGCCTTCTGCCGGGCTTCGTAGGTGCTAAACACGTGCGCGATATTGCCGTACTGCTCCACCTTTCGGGCCACTTCCTTCTCAAAGAACCCGCGCTCCTCCAGGAACGGGCCTGACCCCTTGATATAGTCTTCGACCGTTAGAACCTGCTTGCGCACGGCACCGTCCCGACCCTTGGCGACCGAAATCATCCGCGCCTCTGGTTGGAAGAGCGATCGCATGCGTTCCCAGTCCCGCTTCTGCCCAGCCGGGCCCGAAATGACTCCGTAAACCGACGCTATCATGGAGTCGATCGATTCGAACTCCTCTTTCTTGACTGCTTGAGCCAACGACGAGGCAATGAGCGCGAACAGCGCGAGAAAGGGAAAAGCGAGCTTCATGTCGCCATTTTAGCTGGTCGGACCGCCCCCTATGCCAAGGCGTAACGCTGGACGAGATCGGGCCATGTTCCAGATTCGATTGCAACTCGAACCTCAGCCATGAGTCTCGCGTAAAAGGCCAGGTTGTGAAGCGTAGCAATGCGCCCTGCCAGGGGCTCACTTGCCTTGAAAAGATGCCTCAGATACGCCGCCGAGTAGCGCTCTGTTTGAGGGAATACGCTTCCCGGATCATGAGGGCCCTCGTGCTCCGCCCACTTTGCGCCGGCCGCGTTCACCCTCCCGTTCAACGTGTAAAGAGTGGTATGCCGAGCCATTCTGGTGGGCAGCACACAGTCGAACATGTCGATTCCGCAGCCCACTCCGTGAAGGATGTCCTTCGGGTGCCCAACTCCCATAAGGTAGCGCGGCTTCTCTGCGGGAAGCAGCGGAGCGGTGTGCGATACGACAGGGTACTGAAGCTCGGTCGGCTCTCCGACGCTCACTCCGCCGATGGCAAATCCCTCAAAGGGCAACTCCCCCAAAGTCTCCGCGCTTTCCGTTCGGAGGTCCGAGTGTATTCCGCCTTGAACGATCCCAAAGACCGCTTGTCCCTCGCGTTTCGCGGCTAAGTTTCGTGGTGCCCATCGGTGCGTTTGCCGCATGGCTTCCACGGCCTCTTCCTTCGTGCACGGATATGGCGGGCAAACGTCGAGGGACATGCTGATGTCCACTCCAAGCTGTCCTTGAATCTGGATGACACGCTCCGGCGAAAGGTGATGCATCGATCCATCGAGGTGCGACTTGAATGTCACGCCTTCTTCGCTGATCGTGCGGATGTTCGACAAGCTCATCACCTGGAACCCTCCTGAATCGGTAAGGATCGAGCCCTTCCAACTCATATACGAGTGGAGCCCACCCATGCGCTCGATGAGATCAGCTCCCGGCCTTAGCGATAGGTGATACGTATTTGAGAGAATCTGCTGGAAACCGAGGTGTTCCAAGTCTTCAGAACCGACAGTCTTGACGGTGCCCTGAGTGCCCACGGGCATGAAGAACGGCGTCTCGACCGTGCCATGAGGAGTGTGCAAGCGACCTCGTCGTGCCTTGGTGTGGGGACAGATACACAGCAGCTCGAACCAAACGGAAGGCACACAGGATTATGTGACACAGAGCCGTTGAGTGTTGAGCTAGGCTGAGTAGGCAGCCTCAATCCGCTCGGCCATCCTCTGGATTGTATATTCGGCTCGATGCAGAACCCTTCCCCGCTCGCCCATCTTAGCGGCCGCGGCTTGATCTTGCTGAAGTTGCTGCAGGCTCGATGCCAACTCGGCTGGATTTGCCTTGTCAAACAGCAACCCATTCACTCCTTCGGAAACAATCTCAGGCAACCCGCCGACATTGCTCACAACGAGCGGCTTTCCTAGCGACATCGCCTCGAGCGCTGCATAGGGAAACGCTTCCTCCCACTGGCTGGGGATCACAACGACATGCATGGCCGCCATGTGGTCGGCTACGTCCGTGACAAAACCGTGGAAGATCGCATTTTTCGGTGCATGGGCTTTCAACTCGTCTTCCAGGGGCCCGGAGCCGTAGACGTGCCCGGTTATCCCCGGTGAGGCCGCCAGAGCCTTGAAAAAGACGGACAACCCCTTCTCTGGCACCAGACGGCCAAACGCGCCGACATGGAAGCCTTCCTTGGAATCAACAGAGTTTTTAGGCTGGAGGGCCGGGCAGCCTGCCTTAGCCACAATCATCTTCTCGGCCGGAATCCCTGAGTGCAAAAGCTTCTTTTGCACGGCTTCCGAAACCGGGATGATAGTGTCGAAAAGAGCGCCGTAAAGCTTGACTTTGGCCGCGGACCATGGAAGTGCCACGTGACGGGTAAGCACAGTTTTCGGTTGCTTTCGAAGTCGAGCCGCTACCCCGGCGACGAGAAAGTCAGGATTAAATTGAACGTGCACGACGTCGAACCTTTGCTCGCGAAAGAGCCTGAGGTAAGCCGCAAGGGCGGCCAGATCGTACTTGCCTTTCGTGCCAAGCGGCAACGAGCCTTGCGTGTTCTTGCTGAGTGGTGAATCCGCGGGGCTCGTGACGAAGACGGTGTGGTCCCTCTCAACGAGGCCGGTCTGAAGGTAGGAGACATAGCGTTCGATACCACCCCAATCGAAGAGACCTGACCCCACGAGAAGAACTTTCAAACGCTACACCTCCCGACTGGCCACATTGATACGCGCAGTTTAACCACTGCAAAATGCCTTCGAGAACTTTCGGTCCTCAAAGGCAATTGTAGACACCAAGCAATACAGCCTAGTTTCTTGTTGCGTTCATGCGTGGAGTCGGCGGCGCCATCTCCACGTAGGCGTTGCTCGGGACGATCAGATATACGTTCTCGCCGATCTCCTCCCAAGTGCCTTCTTGAGCATAGTTGACGCCGGACATAAAGTCGACGATCTTCTGACGGGTCTGAGGGTCGGTGCCAGTCAGATTGAGTATCTGCTGTTCGCCTCGTTTGAGTCCGTTCGCTGCCGCCATCGCATCCTCGAACACGGTGATCTGCCGACGAACGGTAACGGTGTAGCGGTAGTTCGGTCGAAGCTGCAAGGAACCCTCCGAACCGACTCGTTCGTACGTGGTTTCCTGCTCGTCCTCGAGTTCTTCCGAGCGCGTGAACATGCCGGCAATGCGGCCAAAAAATCCAGGTTTGTCCTGGAGCATCGTCTCTTCCATGATTTTCCTTCCTCCCAAACGCGGCTACCGCTCCCCGAAGAGAGCGCTTCCGACTCTGATGTGCGTCGCTCCTTCCTGGAGCGCCACTTCAAAATCTTGGCTCATTCCCATGCTGAGCCATCGTGCACCGATTCTCTCGTTCGCCTCGCGCACCGCCCTAAAATAGGGCCGCATCGCCTCGGCGTCCGCAAGAGCCGGACCAATAGTCATCAGTCCACGAAAGCGAACCTTCCTACAGTCTAAGATGATCGGCAGCAAATCGTCAAGTTCTTGAATGAATATTCCTGCTTTTTGCGGTTCTTGTCCTACATTTATCTCGATGAAGGCATCTACGAGGGTTTGAGCTTTGGCAATCTCACTGACCTGCGACTGTTTGTACATCGTGTGCACGGCTTGAAAATTCTCAGCAATGCGCTTCGCCTTGTTGGATTGGAGGGGCCCGATGAAGTGCCAGACGATGTCTTTAGGTAGTGCCTCGATCTTGGGAAGGGCTTCCTGCAATCGGCTTTCTCCGAAATGGCGTTGGCCGAGATCGTACATCTCCTGAATCGCGTTAACTGACTTGGTCTTGGAGACGGCGATCAGCGTCACTTCGGATGGATCGCGATTCGCCACTTCGCAGGCTCTGGCAGCCCGATCGTGAATCGAAGCAAGGCGTTCTCGGGCACTCACTTGAGGAAGGGAGTGCAGACCTTGATCTGGGCGGTCTTGTCTCCAGAAAGGATGGGCTTTCCGGTTGGAAACTGAGAGGAACCGGAAAAGAGCCCGGCGTTTGCGACGAGAACCATGATGTCCTATCTATACCGCCAAAGATGCTTGGCTTTGCCAAAGTGTAGAATTCTCAGCCGATGATCACTCTGAAGGCGCACACGCTGATTCGAGACATTCCTGACTTTCCAAAGCCCGGAATCCTCTTCAAAGACATCACGCCCGTTCTCGAGAACGGTCCTGCTTTCCAGGAAACCATCGATGTGCTGATGGAACATGCGAAAGCAAACCATGCCCAGGCGATCGTCGGGATCGAGAGCAGAGGCTTTATATTTGGAGCCCCCATCGCCTATGCGCTTGGCGTCCCGTTTATCGTGGCGCGCAAGCTCGGCAAGCTGCCTTCGCAACGGATTTCCGAGGAGTACGCACTGGAATACGGGACCAACACGGTGGAGATGCACACGGACTCCATCAAGGCTGGCCAAAGAGCGTACATCGTGGACGACCTTCTGGCTACGGGAGGCACTGCCGCGGCAGCCGCTCGCCTTGTCGAAAGGCTTGGCGGCGAAGTTTGCGGGTTCGGCTGCCTCATCGAATTAACGTTCCTTAATGGCCGAAGCGCCCTTGGAAACTATCCCATCAAAGCTTTAATCGAATACTGAGAAGGTTTGAACTCGAAGTTTAGGCACTCCTAGGCTTGAACCCTCACCATGCCCAACCTCATCGCCATCATGGGCACGACCGCATCCGGCAAGACGGAATTTGCCGAGCGCTTGGCGGACAATATTCAAGCTCAACTCCTTAACAACGACGCCTTTCAAATCTACGAGAGCCTCGATCTCGGCACCGCTAAGTCCTCCCGAAAGGGCGAATACAAGCTCATCGATATTCGAACCCCCGACCAGCCCTTCGGGCTTGGAGAGTGGGTGAGGCTCGCTCAAACCGAATTGGTGGAAGTCTTCCAGCGAGGACAGTCGGCAGTTATCGTCGGAGGGACTGGGCTCTACGTGCGGGCTCTTTTGGAGGGGTATGACTCCATGTCTGGTGCCCCCGATCCTGTTTTGCGCGATCAGCTCAACCAACTCACCCTCTTGGAACTTCAGCAGAAACTCAGCGAGCTAGATCCAGACGCTGAGAACGCCATAGACGTACAAAACCCGGTACGAGTGCAGAGAGCAATCGAGCGTCACCTAACTCCATCCAGGCTTGAAGAACCCAACCTTCCGCCGTTTCGAAAGTTCAAATTTGCCTTGGAATGGGACCCAAAGGAGACCGACGCGCGTATTGCTACCAGGGCTGCCGAGATGGTGCGCGAGGGTTGGATCGAAGAGGTCCAGAACCTGCGCAAACAAGGCTATTCAAGAGAAGATCCGGGCCTACGGGCCCATGGGTACCGACACATTTGGGATGTCCTTGAGGGCACAATGATGATTAACGAAGCACTCGATCTCACCACACGTGAGGTCAGGCGCTACGCAAAGAGGCAGCGCACCTGGCTCCGAAAGGAACCAGGGCTGATTTGGCTCAAGCCGGACGAAGCCGCTGCCAGCGCATTGAAATTGATTGAGGAGAGAATTACTTAGAATGGCGAAGGCTATCAACCTACAGGACATGTTCCTGAATCAGGTTCGTAAAGAAGGGATCGGAGTGACGATCTACCTTACGAACAGCGTTCAGCTTCGAGGGCAGGTACGAGGATTCGACGCGTTTACCGTGCTGCTCGATTCACCCGGCAAGCCCACCCAGCTCGTCTATAAACATGCGGTCGCGAGTATCGTTCCGAGCCGACCCATCAGCTCCTACCGGGCTGGAGAAGACGGCCGCGAGCCGCACGGAGAATAATTTGGTCAGGTTTACCAAAATGCACGGCATCGGCAATGACTTCGTCATGGTCGATGCCATCCAAGAAGCCGATCTTCCCACGGACCTGCAAGCCATGGCAAAGAAGGTCAACGACCGCCGCTTTGGCATTGGCGGAGATGGTCTGATCCTTCTCGAGCGCGGGGACCAGGCCCCGTTCAAGATGAGGATGTTTAATCCCGATGGCTCGGAGAGCGAGATGTGCGGCAACGGCATCCGCTGCTTCGCCCTGCTGTTGCGCGATCACGGCCATATTGCCGGAGACGAAGTTCAGGTGGAAACCGGAGCGGGCATTCTCGGGCTCGACCTTGTAGGCGGCGACAACATTCGGGTTGACATGGGTCTCGCAAGGCTGGCCAGGGGAGAAATTGGCATGAAGGGCGAGGCGGCAGAGCAGTTTGTCGATCAAGCTGTGGGTCAAGCCATGAACGGCACGGCCGTATCGATGGGAAACCCACATCTCGTGATGTTCGTTGATGACGTTGCCAAGGTCGACCTAGAACATTTAGGTCCCAAATTTGAGCGCCATGAGCTGTTTCCAAATCGAACGAACGTGCACTTCGTGCAGGTCGTGGATCGAGAGAACCTAATCCAGCGAACCTGGGAGCGCGGAGCCGGAGCAACCCTGGCGTGCGGCACCGGGGCGTGTTCAGTGGCCGTTGCGGGATTCCTGACGGGCCGCTCGGAACGCTCCGCCCAGGTCCGGCTTCCCGGCGGCAGCCTGCAAATTGATTACCAAGAAAGTGGGCGGGTGCTCATGACCGGACCCGCTCAGACAGTCTTTACGGGCGAATTTTCGTGGCCTTAATGAAGAAGCGAACATTTGCAGTCATTTGACCTTCCAAAGAGGGAAGGCAATGAGGCCCATCGAGTATCTGGCAGATGTTGAATTCGCGCAAGCCCTGAGGTGCGTGGAATACCGTCTGCCCAATGGAGATGGGATGCGCTCGGCTGCCTACCTCGCCACCTTGGCCCTACGGTACGGCCTGATGGGCGCTGCGGCCACGCATCACCTGCTCTCGTCCACCGACCCCGACGAAGAGCCTTATGTTCTCGAGAGTGTCATCGCTTGGCCCAAGATGGTGGCCAAACACGTTGCGATCGAGCTTGTTCACCGTCTACCCCACCCGAATCGCAACGACGCATCTCTCCTGCTTGCTAAGTGGGCAAGGAGGCCGCTCGTCATCACGCTGCCGCTTTACCGAAGGCTGTATCCGCTCGAAGTCTGCCTCGAGGCAGCGATCGACGACTTCATCAGCGAGTTTGAGCGCACGATCAGCGAGGGCTGCTTGCTGTGGAATCGACGTAAAGCCTTTCACCGATTTATGGACGACGCGTGCCAATCGGCGCAGTATGCGATCAATTTTTTCGAGCGGCGGCAATTCGGTTTGGAAGAGGTGCCGGAAATTGCGCTGTTGGGCGAATAAAGCCATTTAGGGTGTATTTTGCGTAAGCTGGTGAGGCACGATTAACAAGTCGGAGGTGGCCCACCCAAGTGATTCGCATCGTAGGTGTTCAGCGTAGCGCTATTCCAGAAAAGGAGTTCGTCCTGCTCCAAAATCAGGGCTCATTGCGGCTCAAGTTGCGAGGCCACGTCGTTGTCAGCGACGCTTCATTGGCCGCCGCCGACCTCTCGATCGGTGCGCATGCATTCTCCGACGAAGAGCTCATTCCCCCCGGCATGTTCGTTTTGCTCTTCTCGGGCTCCGGAACGCCCAAATGGGCGAAGACAAAGGAAAACCAGTTGGTGTATTACGCCTACATGAATAGGCACGGCTCAGTCTGGGACAACGTGCCCGGGGCGGTTCATATTCTATCGACTCACCACACCTTCACCGAGCGGCCCCCCGCTCTCCTCCTGCGCTAGCGCAAGATGTCACAAAAAATCCCTGAAGCCACTCTCCTCGGATTCGAAGAGTTGCTTCAGGGCTAACGTTGTCGATTATCCTTTCTTTGACTTGAGCATCGCCAAGCGATCCTCCATTTCCTTTCGGGTCGCAGAGTCGAAGTCATCGACTCGGCCAGCGGCCGCGAGAGCCTTTTCTTGCGTCGCAATAGCCTTGTCTAGCTGACCATCCTTGAAGTAGGCGTATGCCAGCGTATCCAGAATGTACGCGGCTTCCATATCCGCACCCGGTTTCAGGGCAACTACGCCTTTCTCCGCCACATAGACTGCCACCTTGTAGTCGCCGTTCTTTATGAGGCTCTTGTCATCGACGATCGCCCAGGCGATGCTGTTGAGAGCCATCGAATTGCCCATATAAAGGTTGTCCGCCAACTTCCTCGCGTACGCCATAGCGGCTGGCGTGTCCGTTCGGGAGAGGGCTTGGAACTTGGCCATCGCAAACTGGTTTTCCAGCTTAGGATTCTTCGCAAAGGCTTTGTCGAGTTCGACCACTGCTATAGCGTAGTCTCCCTTCCGGAGAGGATCGAGGAAAGGCTTCATCTCTACCTCGGCCTTCGCCTGATCTGCTTTGACCTTCGCTACCCGGGCCTGCTCGGCGGCAACATCGAACGTCCCTGCGATCACTTCTCCGACGACCTCATCCAGCCGATCCATCGGGTGGCCGATCCAGGCGACCGAACCCTTTTGGTCGATAACGAACGCGGTCGGGATTCCCGGCTGCTCCGCCGCCTTCATCCAGTTGGTACCCATCCAACCATCCTTTCCATCGACGGCCACGTTGTAGTCCATCTTGGAACCCCATTCGGTCACAAACTTCTCGACCTTGCCAAAGTAGGCTTCATCCTTAGGTGCCGGCTCCTCGAAGACGCTTACGCCCGTGAAGATGGCTTTGCCTTCATACTTCTTGGCAAGCTCTGTAAGATGCGGGATGCTCGTCTTGCAAGGACCGCACCAGGTGGCCCAGAATTCGACCACATAGACTTTGCCTGGCTCGAATTTTTCGATCGGCTTGCCCTTGAACCACTTCGCGACCTTAAGGGCGGGAGCTGGGGAGCCGACTTTGAGCGTTGCATCGGCCATAGCCATTGCAGAGCCTGCCAACAGCGAAACGGCCAATACCAATTTAACGGGAGAAACTCTCATATTTAGGAACCTCTTTCATCTCCATTCTACAGTCGAAACCCCCTGTTTGGTGCCCGGCGGCTACAAGTTTTCAGTGGGATCGAAAGCGGCTATTTAAGCCACTTGTCCAACCAGGTCACCCATCGGGTCCACTGGTCCAGCACCGTCTGCTTGGCGATCTGCCCGTGATCCTCATACGGATACATGTACAGAGCCGCCGGTTTTCCGAGTGCCTCGAGGGCCGCGAACATGCGTTCCGAGTTCTGCGGAGCAGTGCCCATGTTCTGGTCGTCGATGCCGTGATACATCAAAAGCGCTCCCGTCATCTGATCGGCGTAGAGGATGGGGGAGAGTGAGAGATACGTCTCGCGCACTTCCCAGATTTGCCTCTGATCAGACTGAAATCCAAAGGGGGTTAGGAGTCGATTATAGTTGCCATCGCCCGCAATACCTGCCTTGAAGAAGGGCGTGTGAACCATCGCGTTGGCGGTTGAGAACGCTCCGTAGGAGTGTCCGCCCAGGGCTAACTTCGTCCGATCCGCGTAACCTCGTCGATCAAGCTCATCGATCACCGCAGCGAGATTGTTTCGCAGTTGAGGAATGTACGCGTCGTTCATGCGCGTTGCGGGTCCAACGATTGGGCAGTCCGGCTCGACGAGTACGTAGCCTGCTCGCAGCACGATGGCCTTGTTAGTGCCGCTAACCTGGTTGAAGGCATTAATATTCGTGCGCCTGAGCGTGCGGTCGTACTGGGCCTGAGTCGTGAATTCCCCTGGGTAGAACCAAAAGAACGCAGGGGATTTTGCATACCGAGCGTGCCAGTTGGGAAGAGTCACTTTCACTCTGAACTTGAAGCCATCATTCCGGGTAACCGTGAAGTATTCTCGCCTCGCCTGAGTCAAGTCCGGCAAATAGTCGGTGTTCGCCGTAAGCGCCACTTCTCCGCCGCCACGTGTGACGAGATAGCTCTGAGGGACCATGCTATAGCTCTGGCGGACGACCAGCAGTTCCTTGACGTCGTTGTCTAGCACAGTCGCCGTTTCGTAAACATCCGCTTTGCTTTGCCAAATCTGCTCTCGCTTTCCCGTCGCAAGATCGACCTTGTCGATGAATGGCCTGGGTGACTCCTTCATCGGATCTTCGGCTACTTTTGAACCGCTCAGGTAGGCGGACGATCCATCTGTGCTCAGCCTGACGACTGTGCCGGTCTTTGCGCCGGGCGTCGTGAGCAGATCGACAGGATCATCATCTGTTCTGGTCTCGACCAAAGTGACCGGTGTCCCGCCAGGATTGACGACCGAGAGCCTAGTACGGCCATCGATCGCTTGGGTGATAAACAGTCGGCGGCCATCGGGGCCAAACCTAACGCTGCCGAACCGAGTAGCGGATTCATAGAGCACCTCCGTGTCCTTCTCACCGAAAGGGGCCTTCCAGAGAATGACGCGATCTTTGAGGTTTGCTCCTGCGCCATCCGCTTTAAGATAAACGAGCCCAAGGCCATTTGGATGCCAGGCAAACGATCTCTTATCGTTCGTGGCTGGCGGTGCCCCGCGCCCTCCTGCTGCCGCTGCAGGAGCGGCCGGGGTGGCCTGTGGAAGTCCGCGCTTACTAAGTTCAGTCTTCTCTTGCCCGCTCTCATCCCAAACGACTTCCCGCTCTGGGAACATGGAAGCCGGATACAGGTAGCTAAATGGCTTCTCCATCAAGGTGACGCGAGCAAACTTGCCGTCGGGCTGGGGATCAAAGGCTTCGATGAGGGCAGGTTTTCCGAATGGGGTGACTCTTCCGCTCTGCACATTGATCTTGGCAAGCTGCCCCGTTCCAAAATGGACCAACAGATCCTGTTCGAAGGGTGTCCCGAGCAGCGCTGCGTAGGTACGAATTCTCGTCGGCTTGTCGTCGCTGATCTGCACGCGCGGAGAGTCGGCGACGTCTTTGGGATTGGGCGTGGGCTTCCGCCCGTCGGGTGCAACGACCGTCATGATCGCCTTACCGTCCTCGATCCATTCGATCGCACTCGAGAGGGTAGGCAGGGCCGGCATTTTCGAAATCGCGCGACTTTTTCCGGTCACCGGATCGGCGACAAACACTTCCGTGCGGTCAGCGAAATGGGCAAAGAAGGCGATCTGGCTGCTGTCGGGAGACCACACCGCATCCGTGACCTTCACACCTGGCGGCAACTGAACTGAAAGCTCGGCTTTGGAGCGGAGGTTGACGACCACGATTCCGTCCGAGCTGCGAGTGGTGAGCGTACGTTGCCGACTCGCTGCAGGATCGATCTGAATGCCACCCAGGTTCAGGTGCCGCTTCGCCATTACCGCGATATCCACCAGCGGAGCCCTCGGGAGGAGCAGATACCGGCTGCGATCGGGGCTTAAATACGTGATGCTCCGGTTATTGTGCCAGGGAGCCATCACCGCTTCTTCGATCAACCTGGGCGGACGCAGATAGCTTTCGGTGGAGATAGGGTCTTGGGCAAGAAGAAGGCAAGGCAGCAAGAGGACCAAGGCTAATGCAGTTGAGCGAGTGGTCAGCATGGATGCCTGCGTGTTACCCCGCTTTCAAGTGATCGGTCTAGGGTCAGACAGCAAAAAGGCTCCGGTTGCCGTCGGAGCCTCTCAGAATGGGAGAACAAGCTTGATGCGGTTTGTTTGGAGAGCAAGGCCGCTAAACCTGATAAGTTTAAGACAGAGATACCACGCCCTAAGGGCCTCAGATAATTGCGTGTGTGTGCGCAATTATCTGAGCTAAGACAAAGTGAAAAAGAACGTTGCGCCCTCGCCTTCTTTCGATTCCGCCCAAATGCGCCCATTGTGGCGATGGACGATTCGCTGGACCGTCGCCAAACCGATGCCTGAGCCGGGAAAGTCTTTGATCGAATGAAGTCGTTCGAACGGAGCGAACAGCTTGGTCGCATAGTCCATGTTAAATCCAACTCCATTGTCCTTTACGTAAAACGAGTTCCCGTTCCGGCCGACTTCCACCACCGGATGCCCGGCCTTCGATGAAAATTTGACTGCATTTGAAATGAGGTTGTCCAGCACGATCGGCACCATACGAGGGTCGGCGTCTGCAATGAGACCCTCCATCACTCGAACGTCCACCTTGGCCGAATGCACCGTCTTGGCTTCCTCGGCTGCGTCTTTTGCAAGGGCCGTGATATCGATCGGGCGTCGAACCATGTCCGCACGAGTGATCCTCGACAAGCTGAGAAGAGCGGAAATCAACTCATCCATTCGCTTTGCCGCGGACCGAATCTTCTTCAGGTAATCCTTGGCAGACTCGTCCAGCACGTCGTTGTAGTCATCCAGCAGGGTCTTGCTGAATCCGTCCACACCTCTCAGAGGTGCGCGTAGATCGTGGGAGACGGAGTAGGAGAAGGCCTCCAACTCGTTTAAGGCGCTCTCCAGATCAGACGTACGGTCTCTGACCAGCCTCTCCAGGTTCTCGTTCAGCCGCGACACTTCCAAGCGTTCTTGCTGAGCTTCGCGATAGAGGAGGGCATTGTCCATCGCTATCGCCGCCCGGCTCGCAACTTCTAATGCGAGCTGCAAATCTTCCTTATCGTAGTTCTTGCCGGACTCGGCCCACACGTAGGTGAGGACGCCCAAGGTTCGGCCCCGGGCTTTCATGGGGACCGTCATGGCTGACACCAAGCCGAGTTCCTTGATGATCTGCCACATCTCTTCGTCCTTGGCGGCGGCTCTCAGAATCTCCTGAGAAAGGTGCTCGTAGAGTTCCGGCTCGCCGGTGCGGATGACGTGGGCAACCCCTGTGGTGGCTTCAGGATCGGGAGGATACTTCTGATGAAGCTCATGGGCCCAAGCCACCTTCGCCGGATCGACGTGAGCGACAGCTAGGCGGCGGATGCCCCCACTTTCATCTGCCACATCGACAGAGCACCAGTCGGCAAAGTTCGGAACCGAAATCTGCGCAACGGCCGCAAGCGTGGCTTCATAGTCCAGTGAGCTGCTCAGGAGAGAGCCTGTTTCCGCAAGCATCCTTTGATAGAATTCCCGTCTCTGCAGCTCTGATGCCTGTACGGCTAGCTCACCAGCCGTTCGAGTCTGACGCCAACTGAGCCCAACCAGGAGGGCAGTAATTACCAGCCCCGCGAAGGGGATAAAGAGAATCAATTCTCCCCCCGATCCGTGCACAAATGCCCTCGTGCTTCGATACTGCACGGTCCAGCGGTGCCCCGCAAAGTCCAAATGCCGAGTCGAGATCCACTGCCGCCTGCCAAGGCTTGCCTTTTTGCCTTGGAAAAGAAGTGCCTCCGGTTTAAGCCCCTCCCCATCGTAGATGGTGGCGGTCACAAACGAGTCGGGCAAGTCTTGGAAGATGGCGCCGAACAAATCCTTTGCTCGAAATGGAATGTAGACAAAGCCAGCCAGGTGCTTGCGCCGCTCCGCTTCGGTCTTCGGGGTGACTCGAGTGCCGTAAAAGGGATAGTAAATCAGAAAACCGGGCTCTCCCGAAACTCGATCCTGATGCAGACTAATTTTGCCGGTGAGTGCCACCTGCCCGGTATCCCGAGCTCGAATCATGGCGGCACGGCGGATGGGCTCGCTGAACATGTTGTAGCCCAAGGCTTTGATGTTCAGCTCCGTGCGAGGCTCTAGCATCACGATCGCATTCACCTCGCCCTGCTTAGGCTGGATGGTGAAATTGGGTACTCCCTCCCTCGTGCGCATACGCTGCTCGATCCTGGCGATATCGCTATCTTGCAAGCGCATAGACAGTCCGAGGCCGACCAAACCTGGAAACTCTTCGGGAAGCACGAACGAATCGGTGTACAGCTTGAACTTGGCTCGGTCAAGGTTTTCACCCACAATCACCATGCCCCGAGTCGTCCGCAGCAGATGCGCCATGCCCTCCATCCGGTCTTCGACACGATCTTCGGCACTGGCTACGCCGTTCTCGAAGCGCACATCGTCACGATCTTTTATGAACTTTGCAGCGGCGGCCCACGTAAAGGCCGTCACCAGCAACGAGACAGCAGCGACCCACCACGGCGTGGAACGTGAGTCTTTGAAAAACTGTCTTGCCATGAACTTCCTAGTCGAGAACCTTCGCTACCTAAAAGTCGATCTTCAAGGTGAGTATCTCAAACGGTTTGTAATCGAATCCGACGATACCGTCTTGCACCTCAAGCTCCGCAATCACATTCTCTTCCAAATCGCAAAGATACGCCGCTTGGATCATTCTCGCGGATGCAAGTTCAGCTCGGCCCCGAGTATTGTGGCACTCGTACAGACGTACGATCCGATCGTTTGAGTCTTCGGCCTTCTTCACTGCCTCGATAACAATGTTTCGATCGTCGCACGAAAGAAATTGAGGCAGTAACCCTCGCTGGCCTGCTTGAACGGGCAGGTGCGCGTATCGCAACGGAGCATTGAGACCGTAGGCCGCTCGAACCACCCCGGCATGATTGTAGGGGCCGTAGTGGGGCATCACGACGTATGTGAATCGGTGACGGCCCATGTCGCAGTCTGGATCTGGAGCCTTCGGGGCTCGCAGCAGCGTGAGACGCATCACATTCCCGTGGATGTCGTGTCCGTATTTTCCGTCGTTGAGCATAGCCACGCCCTGGTCGCCCTCACTCAAGTCGACCCATTTCTGGGCGCACACCTCGAACTTGGCCATATCCCAGCTTGTATTCGAGTGCGTGGGGCGTTCGACGTTGCCGAACTGGATCTCATACGTAGCCCTTGCCGCATTGACATTGACGGGAAACGCAACTTTGAGAAGCTTGTCCTCTTCGCGCCAGTCGATTTCGGTGTCGAACCTGATTCCAGGCGTAGGGCCCAGCGAGATTCTCTGGCGGATCGTCGACTTACCGAATCGCTTGACAACCTCCGCAGCGACTCTGACCGGGCCCTTCTCGATGATTTCAAAGCTTTCGCTCCGAATCAGGTCTTGCCCGGTCTCCAATGCGAAGGCATCGATGTCCCAGGCCGACCAAAACAGGGGCTTGTCTTCAAAGAGTTGGAAGACGTTTCCCAGCTTGCCCGGTTCGAGGAACTCCGTTCCGTCCTCCAGACTCTGGATCGAACTAAGGTTGCCGTGAGTATCGAATCGGACGCTAATCTCATCATTCTCGATGCGTCTACCCGTGCTCTTGAGCCTTGGCCGACTGACCGGCGACGCATCCAGAAGGTCCCCGACCGTCACTGTTCCAAGAGCAGACTCGGGCACTTCAAAGATCAGCTTGCGCTCTCCGAATTCTTCCACCAGTTGCACGGCGAGGATCTCGTCCGCAACCGCCAGCGATGCGGGCACCGCTTCTTCCAACCATTCTATTGCTCCTTGACCCTTGACGGTCGCGTTTTGGAAAAGGGCGACCGGCCGGCTCATTTGGCTCGTGTCGAAAGCTCCCCCAATCCGCTCCAAAGACTGGCGCACCAACCTCGTACCCGCCTCTTCCACGGCCGCATAATCAACCAGACTTTCGGTGTACACCTCCTGAACCGACGAGCCGGGGATGATGTCGTGAAACTGATTGAGCAAGACCAGCTTCCATGCTTTCTCAAGCTCTTTCGCCGGATATTCGCTGGGAAAGCCCGGCGCGAAGCAGGCAAGAAGTTCGGCGTCTCTCAGGAGAAACTCGGACGCGCGGTTTGCTTTCTTGTTCGCGGCCTGGCTGGTGTACGTGCCTCGGTGAAGCTCGAGGTAAAGTTCGCCAACCCAAGTGAGCAGATCCTTGGACCTTGCCTTGGCTTCTCGAAAGAAGTCGATTGCCCGCTTGCCGCTTGCGAGCTCCGGATAATGGGGGGCCATGCGGCCCCGCCTCAGGAACTCCAGGTGCCGCTCAGTAGGTCCTCCGCCCCCGTCGCCGAAGCCGAACAGATAAAGGGACTGGTCGGATCGGCCCTGATCCTTAAAATTCTTGACGGAGTAAACGACTTCCTTGGGCTCGCAGCTCCCGTTGTAAGTGTCTGCGGGCGGAAAGTGCGACCAGATTCTTGTCCCGTCGATTCCCTGCCACCAAAACGTGTGGTGCGGAAATTTGTTGAACTGATTCCAAGAGATTTTTTGCGTGAGGAAATACTTGATATTGAACTTAGCCAGAATCTGCGGCAGGGCTGCCGAATAGCCGAATACGTCCGGTAGCCACATGTCTTCCGTGTTGTAGCCAAGCTTTTCCCGAAAGTAGCGCCGGCCATAGAGGAACTGCCGAATGAGCGACTCCCCGCCCGTCAGGTTACAGTCAGCTTCCACCCACATAGAGCCCACCGGTTCCCATCGACCCTTTCCAATTGAATCGACCACGCGTCTGAAAAGCTCCGGGTAGTCCGTCTCCAGCCACTCATATTGGGAGGCTTGCGAGTGGCAAAACACGTACTCGGGATAGCGGTTGAGAAGGTTGAGCTGGGTTGAAGTTGTGTGCGCCATCTTGCGCTTCGTCATCGAGATGGGCCACAGCCAGGCGGTATCCAAATGAGCGTGCCCCACTGGCACGAGCGTGTGTTTCAACTCTCCGTTCAGGCTGCCCAACGCATCTCGAAGAATCTTGCGGCAACGCGGACCAGTTTCTCGATTCGCCGCCGAGTAGACGTTGACGCAGTCGTTGAGTGCTCTCAAGAGTGTGGCGTAGGCCGGGTCCGCCACATCGAGCGTTTGCAGCAGCCCAAGTGCAAATTCGACGTCGTAGACCAGGTCTTTCGTTTGCGGGTCGACCTCGACGATCGCGGCCGATTTGACTTCCGACACGAGGGGTTCACGCGGAAGCTCACGACCGTGCACCCGGCACTGAGGATTACCAGTGTAGACCTGGACGTAGACCTCAAGCTTTTCGCCGCCTTGCACAAGCGAACACCCACGGCAAAACTCGGCCCCGTCGAGGAAGCCAAAGTCGCTATGCTCGACGTCGAGCCCACCAATGGGCGAATTGTCCTTCCATACGGTTCGCTCGCCGCCTAAGTCAGCGACGATGACAACGTTCTTCCCCGCGAAGTGAGCGGGAACCTTGCCCTTTATGCGAAACCAGAAATTCGTATAAGCCGGCCCGTACCGGAAACCCTGTTCAACTTCGGCCCAGGGGCCCGATTTGGCTCCCTTCTGATTCTCGGATCGATTCTCGGAGAACTCAATCCGAAGTGCATGCCGCTCGCCGTAAATGCGTGCGCTCAGCTCATGGGCGAGAAAGCTCTGGACACGCCGAAGGGTCAGGTCGGGATGCTTCAACATCGAGGGAGTGGGAGTTTACTTGAGGAGCAAACCCCCGGCACGTAACCTTAGCTGACTCTCTTCAGAAGCGTGATTCTGCCCGTGGGGACCCATTCCGCTACCACGATGTCGCGGGAGTTGATCCAGATCGCTGCGTGAGGGTGGATGAACTTGCCGGGAATGTACTTGTCCCTGGAGGCCCCTCGCAGGTTCGTAGGGTTGCCGTCTCCGAGCTGCGCCACTACCTGATTATCCTTTCCGAGGATGGTCACCACGCTCTCCAGATCAGGGATCAGCATAAGATCGTGATTGAAGTGAATGTGGCAGGGCCTTCGAATTCCTTCCTTAACGAACCCGATGTGTTGGCCGTCCAAGGTCAGATACTGCAGCCTTCGATTTCCGCGATCGGCGACCACCAATCGAGACCAGCCATCACGCGAGTCCACCCACAAACCGTGCGGCTCTCTGACCGTGCCTGCTTGCGAGCCGGGCTTCACGATCACCCCCAGATAGTCGCCAGTCTTGGAGTAGCGGTGAATGAAGTGGGACCCATATCCGTCTCCAACGAACACGGAACCGTCGGGTCCGAAAGCCACGTTCGTAGGGCACCATCCGTTCGCATCCTTGTACACGCCGGATTCGAGGGGCACGCCCTTTTCCCAAAGCACATCGCCATCGAGGGTGGACTTTGCGACGAGGCGGCGGCGGGTGTCGCAGTGGTAGAGAAACTCGTCGGAGCCTTCTTTACGCAAGTCGAGCCCGTGGGCACCGCCTTTGAAGTCAGAGCCCCAGGAGGTGATGAACTTGCCTTGCTGGTCAAAAACGACCACCGCATCGGTCTTGACACTTCCCTGCCCCACCGTATGCGCAACGTAGATTCGGCCCTGGGAGTCGACCGCAAGCCCGTGGGTATCGCCGTAAGAGATGTTTGATGGGGGCGTGAGCCAATCGTGATAAACCTCGTACGTGTGCTCACCCGAGCCGATCACCGGCCTTTGTTTTGGCCCGGCGTGATAAGCGAAGGCAGATTTAGCGAGCAAGGGTGAAGCGGCGGCAGCTATCAGCAAATCACGGCGTGTGAGAGACATAGCGATATTATGTGTCCACATCTTGCCCCAAGCTCACAGACCTGAAAACTCATCGCAAGATCCGCACACCCGCTAAGGGGCCGGGCTCAGGCCCTTTCCAGCGACCGTTGACAGGAAACACACCAAAAAATTCACTCAGGCACCTCCCACGGGGCAAAGCGACGTGAGTTCAAGAAGTGGCGAAGGAGAGCCTCGCACCGGCGCACAAAGGGGACGGCTTCTTCGCGGGCACGGGCATTCTGCGTCCCAACGATGTCGTTGACGAGGAGGAGCGTGCGCGCGGCAACGAGCGTTTCAAACTCTTCGGAGGTTAAGCCAAATTCAGCGGATGACCGACCGAAGCCTTCCCAGTAATGCGCCTCTAACTCAGGAGCCTTGGTGAGGTTCCTGAAATACCACATGGAGATGGCCGCATCCATGATCGGCCAAGAAATCATCGCATCGTCAAAGTCGAACACGGAGAGCCCAGCGCGACCAAATTTGATGTTGTGAAGGTGGAGATCGGCGTGGATCGGGATTTTTGGATGAGACTCCAACTTCGCAAACACGCAAGCAACCCGGTCGGCACACTCTTCGAAAAGAGGGAGGTCGAGATCCTGCTCTGGAAGCCGGTAAGGATCGCCGTAATACGGCTCCGTAAGGCTGGGAAACGGGGTGCCCGCGAACGAAAAGCTCGCTCCCAGCAGATGCAGCTCGTGAGTTGCTCTTCCGAGGCTGGACATGATTTCTGCGGTTGCCAAGTCACCAACTGTTGGGTCCGGTAGCCACTCGTAGAGCACCGCATGAACGGGCCGTCCAAAATTGGGAATGGAGATGTTGGCAATAAAGCTGCCGTCTGCTTTGGGAATAGGGTCCGCGACCTTGAACGTCTTGGCTTCCGAAAGATGCTGAACGAATGCGATCTCGGCCCGCATCTTGTCAAGCGGGTGGGCTGATGCGACATTGACTCGCAAAGCATAACGTAGATGGCCCGCATCGACTCGAAAGATCGTGTTGTATTCGTGGCTGACCAGGCGAAGAGAAGAGACCGAGATGCCCCATTCGGATTCAACCACACCCTCGATCGCTGCTCGGATTCGCCCTACCTGGTTTTTCGCGGTGAGACTGGCATAGGGCTTCATTTAGGTGGATTGGCCTGAATTCGGCTTCCCTCAAGGCTACCATCCATCTTGATCGTGGGGTTATGTGATAATTTAGGTGATGATCTCGGCGATCCTTGCGCTCGTTGCGTTGCAGTCGGCCGTTCCTCCCGCAGAGCTTAACGAGAAGACTTTTGGGCTCGTGCGTTCTCACGCCTCGCCCACCAAGCAAGACCTTGCATTTCAGGGCATTGATTGGAAACCGTCGGTGTTCGACGGTCTCGTGCAGGCGAAGCGTGAAGACAAGCCGATGCTGATGTGGATGTACTTCGGTGATCCGCGCGGCAGGTGCTGACAAAACGGCGTCAAGACCAGACAGTTTGTCTGGACTCAGCCCGAGATTCTGAACTTCGTCAAGGAGAACTTTGTTGCGGTCGCGGTGGACGATGTCAGCTACAAGGAGCACCAAGATAAGACCACTTTCGAAAACCGGTGGCTAGCCGGTGTCATGAAAAACGATATTCAGCAGGGCATTTACGTGGCAGCCTCCGGCGGACAGTTCCTCGGAAGAGCGAACCGCGGTTGGCCCGATCCTGATCCCAAGGAGATTCTGCAGGCGCTCCGCAAGTCGTTAAGCGACTACCGGGCCCTAGGTGCTCAACGAAAACTCTCGGCCAATCTGGACGCTGCGCAGGATAAGTTGAAGTGGGAGCAGGACGCCTTTAAGAAGCCGGCGAAAACGCTCGATTTGCGCATATCCAGTAGGGGGTACGCCTTCTCTGGCATGAGTGCTTTCGATCAGCGCCACCCGATGTATTTCCATGTTGACCGCTTGTGGTTCAAGCCGTCAGAGTGGCGTAAGTGGCTACCGCAGAATCTAACCGTCGGGTCCAAAACGCAGGTGGCCGGTCCCGCGAAAACTCGGATCGTGCTCCTGAGCCACATGCAGGCGGGCTCTAGCGCCTGGTGGGAAGAGCACATTCGCGGAGGCCAAATGTCTTCCCAAGTGACGGCAGTGACGGGCGATCAGGTTTCCTTGCGAATTAGCGCCACCTACGACATGAAAGCGGACAGCGAGTGGTCGCTCGATACCTATCAGGGCAATCTGCTCGCGTTCGCGACCTACGATAAAAAGAAGGACGAGATGGTGGGATTCGAACTTGCGATGCTCGGCACGCACACGGTTGGGAAAATGATGTCGAATCTGCACGTGGGCAATCCGACTCAAAGGATTGGCGCTTTTGCGACGATTAATCCTGCTGCCGACGCAGACGACCGCATGATTCCCCAATCATGGAAGTGGGGCTACACGTTGGCTTGGGGACGCTCCCAGTAGCGCCCAGCCCCTTGCGCTTCACTAAAGCGGCTCCACGTCAGCAACTTAGGACTACAATGGACCATCGCTCTGCAACCACAGGGCATGCCAATCACGTCCCCTATTTGCCTAAGGTCCATCTATGAAAAGTCACACCCGCTTGTTCGCACTTGCCGCGATCTTGCCGTTATCGGCCATTGCCCTCAGCCAAACGCCACCTCCGACCGAAAAGAAGGAAGACCCGAAAACCGAAACGCCCAAAGCCGAGGCGGGCGCGCTTAAGAAGTACGAGGAAATCGTAACTAAGAAAGCGGTGTCGCAGTCCGGCGTTTTCAAGGTCCACCGGATCGACGACAAGGTGCTCTTCGAGATTCCCGAAGTCCTGATCGGACGGGAGTTCTTGATGCAGACCGAGCTTGCTGAACTTCCGGTCAATCAAAGCTATCCAGGCGAAGGAACGGGCGTTAAAGTAGTCCGCTTCACCCGCAGAAACAACAAGCTCTATCTTCGCAACTGCGACTTCAGCGTTCGCGCCCTGGGCGACGACGCTACGAAACTAGGCGTTCAACTCTCTACGCTCGAACCCATTATCATGGCCTTCGACGTTCAGACCGAGGGCAAGTCGGAAGACGGCAAAAAGACTGCGGTCATTGACGTCACCTCGATGTATACGAGCGATCCTCCTGATTTCACGGTAAAGAGCGCCGTCGGCGGCATGTCCGTCGATGGGTCTCGATCGTACATCGACCGGGTCAAAGCCTTTCCAGAAAACATCGAAACTCGTTCCCTGCTGACGTTCATGGGGATGCCTCAGCAGAGCTTCTTCTTCGGCCCGCCACGTCCCAGTGCCTCCAGCGTCACCGTGCATTACAGCCTCGTTCTGCTTCCACAAAAGCCGATGATGGGCCGCTACAAGGATTCCCGAATCGGCTACTTCACTCAAGGCTTCCAGGAATACGGCAGGCCGGAGAACCGAATGATGGCGAAGGAATACATCAATCGCTTCCGCCTGGTCAAAAAGGATCCGAACGCTGCGCTCTCCGAGCCGGTGAAGCCGATCACGTTCTATATCGCTCGAGAGGTGCCGCTTAAATGGCGAGAAGCCATTAAAAAGGGAGTCGAGGACTGGCAGCCGGCCTACGAGCAAGCTGGCTTTAAGCGAGGCATCATCGCCCTAGATGCACCCACAAAGGAGCAGGACCCGGATTGGGACGCAGAAGATGCGCGCTATTCCGTGATCCGCTGGGCGCCGTCTCCGATCGGCAACGCGATGGGACCCTCCATTCAGGACCCCCGCTCCGGCGAGACAATCTCGGCCCACATCATCTTCTGGAACAACATCACAGAGTTAGTCGAGAATTGGTATTTCTCACAGGTCGCCGCTATCGACCCCAAGGCTCGAAAGCTCCCGCTACCGGACGATCTCATGCAAGAGCTTGTCCGCTACGTGTCGGCACACGAAGTGGGCCATACCCTCGGCCTCGAGCACAACATGAAAGCGAGCCAGGCGTACACGGTGGCTCAACTCCGCGATCCGAAGTTCACCTCGGAGTTCGGCGTTTCACCCTCGATCATGGACTATTCTCGCTTCAACTACGTTGCCCAACCCGGCGACGGAGTCACCCGAACGATCGGAATGGTGGGCCCCTATGACAAGTTCGCAATCGAGTACGGCTACAAACCCGTTCCCTACGCAGATGATGCCGACGATGAAAAGCAGGTGCTGGACGCGCTTCTAGCACGACAAGTCACCGATCCCCGGCTCCGCTTTGGCAACTATCGCTTCTTCCAAGACCCGACCACTCAAACCGAAGACATTGGCGACGACGCGATTCTTGCCGGAACCCTTGGGCTCCGAAACATCGACCGCATCGCGAACCTCTATCTCTACAACGCAACGACCAAGTTTGGAGAAGACTACTCCCGGCTGGCCGCTCTAAGAGGCGAACTCATGGGACAGCGCATGTTGGAAGTCATGCATGTGATGCGTTTGGTGGGCGGAGTAGCGGAGACCGACTACCACTCCGGACGAGGAGGCGATGTGTTTGCTCCGGTGCCAGCCGCAAAGCAGGCGGCAGCCGTGCAGTTCCTGCTCACGCAGGGCCTGAATGTGCCGATGTCGCTCTACGCGCCGAAGATCATGAACAAGATTCAGCCGGATGGGTCGCTGAGGCAAATGACCGGCATTCCCAATATGCTCCTCTCCTCGCTGCTTTCCGAAGGCCGAATTCAGCGCATGGTTGATAACGAGCTTGCGAACGGGGCGAGCACTTACAGCGTGGCGAGGCTGGTAGGAGATACCACGCGCTCCGTATTCAAGGAAGTTGCCATGCCGCAACCGAAGATCGACCTCTATCGGCGATCGATTCAGCGCTCTTATCTGGAAACGATCGACAAGCGAGTCAATGGCGGTACTGCCACGAAAACCGACCTGAAGCCGCTCGCAAAGGAAGAGTTGCGCCTCTTGGCGCTCCGCATCGACAAGGCGATTCCCAAGGTGAAAGACCCGATGACGGTCCTCCACCTGCGCGAAACCCGAAAGGACATCGAGAAGATCCTCAACAACAAGTTCGCCACCCAGCAGGGCGGCGGATTCGACATGATGAGCATGTTCTTTATCAACGGCCCTGAGGGAAGCTGCTGGGCCCGGGCGTTCACGCCCGAGAAGTAAAAGGCGCAATTTCCCATTTCCTCCCCTTGCGGCGAAGCCGGAAGGGGAGGAAAGGCGGGGTTCGGCGTCTCCCAGTTCCTCCCCTTGCGGCGAAGCCGGAGGGGGAGGTTAGGCGGGGGTTCCGTATCTCCCCGGTTCCTGAGGCAACGGCAAACGGGGCCCTTTGCGGCTTATTCGACCTTGACCTTGCCAATTTCCTTGCTCTCGCCAGAGGCGTCTTGCAGCACCAGGCGGTAGTTGCCCATTGGCAGCATGAGTAGCCTGGCAGGCGCGCCGGGTTCGAGCACGATCTGATCCATGGGAATGGCATCCGCAGACTCGCCTTCGACGAACGCCTGAAGCAAGGATCGCGCCCCAACCTCGACCTTGTGGACCACTGGCTTTCGGTATCCACCAAGCAGCCACCAATCCGGACGGCCCCCGATCAGATTGCCGCGGGGATGAAAGACCTGCATATCCACCCGTCCGCTGTAAGGGCCGAAAACCGCATACACCCCATCCGTCTTGCGAAAGACCGTTGGTTGCGTCACCCACCCCTTGGCGGTCGCGTAGCGATATTCCATGGTCTCGCCAGCGGGTTTGCTGTGAGGGATAGCATCGGTTTGGTCGATCGTGAGCGGATCGATGCCGGTCGCCTCCTTTAGGCGGTTCGCCATCCATTTGATCTCGCCGCCAGCGGATTTGACTGGCGCCTCGAGGGCGTGATGATAGCCGCAGAAAATCAGAACGCGCGCCTTGGGGTTGTCTTTGAGGATTTTGGCGATCAGATTCTCAGCCTGCTGCGCTTCGCGCTGGTTCATTCGCTCCAAAGGCGGCACATCGGACGCAAATCGTCGGGCCTCGTACGCGGCCGGCTTGTAGCCCAGCTTCATCGCTTGCCGGAAGAGGTCGCCAAATGCAGGCTCCTTCGAATAGAAGCCGCTGTTGAGCGAAGGGTATCCCTTGGGCCACTGATCCGTGATTTCTTCAGCGAACGTCTCTGCGGCGAAATACTCGAAGCCCTCTTTGCGAAGAGATTGAGCAACTTGAAGGCCGAAGCCACGGTTCAACGGAACGTGGTGCGCCTCGTTCAGGATCACGATCTGCCGTCCCTTAGACGCCTTGACTATCGCATCGAGCGCGTTTTCTCGGGCGGCCGAGTCGAGCACATCGTGCTTGTCGGGCAATGGCGACGCCTCATTCTTGATGCTCGCATCGAACATCTCGATCGCCTTCTGCTCATCGCCCACGAAGGAGTAGAGCGTAGCGAGCATCTGGTCGATGAACGACTTTACCTCCGCGTCCCCTTCGTCAAACGATTTTTCGAGTTGCGAAAGACCTTGGAAGTATTTGCCCGCTGTCACGAACTTCATCGACGCGTTGAGCGCTTCCATGGCTTTCGGGATTTGGGGTTGAGGGTCTTGTGCCAGCGAGCAAGTCGCGGCAAGCAGTGCGATCAGATTCATCGGGAGTTGGTACTGGCTCCGCTTCGGAACAGTTCCCTCTGCATCAAATTGGTGCCCGCGCCAAGGGAACAGCCGATGCATCGCTCGAAGGCGCTGTCGTAGCAGGCAAGCACGTGACGCCAGCGGGTGCGAGGGTATTTTGCGCGCACTTCTTCCGGTACACATCACCGTGGTCTTTCTTATGCGCAAGCCGGCTCAGCTGTTCGGAAAAGGCCCTCCGAGCCCTCGCCTCCCGCTCTGCGGGAGGAGATGAGATTAGCGAATCCGCTCGGGGATGAGCCAAAGGCTGTTGTCGGTCGGATTCACCATCACTCTCCAGCCTGGAGGCAGAAGCCCTCTTCCCTGCCCCCCCGTGCCGGGTCCTCCTGGACCGGGCCCTGCGCCGGAACCTGAACCGGCACCTTGGCCGACTCCGCCGCCAAAGCCACCGCCCATTCCTTGGCCACCGGCACCTCCGCCAAATCCCTGGCCACCGCCACCCCCACCGAGACCGCCGCCACCAAAGCCACCGCCGCCGAAACCACCTCCGCCGAAGCCACCCATCCCCCCGACTCCGAGAACGGTGCTCATCTCAGGATGCTGGACGGGCGTGCCCTCGAGCATGGCCTTGATGAACCAGGGATCAGCCGAGCGGATCGGAACGCGCACCGGGCGATCGGCATTCTCGATCAACCTGAGGATGTCCCCCTGTCCGCTGCAGACGGCGGCAATGCTGAGGACGATAAATCCGGTGGAGACGCGCTTCATGTCAGTCGGACGGCCTTTGACATATAGCCGTTACGCCGCTATTTGCATTTGTGCTGTCCCCTGCAAATTGCGAGTAGCCACGTTTGCTGCTCCGGCTGTAGAATGCCAGCAATGGCAATTTGTCGTGCCTGATTCGGAACGGTCTTATCGGTCTTGAACGTATCGGTGGTTACTACTATGAAGCGTTTGTTCATATCCTTAGCAGCTTCCTTGTCGCTCGCACCTTCCCTTGCCTCCTGCTCTTCTCTCACAGAGGACTGGCGCCACGATGGATATCTCATCGTGGCGAATCAGCAAGACGCCAACGCCGATCTCATCGACCTTCGACTGGGTAAGAGCATCAAGAAGATTCCCACCGGGGTTGGCCCTCACGAGGTGGCGATTTCGCTCGACGGAAAGACGGCGATCGTGACGAACTACGGCAACGGCCAAGTCGTCGGCAACTCGCTAACCATCGTGAGCTTGCCAAGCGGGCAGGTGACGAAAACCATCGATCTGGGCAAATACACGCGCCCTCACGGGGCGGCTTGGCTGGATAAGGATCGTGCCATCCTAACCAGCGAATCGACGCAGAACGTGGTGATCGTGAACGTCTCAGGGGGAGCGGTTGAGCGGGCGATTTCTACCGGCAACCCAGGTTCACACATGCTCGCGCTGCCGGCGGACAGTAAGCAAGTATTCACCGCAAACATCCCCGCTGGCAATGTCACGGCCATAGATCTAACCACCTTTTTGAAAACGGGAGACGTTGCCGCCGCGGCAGGATCGGAAGGCATCGCCGTTTCGGCCGACGGCACGCGAATTGTGACCGGCAACCTCAGCGGCAGCATCACTATTATCGACGCCAAGAGCATGAAACCATTGGCCACGCTAGACTGCCCGGGTTCTCCCTACCGAGCAGCCTTTTCCCCGGACGGCAAGCTGGCGTTTGTACCTAATCCAAAGATGGGCGAGCTCGTCGTCGATGTACACGGGCTAAAGATCACTAAGCGAATCTCGACACTCAAGGATCCAAATGATCCGCAGGGCAAACCGGCGGGTCCCACAGGAGTCTTTATCCATCCGAGCGGCACATTCGCCTATGTCAGCTTAGCCGGAGCGACTTCCATCGGCGTGATTGACCTGACCAAGGGTGAAGTTGTCGCCCGTATTCCAGTCGGAAACAGCCCCGACGGAGTCGCATTCGCCAAAGCCTAAGCTTTGAGCAATTGTCCTAAGGCTTGCCTCAATTCTGGATGCTGAAACTGAAAGCCTTCGTCGAGGGCCCTTTTTGGCAGCACTCGGGTTGAGATGAGGGCCAGTGATGGATCCGGGGCCATCACTTTGCCCAGCAGCCTCAGGATAAAAGCCGGAGCCGGTGGGGCCCATGGTCGGTGCATCGCCTTGCGAAGCGCGCCCATGAAATCTTCATTGGTGACCGGGTTGGGCGACGTAGCGTTATAGTGCCCCTCAGCCGCCTCTTGCTCGATTGCCCACCTGAACATGCGACAAAGGTCGTCGATGTGAATCCACGAAATCCATTGCTTGCCTGACCCCAGCCTTCCTCCCAGAAAGAACTTGGTCATCGTCGCCATGGGTCTAAACCCGCCTCCATCCTTCCCCAAAACAAAGCCGATGCGCAAGGTGACTTTCCGCGTCTGCGGTGTGTCTATGGAGTCCAACGGTGCCTGCCACGCCTTGGCTACCGTTGCGAGATAATCCACTCCCGCACTCGACTCTTCGGTCAAGATTTCGTCGCCTCGGTCACCGTAGAAGCCGGCCGCATTGGCATTAATCCAGACCCTGGGTGGTGACTTCGCCTGCTCAATGGCCCTGCCGATAATTTCCGTCGACGCTCGCCGGCTCTCCAAGATCTCTCGCTTGTTCTCGTCCGTCATTCGCACTGTGATGGATTTACCCGTGAGGTTGATCACGGCCGCCGCGCCCTCGAGCTCCTGGGCCCATGGGCCAAGCGTCTTGGCGTCCCAACAAACATCCCCCTCTCGCGACAGCACAACGACCTCGTAGCCCGCCTTCTCGAGCTCAACCTTCAGGTGCCGCCCGATAAAGCCGCTTCCCCCCGCCAGCACGACCTTCATCAATCCTCCGACATCCATTGCTTGACCAACTTCTGTTCGACCCCGAGTTGTTGGAGAATACGCGCAACCACCGTGTCCGCGAGCTGCTCCAGAGTCTCTGGCCGGGTGTACCAGGCGGGGCAAGCGGGCAAAATCGTTGCTCCAGCCTCCGCAAGTTGAGTCAGATTGCGGAGCATGATCAAGTTCATCGGCATCTCTCGCGGAACCAGAATGAGCTTACGATTCTCCTTCAAACAAACGTCGGCTGAACGCGTGAGGAGATCGTCCGAGATTCCATTTGCTATGCGCCCGGCAGTGCCCATCGAGCATGGAACCACTACCATGCCGTCGTGGCGAAAAGAACCGGAAGCGGGCGGAGTGAAGTAGTTCTTCGGATCGAGCAGGCGAATGTTGTCGTACTCCCTGCCCAACCAAGCTTCGGTGCTAAAACCATCGCCAAAGTCGGTGCCAAGCTCCGTCTCCGCCACCTGATACGCCTGAGTGCTCATGATGAGCAGGATTTCTGAATAGATGGCCGCCGCCTGCTGGAGGAATCGCTGAGCATAGATCGCCCCGCTCGCTCCCGTTACTGCGACCACAAGCTTGCCGGTGCTCATGCTGTCAGTCTACGCTTTGGCCCAGGCATAGGCCACGTACGCCGCAAGGACTCCCAGTAGGCAGCTCGCAAGGACGTACAAGAACGCCTGCGCCGCTTGCCCCGACTTGGCCAGTTGGACCACCTCGAAGGAGAACGTTGAAAACGTGGTGTAGCCGCCCAACAACCCGACCCCCAAGAGCAGACGCCAGGCATGCGCCTCCGAATGCTTGTCGAGATAGCCCAGGAGTAAGCCGAGAAGGAGCGAACCTGTAACGTTGACCGTAAGCGTCGCCCAGGGAAACGCCTGCCATTTGGTCGAAATCCACAGGCTAAGCCAGTAACGCGCATTCGCGCCAACCCCCGCACCGAGAAAAACCAGTAAAGATTGTTGGACAGTACTCACACGTTTCCCAGAAGATCGAAGCGTTTATAGGCCAACGGCGGACAACGTGTGCTGCGAATGGCGCAAATGATGCTCTAGGCTAAAAAGCTCCTCGACCTCTTGAGTAGATAGCCTTTGCTGGACGTCCGGGTCCTTTGCCACGCTGGTCTTAAAATCTTCGCCTTCCCACGCCTTTGCCGCATTCCGCTGCGCCACTTTGTAGGCGTCTTCTCGCGACATCCCCTTTTGCACGAGTGCGATCATTACATGCTCGCTGAAGACGAGGTCCCCCATCTGTCGAAGGTTCTCCATCATTCTGTCCGGGAAGACCATCAGCCCTGCGAGGATGGTCGTGAGGCGGTTAATCATGAAGTCAGCAAGTTGACAGGAGTCGGGAAAGACGATCCGCTCCAGCGAGGAGTTCGTCAAGTCGCGCTCGTGCCAAGTGGCGACGCTTTCAAGCATCGCATGCGAGTTGCCTCTCAACAGGCGGGCCAGCCCGCATACGGTTTCGGAATTCCAGGGATTGCGCTTGTGCGGCATAGCGCTGCTACCCGTTTGACCCTTCGCAAAGGCTTCTTGCACTTCCAAAATCTCCGTGCGCTGGAGATTGCGCAGTTCAGTTGCGATGCGTTCGAGGCCTGCTCCCAGCAACGCAAGCACATTCAAAAAGTTGGCGTGCCGGTCTCGATTGATAATTTGGGTGCTTGCCGGATCGACCCCTAGGTCAAGCTTGTCGCAAACGATCTTCTCCATTTCGGGGGAGGCGATGGCGTGAATGCCCACCGCGCCCGAGACCTTTCCAACGGCAACATCTTCCTTCGCTTGCCGAAGCCGCTGAATGTTGCGCTGCAGCTCGGCATACCAGTTGGCAGCCTTGAATCCAAAGGTGATCGGTTCCGCGTGAATGCCATGCGTACGCCCGATCTCAGGGGTGGAGGCATGCTCCTTGGCCAGCCTGGCAATCTCGGTGGCAAGACGCTCAGAGCTGTCCAACAACACTTGGCAGGAGTCCCGCAGCATCATGCCCAGAGCGGTGTCGATGACGTCATAGCTGGTCACGCCCATGTGCACGTATCGACCCGGCTCTCCGATATTCTCGGACAGGCATCGAACAAAAGCCATGAGATCGTGCCGGGTTTCCTGCTCGATTTCATCGCACCGCGCCAGCGTAAAAGCCGCCCTATCTCTGATCGGCCCGAGGGCTTCCAACGGGACATTCCCGAGCTCTGCATGAGCCTCTACCATCGCAAGCTCAACTTCCTGCCACCTCTGATACTTGGCCTCGCGAGACCAGATAGCAGTCATGGCAGGGGTGGTGTATCGCTCGATCATTGCCCTAAGGGTACCGCGCCCTCTAGTGGAAGCTTTTCCGGAGCGTGGGTTGAGACATCAAAAAATTATGCATGGTGAGCAAAGTCGATCTCATCGCCCGTCAAGATGCGCTTGGGACTTTGACGAGTTTGGTGTACGATGTTCTTGGGAGACAAGTGGTAGTACAAACCCCGCTCGGCTATCGCAGCACCACGGTGTACGACAAGGTTGGACAGGTTGCTGTCCAAGTCGACGCCATGAGCTACCGGACGAGCATCGGATACGACGCTGCTGGCAACCGCGGCACCATGATGGACGCGAACGGGTTCGTCACGACTCGGCAGTATTTCATCAGCTCGAACCTCCTACAGTCCACCATCGACCCTCTCGGCAGAAGAACCACGCTCTCCTACAACAACTTGGATCTTCAAGTCGGCAGGCAGGACGCCCGCGGCAACCGCATCACCTACACCTACGACAACCTCAGCCGCAACACCCGCATCAGCAACGAGCTGGATTACCGAACCACGTACATCTACGATGCGGCCAGCAGAAGAACGGAGCTGCGCGACGCGAACGGCAGGCGCATCACGTACATCTACGATGCCATCGGGCAAAACACCGAGGTCCGGTACACGGGAGGGGCGAGAGTCACCTACGCCTACGACCCGCTCGGCAGAAGAACGACAATGGTCGATTCGGGCGGAACCACTACATATTCCTTCGACGCGAGAAGCATGCTGACTGGCAAGACCGATCCCGGAAGCCTCGTGCAGTCATATCAATATGACGCGAGCGGCAACCGGACGCTGCTCGTTGATCCCGATGACGGACTCCACACCTACACCTATGACTCCCTCGACCGATCGGCAACCTGCCAAAAACCCACGGGAGCGATCTATACGTCTCAATACGATGCGGACGGGCGTCTGACGACAATGCTTGCAGGCCTCGGCACGAAGAGGCTGATGCAATTCGACCCCTCAGGCCGAGTCATCACGCTGATCGAGCAAACCTCAGCTTCAACCCCGATTTCTACGGTGGTGGACACCTACGATCCAGGCGGGCGCAAGACGGTGAGCAAGAGAGACGGGGTTGCGGCAACCTATTCCTACGACAATGCCGCACGACTAACTGGCCAAACCAAACCCGGCGAGGTAGCAACGTTCAGCTACGACAACACCGATAACGTGCTGGTGAAATGGCATCAAGGCAATCCCCCGCTCACGCAGACCTTCGACGTTGCCAACCGCATCGTGACAAGCGGATATGCCGCAGCCACAACGAACTACACGTATAACGCAGTCGGCAACCTGACATTGGAGGATACCGCCGGTGTTCAGACCGGCTACGTCTATGACGGTGAGAACAGGCTCACCAAACTGACGAACCCGGATGGGACGGTGGTGACGAGCACCTATCAGGGCGAGGGCCTGAGGCGTTCAAAGCAGGAGCCGGGCCAGAAGCCAACGACCTTCATCTGGGACGGAAGCGACTACCTGGGCGAGGTGAACACGTAATGGCGATGTCGGTGGTTTATACGAACTTCTGCGGCATGATTGTGAGTGAGACGCGTGGAGGTGTGGAACGGGATTACGTTCCAGATACCCTGGGTTCTACAGCGGCTCTGGTCGATGAGACGCAGACCATCACCGACCGATGGGAATATTGGCCATACGGAGAGGTTTCGCAACGAAGCGGGGCTAGCGGCACTCCATTCACATTCGTTGGAACCCTTGGCTACTTCAAAGATGTGCTCGACAAGACATTCTACGTAGCAGCAAGGTATCTCGATGTCTTGCGATCAAGGTGGCTTACTGTGGATCCCTTGTGGCCCCAAGAGCCAGCGTATTCTTATGCCCTAGTCAACCCGGTGACCAACGTAGACCCGACAGGTCAAGCCTGTCTTACGATAGATCGCCATTTTGGACGCAGGAACCGTAGTCACGTGATTATCAAGCGATGTATAGTCTTTTGCGGCACAAAGGGCTTGTGCCTACCCCCACCGCTCGGCATTATTGGAATCGAATCTCTCACGATATTGTATCTGGCTCCCGAAGACACAAACTGGATGAGCACGGCTGGGGGCTTAGCATGTGTTACAGCTTGCGCACGATATTGCAAATATGAGGGGCGGTGTACCACGCTGTGTTCACTGATTTGCGGTATTGGCATCATATGGCTTCAGGCGTGTCAGAAACCTGACAATTCATGCTGCATCACCTATAAAGAACGCTGCGGAATTCCGGAGTTGCCTGCCTGCTGTTCGGGTTTTAAATAAACAGGGTGGATTGGATGCAAAACGAAAGCCTCTTTACAGTTAGTTGCATTTCCACTTTGTTCGCTTGGCTATCAGCCTGGCTCTTTTTCAAGTATCGCATGGCTGGAATTTCTGCGCACGTATTTTGGCGACTGGGGCATTGGCTTGCACTGCCAGCCCTTTGCTCGTACTTGACATTGTATCAAGGCCTCACTCATGTTTCGAACATTTCCGCAATTGGAGTGCCGTTATTTGCGGGCACTCAAATGTTGCTGGTCACCGTGAATCTTCAGAACGACAAAGAATAAGAGATGCAGCAATGAGAGCAAACGAACCGCTCATAGGATTGACGCAAGCAGTATGACGACGCGACACCTTGCCGGTGCAGCATATGGCATTCTCGCTTCTTGGGTGTCGTGGCGCTGGTGAGTACTGCTGTCCTCATCATACGGGGTGAACTGCCGGGGCTAGGTGAATGGGCGATTGTTTTCGCACCGGCAATCGTGCTTCTGAGCTGGAAGCATGAGTGGGCAATTACAGCGCTTATAGTCGCAACTCTCCTGGGTTGTGCAATTCTGATGTTAGCTGCTGGTTGTGCCTTTCTGCCTCTAGACCTGAGGCACTCCTCTCTATGGTGTGGCATATTTTTCGGGGCGATATCCATGGTGATGATTTCAGCCCGCCAAATCGCGACTCATAGTGCGACAAGCCACTCAGATTCATGGAAGGATAGCAGTAACTCAGGAGGACTATCATGACGGTGGTGGACACCTACGACCCGGGTGGAAGGAAGACCGTCAGCACGAGGGACGGCGTGCCGGCAAGGTACACCTATGACAAGGCCAGCAGATTGCTTGGTCAGGACAAGGCAGGCCAGGTTGCGACCTTCAGCTACGACAACACCGACAACGTTCTTGTGAAGTGGCATCAAGGCAATCCCCCGCTGACGCAGACTTTCGACGTTGCCAACCGCATCGTGACAAGCGGATATGCCGCAGCCACAACCAACTACACGTACAATGCAGTTGGGAACTTGACTTTGGAAGACACCTCTGGTGTTCAGACGGGTTATGTCTATGACGGGGAGAACAGGCTCACAAAGCTGACGAACCCGGATGGATCGGTGGTGACCAGCACTTACCAGGGCGATGGTCTGAGGCGCTCAAAGCAAGAGCAGGGGCAGAAGCCGACGACGTTCATCTGGGACGGAAGCGACTATCTGGGAGAGGTGAACACGTAATGGCGATGTCGGTCGTTTACACGAACTTTTGCGGGATGCTGGTCAGCGAGACGCGTGGAGGTGTGGAACGGGATTACGTTCCAGATACCCTGGGTTCTACAGCGGCTCTGGTCGATGAGACGCAGACCATCACCGACCGATGGGAATATTGGCCGTACGGCGAAGTCAGTCAGCGGAGCGGAAGTGGAGTCACCCCGTTTACGTTTGTTGGAACTCTAGGCTATTTTAAGGACGTGCTCGATAAGGCATTCTATGTCAGGGCTAGATATTTGAAGGTCATGGTTGCAAGGTGGTTGACCGTAGATCCGTTATGGCCCAACCAATCGGCATACTCCTACGTTGGCCAAAGGCCTGTCAACGTCGCTGACCCCAGCGGTCTCTGGAATCCCGTATGCATAGGCTGCGGCATATGTATAGGTGTCGGAATCATTGGGGCTTTGCTCGGCTGCTTGGGCTCCCCTTTGGGTACTTGGGAATGTGTAAAGTGCTGGTGCCTCACTAATCCAACAATTTGTGGAGCTCTTGTGGGAGTCTGCGCTGGTGCATGTGCTCTCTGCATCCCTGGCATCATCACTATATCCGTGGCTTGCCTATACCGATCCCCGTCATGGCATTCGCTTCAACGGGGACTCCTCGAACCATCCCCTGTCCTGTGCCGGCAATGGCTGCTTGTATCGCAAAGTGCGGAACTGAAGGGAAAGTCATAGCAGGTTGTGATGTAATTTATTCCGATGGCGGTTGCGGTCAGTCAGGTAATTCTCATATTGATTGTAGATGCAGACCCTTTTGCTGGCCTATAGTTTAATTGCCAGGCATTTAGGCAGATAATGGAAGACTCGTACAAGATCAAAATGCCTTCCCCTGGCATGGACAAACATGAACTTGAAGAAGTTGCGGGAGCTTTCGGCATTGCGGGAAACGATCTCGATCTGCTTACGCGATCCATGGTCCACCTTATGGCGGAACAATACTATGAGTCGCTTGTGTTCTCAACCCAAGTTATGCCCCAGAAACCCGGCCACCATCCGGTACCCTCGGAGATTAGCCAAGCAGCTGCTCGCGACGCCTATTTAAAAGCACTTGTGCGAGCTAAGCCTCTGTACGAACAAATGGCCAAGACCATCGAAGGGACTGTTGAGGGCAGCCAAACGATAAAGGCGTATATTGAGGCTGTAAGAAGACTTACTGAAGAGGATGCTTGGTGATCTTTACAATGGCGAAAACCGGCTCACGAAGAGAACGGATCCGGACGGCACGGAGACGACCAAGACCTATGAAGCTGATGGCCTTAGAAGAGGCAAGCAGGCTCACGGAGCTGCTCCGACGACATTCGTGTGGGACGGCTGCGACTATCTGGCGGAGTATTAACCATGGAAGCATCAGCGATCTATTCGAACTTCGGCGGCAGGATTGTCTCGGAAACGAGAACCGCCAATGAGCGGGACTATGTCAGGGACACCCTGGGCTGTTGAAATGGCATCAAGGCAATCCCCCGCTGACGCAGACGTTCGACGTTGCCAATCGCATCGTGACAAGCGGATATGCCGCAGCCGCAATCAACTACACGTACAATGCAGTTGGGAACTTGACTCTGGAAGACACCTCTGGTGTTCAGACTGGTTATGGATGCATTTATGACGGGGAGAACAGGCTCACTAAGCTGACGAACCCGGATGGATCGGTGGTGACCAGCACTTACCAGGGCGATGGTCTGAGGCGCTCAAAGCAAGAGCAGGGGCAGAATCCCACCACGTTTATCTGGGACGGAAGCGACTATCTTGGAGAGGTGAACACGTAATGGCGATGTCTGTCGTGTACACGAACTTTTGCGGAATGCTCGTCAGCGAGACCCGTGGCGGTGTCGAGCGAGACTACGTGCCGGATACGCTGGGCTCGACCGCGGCTCTTGTCGACAGCTCACAAACCATTACCGATCGCTGGGAGTATTGGCCGTACGGTGAGGTGTCTCAACGAGCCGGCGCACATCCGACGTCGTTCACATTCGTGGGAATGCTTGGATATTTCAAAGACATTCTCGACAAGATGCTCTATGTCAGAGCAAGACATGTGAGGCCGGACCTCGCAAGATGGCTTACGGTCGATCCGCTCTGGCCACCAATGCCAGCTTATGAATACGTCGGCTCTCGACCAAGCGAGCAAACAGATCCTAGCGGACTTATTTGGTTTAGGAGAATTGATTGTAGCCCTTCGCAAATTGACGATATAAAGAATGCTTTGACACTTCTCTGTGGCAAGTTCAACAATCCGAGTTCTCCTTATCGTGTGTGCCTCGGCGCATTAGCGTGTAAAGTCGCTCATCCGACGGCCCCTCCTTGGGGTTCTCAAGCAGATTTGGTGGATTTTATCTGCAATAGTACGTCGAAATCTGATCCCTTGCTCATCCGCTGCGACTTCGGCTTGTCATGTAGACGGAAGCATGCCAGCCAACTACCGGGATGGGCAAATCCCTTGATACTTTGTCCATCAGCTTTTGAGCCCGGGCAGTCCTTGTTCTGCATAATGGCGCACGAAATATCCCACAAGGGGGGCCATAGCCATAAGTCACCTGACTGTCTGAAGGAGTTGGGGTGCTGAAATCTCGGCTTCTGTTAGGAGGTCTTGCGCTGATAACTTGTGCGATGCTCGCTATATCTTACTCGATTGAAAGCAGGCAAGACTTGCGCTTTCTGATGGACTACAGTCCGTTAAGCATCAGGAGAGTCTCTGGCGACGGCAAGGAGACGATAGTCGATGGTCAGGATGTGCAGATATTCTATTTGACAACAAACCCTGACACAATCGAATCGAAGATGTTGAAGGAGCTGACGATAAAGAATGGTTGGAAGCTAAACAATCGAAGCTCGCGGGAAATCTCATGGAGGCACTTAGACAACGGATCTGAGGGAGTTTTTCTATACAAGTACGATATTCTTAATGATTCTCCCGCCGGCACGAAATGCACGGTCATTCATGCACTTCCAACCTGGCTGGAGCGCGTCGTGCCACAATTGTAGTTCGTAGGAAGAAGCGGTTAATGGTAACGTGACGACCTCCGCTTACGACTTCTATAATCGTCGGGTGTCCCAGACGAACCCTGCGAACGACACATCGTTGTACGGCTACCACGTTCATTTGGGACGGAACCGACTATCTGGGAGTGGTGACCTCGTAATGGCGATGTCGGCGGTGTACACGAATTTCTGCGGGATGATCGTCAGCGAAACTCGTGGAGGTGTGGAACGGGATTACGTTCCAGATACTCTGGATTCTACAGCGGCTCTGGTCGATTCGACGCAAACGATTACTGATCGTTGGGAGTACTGGCCTTACGGCGAGGTCGCCCTCCGCAGCGGTTCGTCTCCTACTCCCTTCACGTTTGTTGGAACCCTTGGCTATTTCAGGGACCTGCTAGACATGTTGATTTACGTGAGGGCCAGGTACTACCGCCCGCAGCTAGCCAAGTGGCAAACGGTAGACCTGCTCCGGCCACAGCAGTCGGCATATGCGTATGGTCACAACGCTCCAGTGGCGGAAGTTGACCCAACGGGTATGTTGTCAATGCGCGAGATATTCTGTTGTCTTGGCAAAGCTCTCGAGAATACGCTGCTCGGATGTTTAGCAGGCGTAATCGGCGCTTGTGCCGTCTGCGTCTATGGAGCACTAACCGGATGCGCTGCCAACCCTGCCACCTGCGGCATAGCGTTAGCGGTCTGTGCTCATTTTCTTTGTGGTCAAGGGGTCATCGCATGTGTAGCGACGGGAGTTATTGGTGCTTTAGGCTCACTCCTAGGCTGCCTTAGAAATGGTGACTGCGCCCCGAAGCCTGATCCAGCCCCAGCGCCCGGCAGCCTTGACGACTGCCTGAGCTTTTGCGGAAAAGCTCACCCCAGGGGGCGCGCCCGCTACGAATGTATGAGGAGATGTCGCGGATTGGAGCCTCCGAGACCAAGCCCAGTACCGAAGCCGCAAGCATGTGCAACGGAGAGTCCAACGTGGGCGTAGCGTGGCTACTCGCCTTGAGCTTGGTTGGTGTACTCGTGGGTTTAGTTTTAAAACCATACGACCGCCAACTCAAGCACTCTCTCTCAGTAGGCAGAGACAGGGAGGTTTTAAATGAAGAAATACCCTATACGGTTCCTGCTGTATATCTGGGGATTATTGTCTTAGAAATCGCTTGGTGGCACCTGTTTGTTAACACAACCGATGTAGAAGCGCTCCCGCCGATAGCTTCGGTGTTCGCCGTAGTCACTGGCACGCCCTTCATTTCGTTTGTCCAGCTTGCGCATTTCATCTATCAGTCAAGGCGACGTAGCAAGCCCCGGCTGCAAAGATAGCGCAGAGTCGTGGCCCTTATGGTCTTGGACTCTCGAGGAGGTTTGGCTGTGTAAGAGCGTGTCGCGCTCCATCTGATCTCCAACCTCAGGGGCCTTCTCCTTTGTGCGGGGTATGATTAAATGGAATCGTTTGCCAGCGATCGAGGTGGGGCAGTTAGGGAACATGTCTATATCTGCTTCGGCGGTGGCTCGCTCATCGTCGGACTAGGAAGCTGTTGACGAACCCGCTTCCTCTTCTTAGCTTGTAGCGTCTTTTCTTCATGCAGGGACGCGAGAAGGATCAGAAGGCATTGTTTGGGACGAGACCCATCGACGAGTTGCTTGCGGGCGGATCATCCGCTTCGCAAGATTCGCGCCGACTTTGACCAGGCCTACTCGCGTGTGGCCTCGGCGTTTGAAACGAACTATGGAATGGTGGGAAATCCGAGCGTTCCGACTCCGGTCCTTCTAAGAGCTTGGCTTTTGATGGCTCTCTACAGCATCAGGAGCGAGCGGGCTCTTTGCGAGCAGATCGTCATGAACGCGGGCTTTCGCTGGTTCGTGGGATTGGACTGGGACGATAAGGTGTTCGACCACAGCACGCTGAGTTTCAACCGGGAGCGCCTGTTCGGTTCTGGCGCGGCGGAAGCTCTTTTGGGCGAAGTGGTTCGTCTGGCGAGTTCTCGCAAGCTGCTT
>JBBQWO010000006.1:0-136900 GCA_038210535.1 Fimbriimonadales bacterium | reverse complement strand
AGGGCTTGCGTGGGGTGTTCGTGCTGGCCATCCCCGGCATTTACCACCGGCCCGCCAAAAAATCGTGCAGCGAGGGTCGGGGAGCCGGAAGCGGGGTGCCGCATAACGAGGCCATCCAGCCGCTCATAGCGCAAGGTGAGGATCGTGTCCTTCAGCGTTTCGCCCTTCTTCATCGAAGAAAGAGAAGCTGAGAAATTGGCGGTCTTCAAAGCTAAGTAGTGCGCCGCCTGCTCAAAGCTGACCCTCGTCCGCGTGCTGTGCTCGAAGAACAGCATTCCGACGACCTTGTCGCTCAGGCGCGGCACGGGCCGGCTCTCGATGATGCGGAGCTTGAAGTCCGCTGCGAGGTTGATCAAGTCTTCGATCTGTTGCGGATCGAGCTGACGTATTCCGAGTAAATGCCTTGGCATGTTTTTAGCCTCTCCCCGCGAGTGAAAGCCCTTTCTCGAGGACCACGGCGTCTTCGCCGTCGTATTCGTTCACTTTCACGATGATGCGATCTTCTCTGTCCGTAAATACCTTCCTCCCACAGTAGTTGGGCTCAATAGGAAGTTCTCTGTGTCCGCGATCAATCAAGGCGGCGAGTTGGACCCGCTTCGGGCGTCCGTGCCGCATCAGCGCGTCGAGGGCTGCCCGTATCGTTCGACCCGTGTAGACCACCTCGTCAACGAGGATGACCTTTTTACCCGCGACCTCGAAAGGAATCTCCGTTTCGTCGGTCTCTTGTGCGGCACGATCGTCTCGAAAGGCCCGCGCATCGATCTTTCCACAAGGAATCGTCGTGCCTTCAATCTGGGTCATGAGGAATGCGAGGCGCTTGGCGATGGGATAGCCACGTCTAAGAACGCCTACCACCACAAGGTTGTCTGCGCCCTGATTGGCTTCAAGAATCTCATGAGCCATGCGCCCCAGGGTCCTTCGCATATCACCGGCATCCAGCAGCACCGCCCCCATTCAGGGTTGATTATGGCTCAATGGCCCTCCTTACAATCCGAGAGCTTGCGAGTTGGCTCGCATTGCAGCGATGACATTTTCCACATGCTGCTCCAGAGGAAGACCGATTCCTTCGGCTCCTTCGATCACTTCGCTGCGGTTGACCCCTGCGGCGAAGGAGGCTTGTTTGAGCTTTTTCATGACGCTTTTGACTTCCACTTCCGCCACGCTGCGGCTCGGTCTTACATAGGCAACCGCGGTCACGAACCCGCTGATCTCGTCGCATGCATAAAGGTATTTCTCCATCTGCGTTTCGCGGGGAAGGTTGGAGTAATTCGCATGGGTTCCGATCGCGCGAATGACGTCTTCGGGCCAGCCGTGCTCCTCAAGATACTGCATGCCCCAAAACGGGTGATTGTCAGGATGCTGCTCGTAATCAAAGTCGTGCAACAGCCCCGTGATGCCCCACTTCTCCCCGTCTTCGCCCAGCTTTTCGGCATACCAGCGCATGCATGTCTCTACGCCTAGGCAGTGTCGTCGAAGGGATTCGCTGGGCGTGTGTGTTGTCAGAAGATCCCAGGCGGCTTGGCGGTCGTGCATAGCAAATTATGGATCTTGCGCGCTTACAGCTTCGACCGGACGATCTCGAGAATTTCTACTTCCGCGGCTTGAGCGCGTGATTGGATATTTGCTCCTTCATTCAGGGCTTGGTCCACAAAGTGCTTGTCATCCAGTGAAGAAGCGTTGATTTGGACGTTCAAATAGGCACCCATGACGGCCGAACGGGCACATAGGGCACCAACTCCGGCATCGGAAGCGGAGTTTGGATTTCCAACGTCGGCCATAGCGCGAATGACGTCCATCGATCCGAGCGCCGCCCGCATGACTCTCAGAGGAACTTCAATGGCTTCTCGCGTAGCCGTCTGGATCGCGGTCCGGCGCAGTTCTTTCTCCTCGTCCGTAACCTTTGGAAGGCCAAAGGTGCCCATCAACACGTTGAAGGCATCAGTATCTGCATCGACGAGCATCGTCAACTCCGTGTGAAATGATTTCCCTCGATCCGCCCAATCGGAGAATTCTTCCCATCGAGAGTCCCAACCTCGCTTGTGCGATGACAGGTTCGCCACCATCGTAGCGAGCGCCGCTCCTAGGGCCCCCAAAGCGGCCGAGATTGAGCCTCCTCCCGGCGCAGGGGACTCTGATGCGGTCTCTTCGACAAGAGCCCTGAAAGAAAGGTCGATCAACTGCTTCTTCGAGTGGTCTTTGATCGCATAGTCGATGATCCTGGTCTGCGGATCGAAGGGAGAGAGCTCACTGAGCCCCAGAGTTCGGACCGCAATCTTAATCAGCTCGGCGTCCGAGACTCCAGTCGAACGCTTTTGCTTTCGGAGGAAGTATCGGCCTGCATCTAGCAGCGCACTCAGTGGAACAAGTCCCACCAATTCGGAGCCGGTGACGTGTACCCCCCGGGCCCTCGCCTTTTCAATCACCTCGTCGAATGCCAGGTGCAACGGTGTCACTCCGGTATTGGTAAGGTTCATCGAGATTTGGGCGATGCCGTATTCTTCGATGAACCAACCGATTGCCTTGACGGAGGCCAGCGAACCCGGCTCGTACACCGCATTGCCAGCTTCATCGCGCACGATTTCGCCGGTGATGGGGTCCCCTGTTCGCTTGGCTCTACCCTTCTCGCGGACATCGAAAGCGATGGAGTTTGCTCGTCGCACGGACGTGGTGTTGAGGTTCACGTTGAAAGCGATGAGGAAGTCTCGTGCGCCCACTGCGGTGGCACCGGACTTGGTGTTGAAGGTTGTAGGGCCGAAATCGGGCCGCCAATCCGTAGCCCTCAACTTTTCCGGCAGGCCCTCGTACTCACCGGCTCGAACTGCGGCGAGGTTACGCCGTTCGATTGAGGTTGCCGCATGTTCGTAAAGAAAGATCGTCAACCCGAGTTCCTCCCCGAGCCGCTTTCCAAGCGCTCGCGCAAACTCGACGGTTTCTTCCATCGAAATTCCGCTCACCGGCACCAAGGGGCACACGTCCATCGCGCCAAAGCGGGGATGTTCGCCCGAGTGCCGACTCATGTCGATAAGCTCAGCACCCTTCTTCGCTGACTGGAATGCGGCCTCGCAGACCGCCTCAGGCTCACCGACGAAGGTGTAAACGGTCCGGTTCGTGGCCTTGCCGGGATCGACGTTAAGCAGGCTTACGCCATCGACGGCGCGTATGGCTTCCGCAATCGCCTCGATCGTCACTTGGTTTCGGCCTTCGCTAAAATTGGGAACGCACTCGATCAGTCGCCGGTTCATGGGCGGAGTATAAACCGTCCGGGGGCCCTCTCTTCAGCAATGCGACGGTGTGCTCCGCCAGGTTGTAACATCCCAAGGTGCAAGCAATCGTCGGATGCTCTCAGGTCTTGACATTGGCCGGTTCAGACCAGCCGCGTACGGGAGCCGAGATGTCTGAGCTGCGGATCATCCGCAATGGCGGCCTGTTGATTGAGAGCGGAAAGATTTTGCACGTTGGCTCGCGTGAAGAGATCGAACGCCGGGTTACCACCCATGAAGTAATCGAGGTGGGCGGGCGCATCGTGCTCCCGGGGTTCATCGATGCGCACACCCATCCAGTTTTCGGCGGCAACCGTGCCAATGAGTTCGAAATGCGCTCGAAGGGCATGTCCTACCAGGAGATTGCAGCGGCAGGAGGCGGCATTCGCTCAAGTGTCCTAGCCACCCGTGCGGCGACGGAAGACCAACTTTTAGACGCCGCCAAGAAGAGAGCCCGTTGGTTTCTCCAGAGCGGTACCACCACGATCGAAGCCAAATCGGGCTATGGCCTCTCGCTCGAGGACGAGTTGAAGATGCTGCGAGTGATCCGGCGGTTGGAAGCGGAAACGCCCCTGACCTGCGTGCCGACCTTTCTGGGAGCCCACAGTTTTCCCGGTGAGATGCCGCGCGAGGAGTACCTGCAGCTTCTATCCGAAGAATTGCTCCCCGCCGCAGCTTTGCTGGCCCCTTACTGCGACATTTTTTGCGAAGCGGGCTACTACACCGCGGACGAAGCTAGGAGAATCCTCGTTAGGGCCAAGCATTTGGGCATGAAGCTACGAATGCATGTGGATCAACTTACAAACGGCGAGGGCGCGCAACTGGCGGCGGAACTGGGAGCCAAGACAGCCGACCATCTTGAGCAGACCGGCCACAGTGGCATTCTCGCGCTGAAAGAGGCCGGAGTGATGCCGGTGCTTCTCCCGGGGTCCGTTTTTGCGCTTGGCCTCAGCAGGTATGCCATGGCCAGGGCGATGATCGACGCCGGACTTCCCGTGGTTCTTGCAACCGACTTCAATCCGGGGTCTTCCCCAACGACTTCGATGCCCATGATCCTGAACTTGGCGAGCATTCAGATGCGCATGACACCCGCCGAGGCGATTACCGCAACCACGGTCAACGCCGCCCACAGTCTCGACCTTTTCGAGGACAGAGGATCGTTGAAGGAAGGCAAACGCGCCGACTTTGTGATCTGGAACTGCGACGACTATCGGGAAATTGCTTACTGGTTCGGCGTAAACCTGGTGCACTCGGTCTACGTCGCGGGCAATCGCGTCGTTTAAACGTTCTCGGTGGCGGTGTCGACCATGCCCTTGATCTCTTCCAGCGAAAGATCGTGCGCGAACACCTGTTTGTAGACGACGTCGATCAGATCGAAGATTTCGAGAAGGCCCTGGAGTCGCGTGCGCAACTCTAAAACGCCCTCCGTCGGGTCTCCTTCGGGGAGCTTGGTGATCACTTCGCGAATGGCATCGGTCGTGGGGTCGATCTCGCGTCGTTTCCGCTCCTTAACGATGCGGATGAACATCTGATAGGGATCGGTCTCGCTGATGTACGTGTCTTTGCGGTCTCCGGGTTGCCGAAACCGGCGTACGACTCCCCAGTCCATGAGCTCCCGTAGATTCATACTCGCGTTGCCGCGACTAATCTGAAGCCGATCCATGATCTCATTGACTTCCAGCGCGTGGCCGGTGACAAACAGGAGTGCATGAATCTGCGCCATCGTCCGGTTGATGCCCCAACTGCTGCTCATCCTGCCCCACTCGAGAATGAATTGGTCTTGGGCTTTGGTTAAAGAGGACTTGGTGTCCTTGTCTGGCACGCTTGGATTATTGCATTGGATCAATGTCAGTGTTCGAGTGCCAGAGTGCCTAGTGTTTGCAACCTCTTGCGGCTTTGGCGGTAGTTCCGCCTAAAAGCGCTTCGCGCCGGCTTAAAACCGGCCTAAGATGAGCTTAGAGGTGAATTCATGACTACGCTAGGAGATGTCTGGGCGATTACCGCCATTATCGTTGGGTTTTCAGTTTGTGCTTGGTCGCTGCTGCTCTGTCTTGCCTTGATCTTTCAAAGGCGCACTCAGTTTAGCAAAGAGCTGATCGAGACGAAACCCGGCAAGATGGTGTTCACCGGGTTGGTGTTGTCGCTTGTGCTCGGCACGGGCGGGGTGGTGCTGCTCAATATGCCAAACGGGGTGGTGAAGCTTGTGGGTTGGATGATCCTGCTCGGACTCATGGCCCTGAGCTTTACGGGCACGGCCGGATTGGTCGCGCTGGCGGGAGAGCGGGTTCAAATGCTGGATCGTGGTCTTTCGGGATACGGGTCCCTCTCGCGAGGAGCCTTGTTTGTGGTTCTGCCGGCAGTCATGCCGATACTGGGCTGGTTCCTCTATCTGCCTATTGTGTTCTGCCTAGGCGTCGGAGCTGGCTTGAGAGCCATTCGGATGAAGGAAGTACAGGTCGCGCAGCCTGAGCCCCAACTGCTTTAGTTAAACGCCATGGAAGCCTCACGTCGCGATGTGCTCAGGTTCGGAAGCGTCGCTCTTGCGGGAGCAATGATGGGGGGATGCGCGCAGGTCGCGCGACGGCTGCCCAAGAACGAGCCGCCGCAGGATCTGTCGCTGCCGGAAGGAAAGGTCGACACCACGGTTCGACTTCTCAACCGGGCAGGCTTTGGGCCCACGCCCGGACAAGTCGCCCAGGTGAAACAGACGGGACATGAGCAATGGCTCAACGCACAGTTCAAGCGCGCGAGCCCTGAGGATTACCGGTTGCAGGCACAACTCATGCGCCTCGATGTGCTCCGGGTGGACGGTATGGAGTTGCGCGATATCAATGAGGACCTTCTCGTGCGCCAACTCAATCAGGCGGCCTTGCTGAGAGCGGTTTATTCGGGCGATCAGGTGTACGAGCGGATGGTCGATTTCTGGACCAATCACTTCAACATCTATGCTCGCAAGGGCCTGGCCGCCTACCGAAAGGCGATGGACGAAAAGACGGTGGTCCGTGACCATGCGTTGGGCAAGTTTCCAGACATGCTCCGGGCCTCCGCTCATAGCCCTGCGATGCTGGCGTATCTGGACAACCAGTTCAGCCGTAAGGAAGCCCCGAACGAGAACTATGCGCGGGAACTGATGGAACTGCACACGCTCGGGGTGCACGGCGGCTACACGCAAAAAGATGTACGAGAGGTGGCGCGGTGCTTCACGGGATGGTCCATCCAGAGGGGCTTCTTGCGACGGAGGGGTGCCTTTTTCTTTGATGACTCCCGCCACGATACGGGGGAAAAAGTGGTGCTCGGCCACCGGATTCCCGCAGGCGGCGGCGTCGAGGACGGTGAGCAGGTGCTTGACATCCTCGCCGCGCACCCGCGTACCGCCGAGTTCGTGGCGGGCAAAATGTGCCGCCACTTTCTTGGCGAGAGCGACTCCCCGATTCAAGCCAGCCTCGCGAAAGCGTATCGTGAGACCGGCGGCAGTATCCAAGCGATGTTGCGCCCGCTGTTCCTGTCCCCTGAGCTGCTAGAAGGCCCCCCCGTGGCGAAGCGTCCGTTCGATTTCCTGACGAGTGCTTTAAGAGCCGTTAACGCAGAATCGGACTGTTCCGAGCCTCTTCAAAAGCATTTAGCTCAAATGGGCCAATCGCTTTATGAGTGGCCGATGCCTGACGGATATCCCGACGGTGCCCAGCCCTGGACAGGCTCTCTACTGGCTCGCTGGAACTTCGCGATGGCGCTCGCTGGCGGGAAAATTCCAGGAACCGACACGAATCTGACCGACCTCGCCGATCGCACCGAGCAACGCGAGGCTACCGACGCTGCCTCCACATTGATTTTTTCGCGGGTGCTTGATCAGGGGCAACGAACTTGTTTCGCCCGTCACGCGGGGCAAGATGTTCAAAGAGCGGCCGCCCTCATGCTCGCTTCGCCGGAGTTCCAATGGAGATGAAGCGCGAAGCCTGGTGGAACTGTGATGGGCAGGGTCACTCGGAGGCGCGAGCCCCCGTTGTGTCTCCAACTGTCAGTCGGCGGGGTCTGATCGCGGGTGCCGCCCTTGGCGCTGTCGGATGGCTGTCCAGCTCCAAATCGATCGCTCAGATGACGGTCGGACCCGGCAATGGCGACGGCAACGTGCTCGTCAGCATTTTTCTGCGAGGCGGAGCCGATGGGCTGAACATGCTCGTGCCCTACGGCGAGGATGCCTATTATCGAACCCGGCCGTTGCTGGGGGTTTCTAAGAAGAGCACGTTGGATATCGATGGCTTCTTTGGGCTCAACCCTGCGCTCGCCCCGATATTGCCCTTGTACCGAGAAGGCAACCTCGCAATGGTTCATGCATGCGGGTCGATGGACCAGACGCGGTCGCACTTTGAAGCGATGAACGCCATGGAGCGGGGGCTGGATGGATTGAATGAGGGACCGGTAAGCGGGTGGCTAGCGCGGCACCTCATTCACACTCCGCGAGACCGATCGACGCCACTCCGGGCGGTGGCGTTTGGGCGGACGATGCCTGACGCCCTGCGCGGAGCCACGAATGCGCTCACCCTGGGATCGTTAAACGACTTTCGCCTGGAGGCTCCCAAGGACGAGCAGGATGCGTTGATGTCTGCCATGACGGAGTTGTATTCAACCTCCAAGGATCCGCTTACGGCAGCGGGCCGAGAGACCCTTCAGGTGCTTTCGCAACTCGATCGGCTCGACCCCTCTACGTACGTTGCTGCGGGCGGTGCGGAGTATCCGGATTCGGACTTGGGAAGGGCACTCAAGCAGGTCGCATTTCTCATCAAGGCGGACATCGGACTCGAGATCGCGTGTCTGGACAAAGGCGGGTGGGACACGCACTATGGACAGAATTTGGCGGGGCTGTTGACCGGCTTACAAGATGATCTTGGAAAGTGCCTGGCTGCGTTTACGCAAGACATGGGCCAAGAGCTTTCGCGAGTGACGGTGGTAGTTCAGACGGAATTTGGGCGTCGGCTGCGCGAGAACCAGAGCCTCGGCACCGATCACGGGCGCGGGTCCGTCATGTTTGTCGCCGGCGGCGGAGTGAACGGCGGAAAGGTGTACGGCAAGTGGCCAGGATTAGAGGACCGGCAGCTTGATGCCGAAGGAGACCTGAAAGTGACGACAGACTATCGGAACGTACTCAGCGAGGTTCTGATGCGCCGCATGTCCGCCACAAACGTGGAAGGCGTCTTCGAGGGCTTCGAGCCAGAGACGCTCGGGATCGTCGCTTAGGACGCTTTCTTCGAAAACAATGCCTGAAGCTCTGCTTCCGCTTTCGCAAGATCCTCGGTCACGTGGCGCACCGGAATCGCGTCTTCATAAAACGTCTTCAGAAGTTCGTCCTTCTGAGCCTGGAGGGCCACGATCTTGTCTCGAAGCTGTTGAGACCGACGCCTCTTCGTTTCATCCTCTGTGGGGGCAGCCTGAACCTTTGGCACCGGAGTAACGATGATTTCTGGCTCCACGGGGCGGGCCGATAAATCGCCGCTTAACTCCCGAAATCCAGTCGGCATGACGGCAGGCATTCTTGGAAAGTCTGCGGAAACCAGCGGCATCTGAGCATTAAGAGTCTCTGACGCTTTGTTGTCGCCCTTACTAAGAGGTTTATCGGAGGGCGGCTTGGGGAGCGCAGGCTCTTGTGAAGTCACGCCACTCATCTGCTGAGGTGCCGAGTTGGAAGCGCTTAGATGGGCAGGGTAAGCGGTGACGTTAGCGGTTGCCATCGAGCGACCAAGTCCAACCCCGCCCGCGAGGCCCAGGCATAGGCCGCAGGCACCCCAAAGCGCTCGATGTTGATACCAACGATGTCGAACTAACCTTCTGCGCTCTGTCGCCAGCACCGCTCTTTCGATCGCCGAAGTTTCCGTTCCTGAGTCCATCTGTGCGCGTTTGACGCCAGTAAGCGAAGCAGTGTTGCGTCTAGAGGCCCGCTTGCTCGAAAATTTTGTTCATTCCTTCGGAAACAAGTCTCAGGCGATCGGCATCAGAGGCAAGGTCGCCCAGTTCCTTCTTGAAGGGCTCCGGCACAACCGCGCCATCGTAGCCGGCCTCGGAGACCACTCTCAGAAAGTCGCCGATCGGAATGACGCCGGTTTCCCCAGGGAGGCATCGGACGTTATCCACCTGCTCATCCAAGCTCACGCCGGTAGGTGCGTCGTTCACATGGACGTACACGATGTCGCTGGCGCTCAGGCTTTTCAGCTCCTCGAGCGTGCTGCCAGAGGTAAACCAATGCCAAGCGTCCAGCAGCAAGCCGACGTTCGGGCCGATCTCGTGTGCCATTGCGAGCATGTCTTCCATCCGATAGATGAACTCGTGCTTGAACTGCGCTCGCAGGGTTTTGGGCCCGAGGAACTCCAATCCAAGGCTGCAACCATGCTCCGCCAAGATTTCGGCAACCGGCGTGAATCGCTCCACATGGAAGCGCCGATTCTCGTCCATTCCGCGATCGTTCGATCCGGAGAGGATCCACGTAAACGTTCGGGTGCAGCCCACCGCCTGCCCTGCGGCGGCTTGCTTGCGAAGCTTGTCCAGCCCTGCACGCCAGTTGGCTTCATCGCCTCGCCAATCCACCGGGAGGCCCCACCCGGCGGGTTTGATTTCGCCCATAACGGACAGCACACTCTCGGGCCCTCCTTCTTCCACTCGCCGCACCGTCTCGTCGATATCGATCTCGACGGCCTGGAAGCCTTGACGAGCAGCAGCGACTCGATCCTCCAATGTTCGGACAGTCACTCCAATGGCACCGGGGCTGAGGGCTTTTAGCATGTTCGGCTAGATTACACTGCCTGCCAATCGATTGCTGTTCGAAAGGGCGTTGGGCGTTGGGCGTTGGGGAAAGGTGGGGTGTGTAGTTTCCCGAAATCCTGTACCAGGGCGTGCATTTATCTAGGGGGATTGCTCCCCTGCATTCCGTCGTAGTGAATAACACTGAAACGAAATGAAACTGAATAAGCCTCTCATCTGGATTATCGTCGCCATCGTCGCTCTCGTGGGGATCCGTGTCGCGGTCTCGAGCATGAATGCCCCAAACGATCAGGAGCAAATTCAACTCGCCCTTGCCGAGTCGATCAAGGCAAGCAAGGAAGGCCGCCCCGGGGGAGTCATGGACAAGCTGAGCGCCAATCTCAAGCTCAATGAGATGGACACCTCGGGCAACCGCAATCAGATCGCCAATTACATTCGCGAAAGCAAGCCCGACGTGAACGTGTTAGAGAAAACGGCAGTGATCACCGGAGACGAGGCGCAGATCAAGTCGCCGGTGCAGTTATCGGTCAATCTCCTGGGGCAAAAAATGGAGCGCCAAATGGAAGACGTAACGCTCATATTTCGCCGCGAGAATGACCGCGCGTATTTGATCTTTCCGACCAAGAAGTGGAAGCTGGCCGAGATCAGGGTGCCGGAAGAAAGCGTATCTTCCTTCATGCAGCCGTAGGCATTTTTGGGAGAGGGAGGCTCTCTTCCATGCTGAGCCAAGCTCTTGCACGCGGCTCAGCAATCGAGGCAAAAAGGAGGCTGAAGACGTGGTCCTCGCGCCGTACTCAAGGTGCCTCGTCCTCCCCGAAGCTCGACAAGTGCCTCGTAGAGATGGTGACCTGACTGCCTAGGGTCGTGACCACCGACAAAAAGAACAGGACCCCAAGTCCCACGAGCCAGGGGCTAGGAACGCCTTGGCGGAGGACCGCTCGCGTGACGAACCACGCCGCGCACAGGACGGCTACGGCGAGGCCAGCGATCCCAAGCTTCAGCTGAACGTTCCAGTCGACCATCATGCGCTCATTGTACGCTGAGGCCGTTTTGTGCGGCGTTCTGCTGATTAACTCGGCACGATCGCCCCTCCCCTTAGCAGCGAAGCGGCTAAGGAAGAAATTACTGGAGGGAGTGCAGAAAGGCGCTGTATAATGACGGACTAGTCGTAGCGAATATTTGCTTCGATTAGTCAGGAGGTTTGAAATGAAGAAGATTTTAGGATTATTTCTCGCAGTTGCAGTGATCGCGATCGTCGGTTGCGCCAAGGCCGAAGAGGGCGAAGCTGGTACGGCAGGAACTGCCGGCACCGCTGCACCCACGACCACGACAGGCTAGTTTCTCACTAGTCGCAAACGGGGGGCCCAGCGAACAAGAGCGCGGGGCCCTTTTTTTGCGCTAATCCGATCCAGATGCGGCCTTGTAAATGAGGTCCATGGCTCTCATGCGAGACGCCTCGACAGGTTCGGGCCCGAATGCTCGGACGGTCCGGCGGATGTTGTCGTCCATCTCCCTGAGCGCAGCGCGCACAAGATCCACGCCCCTAGCTCGATGGCTGCTCTCGATCGTTCTTGACTCGTCGCTAAAGCGCGTTAGATCACCGTAGGGTGTCTTGGTGTAGAGCGAGAGGTTCACTTTGAAAGTCGCCGTGTCGTCTCGGAAGCGGCCGGAGGTCACGTTGATCGTCATTGAACCGCTGCCCCCGCCTGATCGCAAGGTATCCCCTTTGTAATAGCGAGCTTCTTCTCTCACGCTGTCCGTGAAGTCATCCATCCAGCGCCGACCCATCCTTTCCGGTCGGCTACCGTCGAGATCGACGTTCACATTCGCGTTTGAAAAGCGCACGGTTCGATCCCATCCTTCACCGGGATCACGTGGACGCTCGATCCTCGTGCGCTCGTTCGTGAATTGTCGCTGAACCACCGCGAGCCTATCTGGATCGCAGAGAATGAACACCGACGGGTGCGTCTCGTTCTGCAGCACGACCGCGATGACTCCGCGCGTTTCAAAGAACTCAAGATGCCAGTCTTCAGTGCGGCCACGCTGATACATTTCAACCGGACGCTCATCCCAGGCATCAGTGAGGTCGAAGATGCTTGGGCCGCGTCCCTTGTACTCCACTCGAATCGCACGCATCACGGCTTTGCCGCCTCGACCATCGAGCAACGGATCGACCCTAATGGTGGATCCCTTTTCCGCGACGAGCTTGAGCCCTTCTGGTCGCACGGCACCCTTTTCGGTCTTAAACTTCCGCTTGATATCGCTGTCGGTGTCGCGATTAAGGGTGAGGCCGGACCAGTCTTGGCCTCCGAAGCTGGCCAGCGGTGCCGGATCGATCACCGGCTGGGCGGAAGCGAAGGTCGCAAGGCATAGAGAGGCGCAGGCAAGCGATAAACGTGAGCGAGAGACCATGCCCCGATTTTAACTCTGCGGCCCTAGCTCGAAGCTAACAGAACCTCTTTTAGCGCAAGAAAGCTACGCAGATCATTCGGGCCAGCCACCACGACGTTCGCGTCCGATAGCCGCACAAACTCTTCAAAAGACACTTCAGCCATTTGCCCGGTGCTGGCCATTTCGTCGTACATCGCCTTTAGCACCTGCACCTGGGTTGGCAGCACCGCGTAAGCGTCCATCCAAAGCCCAGGAGGCCCGGACTCGGTGCGGTAGGCAACGCCCGCCACATAGACCTCAGTTAGGTCGTCTCCCTCTTCGCCAAGCGCCATATCCGAGTTCCATCGGCCCTCGAAGACATTAAAGCCACTGCTCGTCAAGGTCGCTCTAGTCCCTTCCATATCGGTGTTCGCGATCGTTGCGACAACGGGCAGGCCCTGCTTGGAAGCGGTGACCAGCGTTTGCTGCTGGTGCTTTGAAAGGTACACGTCCTTGCATCCCTCGAGCACACGCTCAATGGTTTTCTGAAATTCGTCGAACGGCACCTGAAGAATCACTGGGCTTAGTTTAGATCATGCCTACTATGAAAACAGCGATTCGCACTGAATGATGCGGGCACCTTGCTCAGTGCAGACCGCGTAGCCGGCACCTCTTGTCATCGAAACTCCAGCGTGTTGGCCCTTCGCGTTCAGCACATAGAATTGGATGCTGAAGTTTGGTTGACCCTTCTCGTTGAGCAGACGCTTTTCGACCGTGTTCTTCGCGATGCGTTTGAGAGCCTCCATTCCTGCGTCTTTAGGGCTCTTGCCGCGACGCATCTCTTCAACCACCAGGTATGAGCAGAGGCCGTACAAATTGGCTTCGCCGCGTCCCGTGGAGCCCGCGGCCCCTACCTCGCCATCGACATACAGCCCAGCGCCCAAGATGGGGGAGTCACCCACTCGGCCCGGAATCTTGAACGCCAGCCCACTCGTGGTGGTGACGCCGCATACCTCACCTTTCCCGTTGATGCCGTTGCAGTTGATGGTGCCGAAGACATGCTCTCGGTCCAAAATTCCATCTTCAACCATCGACAGGACGGCTTCCATGCCGGCGCGGTCTCGATCCTTTGGCGAAAGATAGTGGGTCGGGTCGGTGCGGCGCTTCCACTCGAGCCAGGCCTTTCTCGAGCGCTCCGTGTTCAAATCGGTTTCGATCGGGAACCCGAGATTCCGCGCCAGATCCTGTGCTCCCTGTCCGACGATCAGATGATGGTCGGTGAGGTCCATTACGGCTTGGGCAATTTTCGACGGCGTCTTGACTCCCTCCAGACAGGCGACTCCTCCCGCTCGTTTCCTCGGACCGTGCATGCAGCACGAATCGAGTTGCACGACCCCGTTTGCGTTGGGAATGCCGCCATAGCCGACGCTCGTGTCATTGGGATCGAGTTCCACGATATTGACCCCCGCGATGAGCGCGTCCATGACATCGTCGCCTCGCATCATCATCTCGAAAGCGGTCTCGACGCAGGACTTCGTGCCACCGTTTTTGCTGGTGAGCCCATTGGAAGAAGCGATCACCGTCGGAGTTGCCGCTCCTTGCAGGATGACGTTTGGAAAACCGGCAAAGGCGGGAGCAACCACACCCGCTCCTGCGGCAGCGAGGAGGGTGCGTCGCGTGATGTCTTGGGGCATGTCGTCAGTCTAGGTCGCACAGCCGCTCGCCGTCAAGGACCGCCCTAGCAAGGCCGACTGTCGGCACCAATCTCCTCTCTTCAAGCGAGGGCTTTGCAAGCGATTGTGCAGGCCCGCTCAGCGGCCGAAACAACGAAATCTACTCGTCTTCTGGCTCTGCGTCGTCTTCGCTCACGGCCTCGTTCGTGACCTTCGCCCGCTCCGCCTTGAACATGTCTCGCACCTTGGTGTCGAGTTCCTTGAAGACTTCGGTGTGCTCTTCCAGGTAGTTCCTGGCGTTGTCGCGGCCCTGTCCGAGTCGAATTTCGCCGTAGTTGTAGTAAGTGCCCGAGCGGGTCACTAGTTCGCGAACCGCGGCGATGTCGAGGAGGTCTCCTGCACGGCTGATACCTCGCCCGAAGATCATGTCGAACTCGGCTGTGCGAAAGGGTGGAGCGACCTTGTTTTTAACGACCTTCACCTTGGTGCGGGCGCCGATTTGCTCGGTACCTACCTTGATGGCATCACCCTTTCGCACTTCGAGGCGAACGCTGGCCCAAAACTTGAGGGCTCGGCCACCGGGTGTCGTCTCCGGATTTCCGTACATCACGCCGATCTTCTCTCGAAGCTGGTTGATGAAAATCGCCGCAGTTTTAGACTTATTGAGGCTTCCGCCAAGCTTCCTAAGTGCCTGCGACATCATACGGGCCTGAATGCCCACGTGGCTATCGCCCATCTCACCTTCGATTTCCGCCTTCGGAACAAGTGCCGCAACCGAGTCGATAACGACAATATCCACTGCGCCCGACCTGATAATCGCATCGGCAATCTCGAGAGCTTCCTCCCCATTGCTCGGTTGCGAAATGTAAAGGCGGTCGACATCGACGCCCAAGGCGCGGGCGTACTCCGTATCCATCGCGTGCTCCGCGTCGATGTACAGGGCCAAGCCGCCCAGTCGCTGAGCTTCGGCCACGCAGTGCAGCGCGAGGGTGCTCTTTCCGCCGGATTCCGGGCCGTAGATTTCGGTGATTCGGCCGCGAGGCAATCCGCCGATGCCAAGGGCCATATCCAAACTGAGGGATCCCGTGGGAATGGCTTCAATCGGCTCCCGGCTGGAATCTCCCATGCGCATGATTGCACCCTTTCCAAAGGCACGTTCTACTTGGGTAAGGGCGGAATTGAGCGCGCGTTCGCGGTCGGCGGCATTGGCCGCGTGCGTCACGGGGCCCGATTCGGTGGTTGAAGAGCTTTTCCTCACTTAAGTTCCTTACGGACCGGAGGCCTCGAAAGCACCGGATATCCGCTTCAATAATAGTAGCCGCTTTTCTACATGTATTTCAGCGTGGCGGTCGCAGGAGGCCTGAACGGGATATAAAAAGCCTTACCAGTCGGTCGCCTGTTAAATATACGGGGAACCTTTACCTTTCGGCAATCGCCAATTGCATTGAAGATTCTATTGATTGCGGGCGAGATTCCGCAAGTGTGTGTGCAAGGGAGAGTGTAAATGAGAGCGATAGCTTTAAGATTAGGAGCTGCGTCTCTGGCGGTCATGTTATTAGCAAGTGCGAGCATGGCTCAAAGGATGGAACGTGGTGCATTTTTAAGGAAGCCGGCAAACAGCCGGACACAACTGCTCGCGCAGATCGACAAGGACCCCGTGGTCATGAAACGATATGAGCGACACTTTGGAATGACGGATACTCAGGTCCGGAAATATTTTTCCGGCATGACGACTTCTTCTCTTCCAAGCAGTGGACGATATCTGGTTTGGCACGTGGATCCAAACGGCGTCATGGAGACCAAGTGGCTCAATTTGAAGAAGGGCATGCCCGTGTTCCTCGACAAAACTGGCCGGGTGGCTCTGAAGCTGAACTGCGGCAACCCGATGATTGACAGCACGGTTGCCAAGCAGGTAGTTCAAGAGCCGGTAGTCCAAGTTCAGCCGCCACCCGTGATCGAGGAAGAGGCATTTGTGCCAACGCCTCCGCCAGTAGTGGAGCTTGTGCCTCCTCCGGCGGTTCTGATCCCTGAGGTTGTGGCAGCAGTGCCTCCTCCTCCCCTCGTAGCGGTGGTTCCGCCCGTGTTGCCTCCGGCGATTCCGGTCGCACCTGCGATAGGCGGCGGCGGCGGGTTTAGTCCCTGGCCTCTGCTGCTCCTCGGCGGCGCCTTCCTAGGAGGCGGCGGTGGTGGTGGTGGCGGCGGTGGAGGAACACCTCCTCCTGTCCCCGAGCCAGCGACGATGATCGCACTCGGAGCGGGACTGGTAGCAGTTGCCCGACGCAGACGACGGAAGTAAATCAAACGCCCCCACAAGTTGGGGGCGTTTCTTTGCGTGCGGTGACAAAGTAGAATTCCCGCGCAAGTGATCCCCTTACGGACTGACAGGCTGCACAAGCGGGCACCCATCGTCACTTGGACGCTGGTGCTCTTGAACGTCATCCTGTACGTGTGGGATCGCCAAGGGGGCATCTTTGGCCAGAGCGAAGTTTTTGCCGACCTCGCGATGCGGCCTAAGCAAGTCATGCTCGTGGTGAGCGGCGTCTCCGACGATCGTTTCCCGATCATCACCGTCTTCACGTCGATGTTCCTTCACGGAAGTCTGTTGCACCTCCTGGGCAACATGGTCTATCTGATCGTCTTCGGCGGAGGCGTCGAAGATGCTATCGGCCCGGTCCGCTACACGCTCTACTATCTCTTCTGGGGCGTCGCCGCCGCTTTCTGTCAGATCTTCGTCGATCCGAACTCGATGATTCCGACTTTGGGCGCCTCAGGGGCCATCGGCGGTGTTCTGGGTGCATTTTTCCTGCTCTTTCCGAGCAGTAAGATCGAAATCCTGGTGCCGATTATGATCGTGTCTTTCGAGGTCTCTGCTTGGATTCTCCTTGGCCTCTGGTTCCTGATGCAAATCGTGATTCCCCAGGAATCGGTCGCCAATTGGGCGCACGCGGGAGGGTTCCTCGCGGGAATGCTCACGGTGCTCATCATGGGAGGCCGCGAGGCGATCGTGCGTGACAGCGTGGACGAGTTTGAGTTAGTCTAATTGCGTGTCGCCTTCTTCGACTTCTCGACTTCCTGCGTGGCTGTGGCTCTCCATCGCACTGTCGGTGCTGCTATCGCTGTACTCTATTGCCAGGCGACACCAAGTCGAAGCCAAAAACAAGGCCGTAGCAATTGCGGCCGAATTCGAAACCATCGAGGCGCTTGCCCTCGCAGAAGGAATATCCGTCGCTGATGCGGTCGCGAACTTGAAGCTACAGGGCCTCAACACCTTTGTGATTTCAGAGGAAACCATCGGCGAGCAGGTCGGAGCAGGCTATCTAACGCTTTCCTCGGGCAGGACCCCAGCTGGCGAGTCGGTTTCGACCTTGACGTTCACGGATCCCACTGAGCTTCCGCGAGTCTTACGGGGACTTGAAAACCGTTTTGGACCCTTAGCCGACAGGGTCGTGACGGGAGATCGGACGCTTTCGGTTACGGGAATCAGTCCTGGACTACTTCGGAGCACTTCGATCGGCTTAGATCCCGGCGAGGCTCAAATGGCTCAAGAGTCGGGGTTTGCGATCGTGGGAAGGTTTGCCAATCCCCAGGGCATTTCGTCGGAGGGAGTGCGGAAAACCTTCGAATGGGCCAAGGAATCGGGTGCGACGATCTACCTGCCGATGGGGGATCAGGTGTTAGGTCGCCGCGATGCCACCACCGCTACGATCGACGCGCTTAAAGACTTTGACATTCTTTACGCCTCCCCCGAGTTCACGAAGATCGGGGGAGATGCGAACGTGGTTGCTGCGATCCCCGAGCGAGTGGTCCTCCTCCACTCTGCCCAGGCCGCCGAATTGGACAAGCTGCAACTCATCGACGCCGTCGAGCGCTACGGACGCGCGGGCCGGGAGCGCAACATGCGCATCCTGCTGATCCGGCCCGTCACGTCAGCCGCCGAAGAGCCACTGACTGCCTTAGCCAACTTCGTAAAGGAGGTAGGCAATCAGATCAGAAAGGAAGGCGGCGAGATTGGCACTCCCAAGCCATTCACCGAGCCCGACCTGCCGAAGTGGTGGCGCACATTCATCGCGCTCACGGCTACCCCAGCGATCTGGTTTGTTTTCGCCGCGTTCCATCCTTCCAAGAAGCCGATGCGCCAGCTATTTGGGATCGCGGTTGGAAAGAGCGCTCTTGCGGTCGGGTTGCTCCTGCTGCTGTGCGGGCTTGCCAGCGTGACGAAGTCGGGCAGCCAAATTACGCCTTTCCTTATTGCATTAAGCTTCCCCGTCTTGGGCTATCTCTTGCTCGATCGCTTCCGGCCCAAGAACGTGATCGTCGGCTTCCTGTTGGTCTCTGCGATGAGTGTTGCGGGCGCATTGTGTGTCGCGGGCATGCTCAACGGGTTGAGCTTTTACATTCAGGCTGACCAGTTTCGCGGCGTTAAACTCTCCGTCTTCCTGCCCATCGTTCTGGTAGGCGGCCTCTTCTTCTTGAGGCTCGTAGACTGGCAAGGGACGCTTCGTGGCCCGATCACTTGGGGAACCGCTGGACTTGGATTTGTGATCCTGATCGGACTCGCTCTAATGATTGCGAGATCGGGGAACGACACAGGTGCCGGCGCGAGCAGCCTGGAGCTGATGATCCGCAACATTCTGGATCGCTTCCTGTACGTCCGTCCAAGGACCAAGGAATTTCTGATCGGACACCCGCTCCTAGTCATCGGTGTCGGCATGCTGTCGGCCTATACAGCCCTAAGAGCCAAGATGAGCCAAGCTCCGGCACTGGAGCCGCGAGTGAAGGCGCTGGGAGCTTGGACCACGCTCGTGCTGATGGTCAGCGCATCCGGGCAGACGAGCATTGTCAACACGATGGGCCACCTGCATATTCCTGTACTGCTAAGTCTCGCCAGAATCGTGATCGGATTGGTTATCGGGTGTATCATCGGGCTGGTGTTATGGTCAATCCTATGGCGTGCCACGCTTCGGGCGGAGAGCTAACGTATTGGCGCGTCTCCTTTTAGCCGGCTATCTGGGATCGGGAAATCTCGGCGACGACTCGATCATGCTCGGCTTCACCCATGGCCTTCAGGATTACGACGTGACCGTCATGAGCGGCAATCCGGAGGAAACGCGCAGGCTCTACGGCTACGATGCCATTCCGCGAAAGGACTCTAAAGCGGTCGAAGCCGCCATCAAGCAGTGCGATGCACTTGTTTTCCCTGGCGGCAGCATTTTCCAGGATGTCACCAGCGTCTTCAGCGTGAAATATTACAGCAACCTCGTCAACGACGCCAAGAAAGCGGGCAAGAAGGTGCTCATTCTTGGACAAGGCGTTGGCCCGGTGACCTCCTTCTTTGGCAAGCGAATGACTGCGAACGCCTTCAATGCCGCGGATGCCATTTCAGTTCGCGATCCTCAATCGATCCAGACGCTCAAGGATCTTGGCGTGAAAAAGAACGTGCGTCTCACGGCAGACTGCGCCTTTCTGCTACCTCAACCGCAACAGGATGACGACGAGAAAAGCTTTAGTGTTGGCAACATGAAGAGCATCGGCATCGCTCCACGGCCGTTGGATAAGAAAACGGACGTCTCCGGGCTATTTGCGGAGCTTTGCAAGTTGATGTATCAAAGCGGCACCATGCCCGTGCTCATCGAACTCGATCAGGAAGAGGACGGCCCGCTGATCGAAGAGATCCATAAGAAGGGCGGCGGCCGCATTCCGCAGATTCGCAAGCTGCAGACTCCGATGAACTTCCAAATGCGGGTACGCCGCATGGAGGCGCTGATTGCGATGCGGCTTCACGCGGGCATTCTAGGTGCGACCGTCGGAATCCCCGCCCTCATGGTGAGCTACGATCCCAAGGTCGCCGCCTTCTCAAAGTTGATGGAAACGTCCGCGGCCCTCCCGATGGAGGGCCTAACCGCCACTCGTCTCTTCGACGCCTTCACCTCGTTCATGAAAGATCGAGAGCGCAATGGCAAGATCTTGGAGCGCAAACGCGCCGAGATGATCAAATTGGCGCAGGGCAATATGGAGATTGTGCGCGAGCAGCTTAGGGGATGAGGTGCCGGAGCACTACGCTAACGAGGCGTCTTTGGCCCGCCGAGCATTTCCATTCTGAGAACCAACACGTTGCCGGTGCGCTGTTCCTGCTGAATAAGGCCCACCCCCGGCTGGAACCAACTTTGCAGCTCAATTGATCCCCGAGGCATGGTGACCGTCAGGGTGGCTAACGTAGCGTCCACCTTTCGGGACCGCAGACGAACCCCCTTCACGCGCTTTTGCTGAAGCTCCGCCGTGGCTTCACTGATGACTTCGAGCGCCTGAAGTGTGCCCGTCCAACGTCGAGGCTTGCCGTCGAGCGACACGAGCGGAATCGGAGGATTGAAGACCGCGTTTGCGGTTTGGCTGGCATACAGCACGCCATCCTTCCACACGAGCCGCGACACCCCGAGAGGACCCGACAACTCATAGCCGGTCCGCCCCATGAGCGGCACTTCAGAGGTGACCGTTACTGCCTCGACATTCTTGACAAGTCCGTGCTTGACCTCATATGAGGTCGACCGACCGACTTCCAAGGGCATAAGATCGGGCGGCGGCGAGCATCCCGCTATAAAGAGTGCAGATAGGGCCCATCCATAGCCACGCGACATGAGAACCATTGAACCCAATATCTGCGGCGAGAGAATTTTAGGCGGCGAGAATGTCTCGATAGTCGAGGTTCCGCCGCAAGAAAGACGCAACGACCGGACATAGCGGATTAACTTTCAAGCCACTTTCGCGGACGTGGTCCATGGCTCTGCGCATCAACACACTGCTCAAGTTCCGCCCGCGACGTTCCGGCTGAATCTCTATGTAGGCCATCACTACCGTATCGCCGCTGGCCGACGCTGCCAAGTAACCAATCGCTTTTCCGTCCTGCCTGAGCTCGTAACGCTCTCTCTCGGGTAGATGCACGACATCGTAATCGCTGCTCATGCAGCTTGGACGACCTAGACGAGAGTCTTGTTGTAGAGAGCCTCAAAACGGTTCGCCATTTCGCTGAGCGTGAATTTCTGCTCGACGGTATGCCGGCCCATCCGACCCATCTCGTCGCACTCCTCCTGGTTCTCCAAGAGGTAACTGACCGCTTCGGCAATTTGGTCGGGCCGGAGGTCTACTAGTAGTCCTGTCTGCTTATGCCTAACAACCTCTGGCAGGGCGCCGACCCGTGTCGCGACCACCGCCTTCGAACGGGCCATCGCTTCGATAGCGGCAACTCCAAAGGTCTCCATCTTAGACGGAAGAGTGCTAAACGCAAACGAGTCGAGCATGCGTGGAATGTCGTGCCGCACACCGGTGAACGTCAGCCGGTCCGCAAGGCCCGTCTCTGCAATCGCATCGTTTACTTGAGGCTGGTATGTCTCTTCGACCTTGCCCACAAACACCACGTGGGCATCGGGATGTTGTTGGCGGACCTGCTTCATCGCTCGGATCAGTTCAACTTGGCCCTTGTCTTCGCAGACCTTTCCAACCAGGCCGATCAGGCGACGGTTCTGCGGAATGCCCAGCTCGTCCTTGACTTCTGCGGGCGAGGTCGGCTCGAAGTCGCCGAAATCCGTACCGTTGTAGATAGTCTCGATGAAACGCTCCGGAACTCCTCGCCCATGGAGCATGCCGCGCACGAAGTTACTCACCGCCACCAGCTTGTTCTTTCTTCTCGCTAGCCGCTTATAGATTTGATCGTTGTTCGCGATGTGAACGCTCGTTACGATCGGTACGCCCGTGATCACTCCCAGGGCGTGGCCGATGTAGGCAGCACGCGTGAGATGGGTGTGCACCACGTCGATCTTGTTGGCGCGCACCGTCTTGATGAGATATCCCATCGTTCGATACCAGCCCACACCTTTCATGTAGCTGTCGTGTACGTGGATATCTTCGTCGGTGAGGATCGTGTGGAGCCAGCCGGGTCCGGGTGTGACGGCTTGCACGTGGTGTCCTCGGTGTTTCAGGCTGCGAGCCAAGGAGAACACGTGGCGTTCAGCGCCGGATGTTGCGCTGCTGGAACACATTTGTAAAATGCGCAGAGGCCTCTGCTCGCTCAAATTTTCCTCAACCGGTACATAAGACTACCTTCTCGATTGACCCTATAGAGTCGCCAGGAACTCGCCTGAATACACTTGTTCCACCATTCCCTCAATGGTGATGGGTGCGCTCCAACTATTCATAGAGACGTAGAGGGTGCCGCCAGGATTCTCAACTTCTACACGCCCGCCTTTTTGTTTGCCTCTTAGATAGTCGGCCGCTGCGGCGGCGCTGCCGGTTCCGCAGCCGAGAGTCTCTCCTACGCCTCGCTCCCAAATCCTAATTTTGAGCTTCATGGGCTCGACTTCTTTACGCCAGATGACGCTGGTGCGCTTGGGATACTGAGCCGCAACCTCAATTTTGGCGCTGACCGACTTGAACGAATCGTCGTCGGGCAGGGAGTACGTTCCGATGACGACATGAGTGCTGCCCGTGGTCAGGGCGCTTCCGAAAAGACTCATTGGCATGCCGGAATCCATCCCGCTCCAGACGGTTTGGTTGAAAAGCTCTCCGAAGCCGGTGTGGGGGACGTTGGCGGGGTCGTAGTCGGCGGTGCCGATGATGGTGGCTATTCCCTCGTCTCCGATGGTGGTGGGCACTATTTGGTCAAGGTGTCTTATCGTCAGGATCTTGCCCACCCAGCCTTGGAGGTGGGCGTGCCAGGCGGCGCAGCGGAGGCCGTTGCCACAGAAGTCCTCGGTGCCGTCAGGGTTGAACATGCGTAGTCGGACGTCGCCTTCCTCCATCCCGACTACGAGGAGGCCGTCGCCGCCGACTCCGGTATGACGGTCACTCATTTGGATGGCCAGACTCGTGCAGAGGAAGTCCTCGCTGGCTCCCGAGCTGGTGGCTAGGGCTTTGACGTCGTCCAGGTGGATTAGAGGGAAGTCGTTTCCGATGGACTGGACCTTCCAAAACTTTAGAGGCGTTGGCACTTACTCATTTTGTATTGCGCATTCTGCCTTCTGCCCGACGAGTTGGGGGGCCATACGCTTGGCTCAGGTGAGTTCACCTTTGCTTTGCTGGCTCATTTGAAGCTACGTTTTTCCCTGTGTGAGCGGCAGTTGGGGCACCTGAGCGAATGACGCGCATGTCTTTTGCTATGAATCCCGGACCGGGGCACGAATTGCATTCCCGGGTTACGGTTTATTTAGGCGTTGCGCAGAAGCTTTTCCACGTGCTTGGCAATCACGTCGAATTCCATATTGACCTTCGCACCTGGGCCGAGGGTTCTTAGGTGAGTGTTCTCGAGCGTATGGGGAATGATGGAGGTGCCGAAGCTGCCTTGCGCCGGCTGGACCACGGTCAGAGAAATGCCGTCGATGGTGATGCTGCCCTTGTCGATCAGATATCGGTCATGCATTTCTGGTGCCCGGAAACGGAAGAGGGAAGAGCCTTCGTGGTGACTCATGCTTTCAAGGATTCCCGTGCAATCCACGTGGCCCTGCACGATATGGCCGCCAAAAAGGGTCGCCAATGTGGCCGCACGTTCCAGATTCACCTGCGAGTCGGCAACCAACGATCCGAGGGTGGTTCGCGCGAGCGTTTCGTCGCTCAGATCGAAATGCAAGCCGTCCGCGATGTCTACAACCGTCAGACAACAGCCGTTCACGGCCACGCTTTCCCCAAGTTCTTGAACCTGGAAATGTCCTGGAACATCCAGGATAAGTCGTCCCCTTTCAAGCGAGCGAATGCTCCCAACCGCCTGAACAATGCCGGTAAACACGTGGGTTAGTATGACTTGCGGAAAATTTGCGCAAAAAGAGTGCGCGGAAAAGAGCAAAGAGCACGTAAAATGCAGCTTGTGTCTACGCGTCGCAGGAACGGATCACGGTGGATCGTCCTTTCAGCACTGATCCTTGGGGTCAGCGCCGGCTATGTGATGACGCACAACCACAATGAGGAGTTCACTTTCTTACGTGGGGCGAAGCCCATGGCGGTTCGTGATGCCTCTGTCGCGACGAGCGGCGGCACTATTCAAGGAACGACTACCTATTTCAGCTTTGAAGGCGACTGGGACAAAGTGTATGCCCTCGCAAGAGCTGAGATGCCGGACGCGTTTGAGCGCGAGACCGTCATCGGCGGCCAGCGGGCGAAAGTTTTGACCATTCCCCGCGTGGAGAATGGACGTCTGCGACTATTCTTTCCTCCCGTGCGCGAGATCATCATCCTGCCCCAACGGCTCGTGCTTACCGAAGGCGGAGAGTTGATGACCCAGGAGTCGGAAAGACACTTCGCTTCCGTGAAAATCAGCGAGTATCGGCAGCCGCATGTCCTGGACACCGCGGTGGACTGGGTTCGCGATAGATTAAACATCTAAGCAGCGAGGCTGAACCCTTCTTTGTGAGACACTACTTCCGTGGGGCGATGCATCTTTGCGGTGGGAGATGTGCACGGGCATTACTGGCGGCTCGTGAATCTCATCGCCCAACTGCCACTCGACCCTGACGACGTGCTGTTGTTTGTAGGGGACTACATCGATCGCGGTGCAGACAGCGATAAGGTGCTGCAGTTCCTAATCGAACTTCGCGATTCGCGGCCGGGCACAATTTTTCTTCGCGGCAATCATGAGGAGATGATGCTGGACGCCCGCGACGCATTCCAGCACCGCCGCATCGACTATGAGCGCTATGCGCTCTGGATGGGGAATGGCGGGGCCGAAACGCTGGAGGCGTATCCGCAAGGGAATCCCTGGTGGCAGCGCGTTCCAGAATCACACTGGCTATTTTTGGAGGCGACTTCTCTCGAATACTGGCTTGGGCCCTACGCCTTCGTCCACGCGGGATTTCTTCCTCCGGACACGCACTGGGGCTATGCGGAGGATCCACGACTCTGGATCAGAGAGGATTTCTTAGACTCGGAGCACGACTTCGGCGCCCGCGTCGTGTTCGGGCACACGCCTCAGCGATCAGGGAAGCCGCTGATGATGAAGAACAAGATCGGCATCGATACGGCGGCGGCCTACGGCGGGCCTCTGACAGCGATCCGACTCAGCATCGAGGATCCCCAGGAATATGAAGTTTTTCAGGCTTGATGCCAGGGCCTACGCGTTCGATTCTTGTAGCATCTCGGCGATGTCCACCAAGCGAATCTCGTCATTCGGCTTCACCTGTTTGAGGCTGTCACCGAGCATGATTCGGCAGAAAGGACACGCTACCGCCACGACCGTCGCACCTGTTTCGATCAGCTCTTCTGCGCGACGCACCGAAGGCCGCTGATCGGCTGGCTCTTCCATCCACATCCGTCCGCCGCCTGCGCCACAGCAAAGAGTTTTTACACCGTGATGCTTCGGATCCATGGTGTTGTTTGCGAGAACCTCGCGCTGAGCATCCACCTCTCCGTTCACGCGCGACAGGTAGCAGGGATCATGGAGCACGACCTCGTTCTTTGGATAGCTGGCCGCAAGCAGATCGCCGGTTCTGACGAGATTTTGTAAAAGCTGCGAATGATGATAGACCTCAAGGTTTGCGCCGAAGTCACCGTACTCGTTCTTCAAGGTGTTCATGCAGTGAGGACATGCGGTGACCACCTTCTTAACCCCATACCGCTCGAAGACGGAGGCATTCTGGGTGGCTTTGTCTTGAAAGAGAAACTCTTCCCCGACGCGCCTTGCGGGATCGCCCGTACACGCCTCTTCTTTACCTAGGCACGCGAACTTGACATTCGCCTTTTTCAGTAGTTGGGCGACCGCTTTAGTCGTCTTAATCGCTCCAGGATCGGTTGCGCCAGCGCATCCCACCCAAAAGAGAACCTCAAATTCCGCTCCATCGCGGCAAAGCGGGATGTCCAGATCCTTCATCCAGTCTTCTCGATTGGACGCCGGCTGTCCCCATGCATTGCCGGTGCTGGCGGTTTGCCGGAGCATGGTGGCGGCAGAACCGCTCAAAGCGCCTTCGCTCACCAGGTTGCGGCGGACGTCGACAATCATGTCCACGTGGCGAATCAGGACCGGGCATGCCTCGACGCAGGCGTTGCAGGTGGTGCACTGCCAGAGAGCCTCTTCGCTGATGACGGAGGCGACCGGCTCCCCGCTCTTCATCGCACCGCGAATGTCTTGGACAACTTGCTTCGGATTAAGAACCTTGCCCACGTTCCAGGCAGGGCAGACCTCGGTGCACCGTCCACATTCCATGCACGCGTCGAGCGACATGAGGTTCCAGCGGGAATAGTCTTTGGCTTCCTTGACCCCGATCTGCTCGGTCTCCTCGACCTCTTCCATGCTGATCGTGCGAAGTTTGCCCATCGGCTGCTCCTGATAGCCCGCGCTCGTCAAAATCGCCATGACGATATGCCGGAGCCTCATGCGTGGGATGACGGCAAAGAATAGAACCACCCAGGCCACATGGAACCACCAGACGAACTTGTAGGCTTCAGGCGAATAGCGACCCTGAATCTGCGCCCACAGGTAACCGACAAACGAGACGGAATCCCAACTCTGCGGATTGACAGAAATTCGTGCGGCCTCAAGCCAGTATCCGGTCAATCCCAGCATGAAGAGCAAGCCCAAGACAAGGAAATCGGAGTCGTTGTGACTCATCGGAAATCGGCGTCGCTGTTGAGCCTGCTTGAGGATTTGGGCGGCTCCGTCTGCGTTCTCCGGCTGCTCTCGCAGGGCAGCCGGTCCGAGATCCTTCTGGAGTGCCAGCGAGCGACGGATCATCGCCCACCCGACTCCCACCATAAATAGCAGTCCGAGCGCGTCAAATGCGAATTCGTAAGCCAGGTAGTAGCCGCCTTTATGGAAATTGTAGGGGCCGTAGAGCGCAATGGCGAGGAGAGTAGTGGCCAGAAAGAGCGACAGAAATCCGTAAAAGATGAGCAGGTGCATTGGGGCCCCGCTCTTCTTGCGGGACGAGCGGACCTTGCGCTGCTTCAGCACGTAAGTCCAGACATTCGCCAGCCAGAGCCTCACGGCGTCTTTCAGAGGTGGCGAGTCAACCGGTTTCCCCTGCTTCCACAGTAGCACGCGATCGTAGACCTGCCAAGCCATATAGGCGAGGCTGCCAAAAATGAGCACATAGAAGAGAATCTTCTCGGGGCCAGAGATATGGAGAAACTCTTGTCGTGTCGGCTGCATCTTCGTCGGCGCTACCGGGAGTGGAGTCTACACCGGTTCCTGCATTCTATCGAAAGATCCACACGATCAGCGCCACGACGGGAGCGGTGAAAAGGATGCTGTCGATACGGTCCATGAGTCCGCCATGGCCGGGCAGGAGCGTACCGCTGTCTTTCAAGCCAGCCTTTCGTTTAACATAGCTCTCGAACAAGTCTCCGGCCTGCCCGAAAGTGCCTGCCGCGAGCCCGCACAGAACGGACGGCAATGTCGGCATATTGATCAGCATGCCTAGGCCCCACGCTACCAGCACGCAGGCCAGTAGATTGGCGATGGCCCCTTCCACCGTTTTCTTAGGCGAGATTGCGGGCGCAAGAAGGTGCTTGCCAAATGCCTTGCCGGCGAAAATAGCCGCTGTATCGCCGCCCCACAACGGAAGAATGGCCAGCAGCGCCGGTAGTTCCCAGCGAAAGATCTGGTTCTCGGGACCGGGCGGGGAGAGGTACAGGATCGAGGCAAGAGGCGCGGCGACCCAGAGCAGCGAGAAAGGTATCAAAAGAGGGGCTGGCTTTCGGGCGCAAGTCCAAGCCGCGACAACGCCCAGCATTGCGAGCGCGGCGGTCGATGGCAATGCCAGCGGACCGTGAGCGGCAAGCGGGCTGAGGGCAACGAGCAACCCCGCGAGGACTCCCGCCACGGGGGAGTCATGCCCCAACATGCGAGAAACCTCACGACCGCCGACGTAGCCCATGACTGCGGCGAGGATCGTGAGGGGCCAAGGACTGGAAAGAAAAAGAGCCCCCAATACGATCGGCGCAAGCACGACCGCAGTGAGGATTCTCGTTTTCACTCAGCGACAGGAACGTCGGCACCGCCGACTCTGGAAAGCTTCAGGGCGACTTGAACGCGATTCTCGCAGTTCAACTTTCGCATGATCACGCTGACCAAATTCTTGATGCTTTGCTCTCGCAGGCCCGTAATCTGAGAGATTTTGCGGTTCGACATACCCTTCGCAACCAACTGAGCTACTTCGAACTCGCGTCGAGTGAGGTCGTTGCCTGCTCCGTAGGCGCGTCGCGATTCCCGAACGAACGTTCGGCCGATGTAAACCTTTCCGCCTAAGTCCTCAAGTGCGGTGAAGAGATCGCCTGCGCTGCCTTGTCGGCCGACAATGCGGTCCACGGGGACATCGATGTACTCTTCCTTCTCGTGTTCGGCAACGATCAGAACCACGCCGAAATCACCGAACGCTCGGGCACCCAATAGGAACTGCAAATCGTTCCTGTCAAGTTCGAACGAATCTACAACCAGAACCTGTGCGCGGTGATCTTTCGCCGCCGCAATGAGATTCCTTGGATTGGTTTCCGAAGAAACCACCTGATAATGACCCTGATGGTCGAGAAGGCTAGCTAACGCTTCGCCAAATAAACCTTCCTTACTACAAATTGCTACTCGCATAAAGCCGCTACCTCGTGGCATTGTTATTTCCTTAGGCCACACGATGCAAAAAGACGGCATTCGATAATGGCTCTCATAGAATAGCGCAAAACGTACTCAATTGGTGAAAATAACCAATAAAGTCGCACAAATGACTTGCGCGCGGCCATTTGTGTGACATGACGGCCTGGCCTAGTAGATCGATTCAGGGAAATAGTAGCTCTTCGCGTTTTCAGGCGTGATGAGTTCTACATCCATCTTGATGTGCTTAGGCATGAACTTCTTAACTTCGGCAACCTTGCCATCGCGCAAGGCAGATGCGGCCAAGTGAATGCCCGTGGCAATCATCGAAGGCGGGTAGGTGATGTCCGCGGGGAACATCTTGTCTCCATCCATCACTCGCTTAACCACGTCCTTCATGCCTGCGCCGCCCAGCATCCAAATTTGATCCTGACGCCCGGCTTCTCTGATCGCTTGCTCTGCTCCAAGCGCCATATCGTCGTCCGCGGCCCAAATCGCATCGACCACTTTGTGCTTGGCCAACATCGCCTGCGTGACGTTGAGCGCCTTTTCCCGATTCCATTCGCCCGCCGGAGCGTCGAGCACCTGTACGCCAGGATTAGCTTTGAAGACCTCCATAGCGGCTTCGTAGCGAGCGGTGTCGACGGTGGATGGAATGCCTCTCAGGATCAGGATCTTGCCTCGGCCTCCCAGCTTCTGGACCATGTACTCCGCCGACTTTTTACCGAAAGCGGAGTTATCTCCTTCGAGAAAGATGTCTGCGATGTCCTCCGTGAAGCCTCTGTCCACGTTGACGATAAAGATGCCTTTGGCCTTCAGCTCTTTCGCAGCCGGGGTGACGGGCGCACTCTCCGTAGCAAGGATGACGATGCCGTCCAATCCCTGAGAAGCCATCGTCTCCAGGTCGTTGATCTGCTCGCCAGAATTTTGAGCCGTCTCGATAATCCAGTCGCACTCAGGGTGCAGCTTCGTCGCTTGCTCGGCCCACCAGCCGATGCCCGCCGTCCAGCCGTGATCGGCCGCAGGAATGGAAATGCCGATCTTGGGCCTCTTGCCCTGTGCGTTGACGGGTTGACCCTGTCCCAGGGACACGGGATCACCTTTTTGGCCACAGCCAACCAGAAGCGCTCCGCCAAGTGCGAGCAGAGCTGTATAGTGCGCAAACCTTCTCATAAATCCACCTCGTTGTTTAGTCGGAATGTCCTCGCTGGATGAGCACAGCGAGGAGGATGATCGCACCCTTCACCGCGCCCTGCCAGTAAACCGACAATCCAGAAGTTACCAGCATATTGGTGATGAGGCCAAGCAAGAGCACTCCGATCACGGTCGTCCAGATTCTCCCGCGGCCGCCGCTCATGCTCGTTCCGCCAATTACCACGGCTGCGATGGCGTCCAGTTCATAGTAAAGGCCGTGCTGGCTGGTGCTCACCGAGTTCATGCGACCGGCGAGGCCCACGGCTGCGATTCCGGCGAAGAGGCCCATGAGCATGTAGCTGCCAATCTTTACTTTATTGGTGTTGATCGCCGAGTAAATCGCGGCTTTCTCGTTGGCTCCGACAGCTATAAGATGTCGGCCGTAGCGGGTCCAGTTCAATATGAAACCCGCGATCAACGCAGAGAGCAGGAAGACGATGACGGGCCACGTGATGATGAGGGGGCGGTCACCTTGAAGCACCACGAACGGGACGGGCAAGCCTCCCCGCCCGAGTTCGGCGAAGACTTCCGCGCTAGAGGAGCGAATCTCTCCGCCCGCGGCAAGCACGGTCGCAATGGAGCGATACGCGGCCATGCCGGCAAGGGTGACAATGAACGGCGCAATCTTCCCCCAGGTGATCGCCAGACCGTTTACGGCTCCGAGAACCGCACCCGTGCCTGCCGAGACGACTACTGCCGCCAGGGTTGCCATGCTTTCGTTTCCGCCGCCGATGAGGAGCTTATTGAGCGCAAGCAGCCCGAGGGCGGCCGTCAAGCCCATCATGCTTCCCACGGAAAGATCGATCCCGCCGCCAATAATGACGAGGGTCATGAAAATGGCCACGATGCCAACCGCGGCATTCTGGTTGATAAGCCTTGGGAGGAACTCCGGCGTAAGCACGATGTCGGGACGCCACACGGCGTAGCCGATGAAAAGTACAAGAAATGCTATCAAAACCCCTAAGGATTGATAGAACTGGATGCCGGGAAGACGCCTGCGCTGAACGGTAACGCTCAAGCCGCCTCCTGCTGTACGGCGGCCGCGAGGGCCATGATGTTTTGCTCTGTCATTTCGTCACCTGCGAGTTCGCCCATGAGGCGTCCCTCGCGCAGCACCAGGATACGATGGCAAAGGCCCATCAGCTCCTGCATCTCGGATGAGATTACAAGGCATGCGAGGCCCTCTTTTGCGAGCCCCACAATCAGATTGTAAATTTCTCGCTTGGCTCCGATGTCCACTCCGCGAGTGGGTTCATCGAGAATCAAGACTCTTGGCTTCGTGTCGAGCCACTTGGCAAGCGACACCTTCTGCTGATTTCCGCCGCTCAAGTAGAGGATGGGCGCGCTGGGATTTCCGGCCTTGATCCCAAGATTGTCGATCCACCCTGACACGGCGGCTCTTTCCTTTGAATGGCTGATCACGGGATTCGCATAAGCGCGAAGGTTCGCCAGGGTCACGTTTTGCGCGGTGCTCATCTGAATTACGAGTCCATAGGCCTTCCTGTCTTCCGAAACATAAGCCAGGCCGTGGCGCATGGCATCTTGTGCCGAGCGGATGCGAACTGTTTTGCCGTCTCGTTCGACGGTGCCGGACGTTTTGTGCCGGAGGCCAACAATGGCTTCTGCGGCTTCGGTGCGGCCCGACCCGACGAGACCTGCCAGACCTACGATCTCACCTGGGCGCACAGCGAATGACAGGTCCTGGACGTGGCGGGGAACGGATAAGTTGTGTACGGCAAGCGCGGGGTCGCCAGTCGGCTTAGGCGGTTTGGGCGGATAGTAATCCTCTAACTCTCGGCCCACCATCAGGTTGGCGAGGATCGCGGGGGATGCATCGGCTACTGGCAGCGTCGTGATGAGCCTTCCATCACGTAGGACGGTGATTCGGTCGGACACGATCATCAGTTCTCTGAGCAGGTGCGATATGTAGATGATTGAGACGTTTTTTTGCTTTAATCTCGCGATCAAGGCGAAGAGTGCGGAGGTCTCGCGCTCTGAAAGGACGGCGGTGGGCTCATCCATTATCAGGAGCCTGGCTTCGTAGGAGAGCGCTTTTGCGATCTCAACCAGTTGTTTGCCTGCCACGGACAATTTGCCCACTTTGATGTCGGGACCGAAGGGAGCTTGCACTTCGCTCAGGAAAGCCTGTGCCTCTTTTGACATGCGCTGCCGGTCGAGGGTGGGGCCTTTTCGCGGCTCTCGGCCAAGAAAGATGTTTTCGGCCACGCTCAGTTCGTCGACCAGGTTCAGCTCTTGGTGGATCATCGCCACGCCAGCCGAGATCGCGTCACCAGTTCCGCGAAAGCGAACCTGAAGGCCATCGACGAGGATTTGCCCTTCGGAGGGTTGATAGATCCCCGCGAGAATCTTCATGAGGGTGCTTTTTCCGGCGCCATTCTCGCCAATCACTCCGTGAACTTCGCCGACGCGAACGTCGAGGTCAACGCCATCCAGGGCGCGAACGCTGGGAAATTCCTTTACGAGTCCTTTGACTTCAAGCATTGGCTCTAGCGATTATGCGTGGACGGCCCCCTCGCGTGCGAGTTAATCCCCTGTTCAGGCTGTGGTCATGGCGGTTTCAGGCATGCCACAGCCTAACTAAGCATGGTAGCCGCATCACGTTGGCTATGGGAGTCCTATGAATCAACCAGAAAACAACCGACCACAGAACTCGCCGATGACGCGGCGCGGCGTTCTCACAATGCTTGGAACGGGTGCCGTGGCTACGCTAGCGGCCACCCCGGCCTTCGCCTCGGCGGAGAGCTTGAGGCGTGCGCTGCCTCAGGATATCGGAGACGCCGACATCCTCACATTCGCGCTTAATCTCGAGTATCTCGAGGCTGAGTTCTATGCGATGGCAACCACCGGCTATCCTCTCGCCCGTCTAGATTCCGAAGGGATGGGAAACATGGGGGCGACCCGTGGCGGCAAGAAGGTCACCTTCAAGAACGAATCGCTTGCCCGATTGTCAAGAGAGATCGCTCGGGACGAATTGGACCATGTTCGATTCCTCCGCGCAGCGCTTGGGCGTAACGCAATCGCCAAGCCCGAGATCAATCTCGATGCCTTAGGGATTGGCTTTGCCAACGAGTCAGAGTTTCTGATCCTTGCCCGAGCCTTTGAAGATGTGGGTGTCAGTGCCTATCGGGGTGCGGCGAAGCTGATTGAAAACAAGGACTATCTTGACGCTGCGGCAGGAATTTTGGCGACGGAGGCGTACCATGCCGGCCACCTCCGATCCCACGTGAATTACGCGCGGATCAAGGCGCCGAAACTGGATCCGAAGGACATGCCGCCTACGGAGCATGATTGGGTGCCTACGGACAAGAACGGCCTCGCTATCGGACGCACCCCGGGAGAGGTAGGGGCGATCGTGCGGGGCCCCAACCCCAGCGGTGGCGCATTCTTCCCAATGGGGATGAACGGCAAGATTCGCTAGTTCGTCGAGGCTTCAGAGTTGCCGAACAGCATCTCTGAAGCCACCGAAACCCTTCCAAACAACTTTCGGCCAAAGCGACAGTAACGCAATAGCGGCCCATTCATCCGATATGGGAACCAAGCAGGCGCTAGTTCGGTATCGCTGACGGGTAAAGTTTGAGGTTGTTATCCGACGGCGGTCGAGCCATCGCCCCCGGCACGGATGGAGGGATTTTGAGCATACGGATTTGGAGCATTGTTCTTATTTGGGCACTCTCGGTGTGGGCAGTCGCCCAGCAGCAGTCAGCCAGCGTTATAAGCGAAATTTTAGTTCGCGGAAATCAGCGGGTGCTGAAGGAAGTCATCTTGGCGCAAATGCGCACGAAGGTGGGCCAGCCGTACGTTCAGGAGACGCTTGATAAGGACGAGCAGTCCGTTTACGATCTCGGCTTTTTCACCGCCGTCGATATCCGGCCGACCCCCTTGGAAGGCGGCAATTATCGAATCACGGTCGATGTCCAGGAATATGCGGAGATCAAAGAGATCCGTGTCGTTGGCAACAAAGCTGTCAAAACGGAAGAGATTTTGGCAGTGCTCACGATCAAGCAGGGCCAAGTATTCAATCTGAAAGCACAGAAAGAAACTTCGAATGCCATCCGCGACCTCTATTCCCGAAAGGGCCTTCTGCTCGCCGGTATTAACGAGTTTGGTCCGCTCGCGGAGTCTCCGGGAACGATCAATATCGAAATTGTAGAAACGATGGTCGGAACCGTCTCCGTGCAAGGAAACACCCGCACCAAGGATTGGGTCATGAAGCGACTGATCAAGACCCGCGCCGGCGAGACTTTCAGCCTCACCAAGTGGAGCAACGATCTCAAGCGCCTCTGGAACACGCAGTGGTTCGAGACTGTAGACAGCACCGAGGACACCGGCCGTGAGCTTGGCACCATCGATTTGACGGCGCAGGTTAAGGAGATGAAGACCGGCATGTTCAATGTCGGCGTTCAGCTCGATCCCCGCAGCTCTTTCGCCGGTGTCATCCGGCTGAGCGAAGCCAATCTCAGAGGAAGCGGCCAGAGCGTTGGACTCAATTTCATTCAGGCAACGCGCGGCGGCGGCCCCAGCGTCGATCTGGATTACACCAATCCGTTCTTCGACGAAAAGGACACCACTCTCCGCGTTTCGCTCTTCAGCCGTCTGGTCTATCGCTTCACCAATGCTTTCGGCGGGGGCCAGCAGGTTGCCAGTACGGACGACTTCAACGAGCGCCGCACCGGCGGATCAGTCGGATTCTCCAGGCCAGTTGACGACTACCTGAGCCTTGGCCTCTCCGGCCGGTTCGAAACGGTCAAAACCAATAACATTGGCAAGGCGCTGGGCGACTTCATCCAGCAGGACGGAAGCGTCGCCGTCATCAGTCTCGGAAGCATTCTCAATCGCCGTGACACCGACGTCGATCCCTCTCGCGGTGACTGGCTGCGAATCGATGTCGAGCCAGGATTTTCCCGGATCACGGACGTGGGCGGAAGCGTGGCTTCTAACCAAGGCATCAAGGGCAACAAGACCTTTTTGAAATCCACCGTTGAGTATCGCCGCTACTGGAGCCCCGATCCTCCCCGAGGAAGAGAGCTGGATGCGCCACGCAGAGTCATTGCCGGGCGTCTAAAGGTAGGGAACATCGCGGGCACGTCACCGTTCTTCGAGCAATTCTTTGCCGGCGGATCGGACAGCATTCGCGGATACGACGAAGATCGCTTCTGGGGAAACAACATGTTTGTCGGAACTCTCGAGTACCGGCAGCCGATTCAGAAGTCGTTCAACGCGATCGCGTTTATCGACTACGGCGGCGCATGGGGTGGCTACGGGTCGGTCAACAACTTCACACAGTCAGCAAATCCGAAGTTTCAGGTGGGTTTTGGGGTCGGACTCAGTTTCCGCACTCCACTCGGTCCCATCCGATTGGATCTCGGCTTCGACGATAAAGGAAAGAGCCGAACACACTTCTTGATTGGCACATCATTTTAAGAGAACAATTACAACAATGAAGATCGATAAAGCAGGTTGGATAGCAGTCGCGGTACTAGCCGGAGCAGTGGTCACCGCTGGTTTCCAGGGCACCACCGCCAAGAATGGCATCGTGGATGTCGAGAAGGTTTTCAACGAGAGCACCTTCGCCAAGAACCAGTCGGAGAGCCTCCGCACAATGGGCATGTCTCGACAGTCGGTGCTCGAATTCGTGAATCAATACCGAACGATGCTTTCGACCGACGCCGAGAAGTTCAAGGATCTCACGATCAAGGCCACCGCCCTCTCGCCCGCGGAGAAGACGGAGCTCGAGCGTATTAAGGTCGACGCCAAGACTTCCGAGGACGCCTATCGCGCGGGCATCACCCAGGCATCGCCCACTCCCGAACTTCTCAAGAAGATCGAGGATTGGAATCGCCGAAAGGATGCCACGGGCGATCTTCTGCAGAACTGGCAGCAAGACTTTACAGCCGAGGTGCAGGCCAAGCAGGCAAGCTTGCGCGCTGAGGCACTGGTGAAGGTACGGCAGTCGATCCAAAAGGTCGCGAGAGATCAGGGCTATACGATGGTATTCGACTCGAACGTGGCACCCTACGCCGCCAACGACCTCACCGACGAAGCTCTCAAAGCAATGAACGCGATGAAATAGCCGGGCTCGGAACGCCGATACTGATGGCATGGCTCTACGAGCCATGCCATCATCTTTTTACAAGCAAAGAATTTCGTCACCCATCACCCCCAACTCCCCCATCCTCCCCAAATGACCCCTGAACAACTCGAACTCGCCGCATCGGAAGAAGTCAGAGCCGCAAGAACCACTGCCGGCCTGCGCGAAATCGAGATCAAGTTTTTGGGCAAGAGCGGACAGCTTTCCTCTCTCATGCGCGGAATCGGCCAGTTGGCCCCAGAAGATCGAAAGCCGTTCGGAGAAAGCGTGAACGCGGCTTCCGCGCGGCTTCGAGATCTGCTGGAGGGCAGAGCCGTCGAACTGAAGCGCAGCGAGCGACAGGTTCAGTTCGAGGCGGAGCGGATCGACGTAACCATGCCCGGCGTCCGTCCGCGCGTCGGATACGAGCACATCCTGCAGCAGACGACCAACAAGATTAAGCGCGTTCTGGGCGGACTAGGGTTTCGCTACCTCGAGTCCCCTGAGCTAGAGGAGTTTCGCTACAACTTCGAAGCCCTCAACTACCCGCCCGATCATCCCGCGATGGACGATCAGGACACGTTCTATATCGACGACAACTTTCTCCTTCGTACGCAAGGAACGGCCATCCAGGGTCGTGTTTTCGAGACCACCAAGCCGCCTCTCAGAGCCTTCACTGTCGGAAGGACCTATCGCAACGAATCGGTCGACCGCACCCATAGCCACACCTTCCACCAGGTGGACTGCTTCATGATCGACGAGGGAGTCAGCATGGCTCACCTCAAGGGGACCCTTGGCGTTTTCGCCCGCGCGATGTTCGGAGAAGAGGTCAAGGTGCGCTTCCGCCCAGACTTTTTCCCCTTCGTGGAGCCAGGCGTCGACTACGCCATTTCCACGCCAAAGCTCTTTGGCGGCAAGTGGGTGGAGCTGGGCGGAGCAGGCCTGATCCATCCAAACATTCTTGAGAACTATGGCATCGACACCGAGCGTTACAGCGGCTTTGCGTTCGGGCTGGGTGTCGAGCGGATCCCGATGATGGCGTACGGAGTGGAAGACTTGCGCTTGTTCTTAGAGAACGATCTCCGCTTCTTGGAGCAGTTCAAATACGAGCCCGTGCAAGAGACTACGCAGGGTCCAATTTGACGAGGGCCCTCAGTTGATTGACCTCTTTTTGGCCCAGTAACTTCGCCTCGCCGGACCGCATGCCTTTGATGTACAGCGGACCGAGGCGGAATCGTTTGAGCGAAATCACGGGGTGGCCAACTGTGTCACACATAATCCGCACTTGGCGCTTTTTGCCTTCGTGAATCGTGATTCTCAGAGCCGTGGTATCCGCCTTTGGCTCGGCATGGACCACTTCAACCTGGGCCGGAGCCGTGCGTCTTCCTTCGATGAAGACACCCCTTTTGAGATCCTTCAGCGCCTTCTCTTCGACGATCCCCTTTACGAGGACCTGATACTCCTTCTCGATGCCATACCGCGGATGCGCCAGCCGGTGGGCAAGCTCACCGTCATTCGTACACAGGAGAAGCCCCTCGGTGTCCATGTCCAAGCGCCCCACAGGCTTTAGCATCACGCCGTAATCGGGGAGGTAGCGAACGATCGTGGGCCTACCCTGCGGGTCGGACATCGTGGTCACCACCCCCGTTGGTTTGTAGAGCATGACCGTGTAAGTCTTGGCCGTTCCGATGGATTGACCGTCCACTTTCACTTCATCGTCTGGCCCGACTTTCACTCCCATGTCCATGACAATGTTGCCATTGACCATGACGCGCCCTTCGAGGATCAACTTTTCGGCAGCTCTTCGGGAACAGATGCCTGCGCGAGCAATCCGGACGTGCAGTCGGTCGCCCTCTTCGGTGCCTTCGCGCTTGACCGGAGTCACCCCCATGCGCTCGGCCATGTCTTTCGAGTGCGCGATCTCTTTGGCGCGGTTCTCTCGGCGCGCTTTAATGCGGTCGGCATTAAAGTCTTTGGCTCTCTTCTGGAGCGGAAGCTTAGGCGTTTGTTTTCGTGCCATAGACTGAACGGCGGGTGCGGCCACGTGCCACATAAGCGCCAAGGAACATCAGGCTACCTAGGGCGACCGCTACTCCGTTAGTATTTGCCGTGTTTGCGACGGCGGCAATCGGGCTCATCGCGACGCTCTGCTGGGCAATGACGGGCACTCGCTGCTCGAAGCCGTCCCGATCGCGAAGCACCAATTCTCCCAGGACATCGCCCTGCGTGATGGGGGCCGGAACCTCGGCAATAGAGAAGGACTGGACGACGTCGTCCTGCCCCCTTCTCCCCACGGCATAGATGGCCCTCTGAGCCGAAACCTCGACTTCAGCAGCAGTGCCCCCGTCGATCGCAATCTTGCCCACGATATCGCCTGCCTTGACATCGACTTTCTTTTCGAACTTGGCATAAGCCCAATCCAGCATCTGCCGGTGATCGACCTGCCAGTTGTCGCTCTTGAGAATCGAGGTGATGACGCGAAAGCCGTTTCGGGTGGCGCTGCCCACATAGCAAAGGCCGGCCGGGCGCGTATAGCCGGTCTTTATTCCATCGGCCGTCGCGTCCTTTGCCAACCATTTGTTGCGGTTGACCATCTTCGTATCCTTCCCGTTGATGCTGCGACTGATCGTTCGCGACTGGGTTCGGACCACCTCTTGAAACGCATCGTATTTCATCGCCTCTCGTCCAATTAGCGCCAAATCTCGGGCCGTGGTTTTGTGAAGCGGGTCGTTCAATCCGTTCGGGTTGTTGAAGTGGGTGTTCTTGCAGCCGATCTGTTTGGCGCGATCGTTCATCAGCTTCGAAAACCCGGCAACCGATCCCGCAATGTGTGTCGCCACCGCATAACACCCATCATTGGCGCTACGAAGCATCAGCGCGTACAGCATGTCTTTCGCATTCACCTGCTCGAATGGCTTCAGGTTCATGCTGGATTCTTTAACCTTGGTGACATCTTTGGGCGCGATGATGATGTCCGTCGGCACGCAATGCTCGAGCAGCAGGAGCCCCGTCATGATCTTGGTGGTGCTCGCCGGATAACGCTGCGTATCGGGGTCTTTCTCCCACAGCACCTTGCCACTTCCCGCATCGATCACGATGCCGCTCTTTGCGGTGATCTGAGCGTGCGCGACCGCGGGAGCAAGGAGCAGAAATGGGATCAGGGTTCTGGGCGCGCGCATCATTGATTATTCCACGTTGTCAGATTCCTCGGAAGTGCCTTGGAGAGCGAGGACACTACGTTCCGACGCTGGCTGAGGAAGCTTCGTCGCCCTTGGCGACAACTTATCAAGGTCCAATTGCGGAAGATCCGAAAGATCGTTGATGTTAAACTGATGCAGAAACTGTTGAGTAGTGCCGTAAAGCATGGGTCGGCCCGGCGTTTTCTTTCGGCCCACCTCCTGGACCAGCCTTCTTTCAAGAAGGGCTCTCACCGAGTAGTCGCTTTGGACGCCTCGTACCTCATCCACTTCGGCCATCGTCATCGGCTGCCGATAGGCGATGATCGCGAGCACTTCCATCAGGCTTCGACTGAGTCTTTGGCGCTGTGGCTTAAGGAAAGCGGAAATGACTTCGCCGTACTCCGCTTTGGTGGCGAGCTGATAGCCCCCCGCCAACTGGACTAGCCGTATGGGTCCCTGAAGTTCGAGGCGCTCCTGCAGCAGTTCCAAGGCTTGCTCGACCGCGCCTTCCGCGAAGCCCAAGGCTTCTGCCATGGCTCTCGGTGCGGCAGGCGAGTCGGCGACGAACAGCAGGGCATAGACCGCATCGACAGGCGTATCCCCGACGCTCATTCTTCGGCCTCCAGCGGCAACGAGGGTTGCGAGAGGACGAACTGCACGTGTCCGTCGGTCACCCTTGCGAGCACCTGGCCCAGGCGCATCAGTTCCAGGAGTGCTAGGAACCAGTACACCAAGTCCGAGCGCGAGAAGATCGGCTCGATGACGTCTTCAAGGGGCTGCCAGTCTTGGGTGAGGACTTGAAGCACCATTCGCATCTGCTCTTCTAGCGATTTTCGCGGCTTCGCCATGAATTCGGGAGGCTCGGGATGCGCCTTGCGAATGAGCCTCTCGAACGCCCTCGCCAAATCAGAGATGCTGACGTTGCCCAATGTATACGGCAGCTCATACGGATCGGGACCGGCTTCGGGGGACCGGAAAAAGACGTGTGATCGCTCTTCGTGCCAGATTTGAAGGGTCTCGATGGCGATGCGGTACTCATGGGCGGTCGGGTCCGGCAGTTCCATGGGCTCATCGAACTCGGGTTCCGGCTCGGGCACCGGCAGAAGGAGCCATGCCTTTCGCTCCAGCAAATAAGCGAGCGCGGCGAGCGCGGCGGCGGCTTCGTCGAGCTCGTGCTTGTTGCCGGTGATGAGGTAGGTGAAGTAAGCCTCGCAGATGGGGAAAAGGGGGATCTCGAGGAGGTCGAGCTTACGCTCTCGAACGCAAGCGAAGAGCGTGCCTAGGGAGCCACTAAACGTGGGCGTCTCAACATGGATCGGCGGAGGCGCGATCACGCCCAAGGCCGAAATGTGTGGGGCGCGCTCAAGCGTTTGCCGAGAGGCCATTTCTATGGGAAAGGACGGTTGGAGGTGCCGGGCGGATTCGAACCGCCGAATAACGGTTTTGCAGACCGTCCCCTTGGGCCACTTGGGCACGGCACCCCGAAGCTCCCATTGTATCCTTTTCCTTCGACCACCCGCCACACTCTCGCGGCTTCGCAAGGTAGTCCTAAACCCAGGGTTTGCGGCGTGGCCGAGAACGTTTGGGCTTGTTGAGGCGCTTTACCTTGACATAGGTTTGAGCGATCTCCATGTACATTTTGGTTCTCTCTTTGGTGCCGCGCCACGTGCCAAGCTTCTGTTCCTTGTGACAGTTGCTAACGCCTACGAGCGCCACCCGGATCACTCTTGCCTTGCGCCGTTTCGCGGCCTCGGTGAGCGCCACTTCCACGCCCATTCTCATCGTCGAGATGCCAACGACAGATTCAAACAACTCTCGTTTCAGGGCTCGCTGCCCGCTTAGGAACGGCGCGATCTTTTGGGCGCTGTCACTCCATTTCTTCCCACCTCGAAAGATTCCCACACACATCTCACAGTCGCCGGCGAGAATCGGAAGGAGGATGCGGTCGATATGCGCTCCGAGAAGGCCGTTGAGATCCGCATCGACGAAGGCGACGATCGGCGCTTTGGTCGCCTTGACTCCGGCCGCCATAGCACCTCCCTTGCCTACGTTTTTGGGCAGCTTGAGGACCTTCACGTTTGGAAATCCACGGGCGATTTCGGCAGTGTTGTCTGAGCTTCCATCGTCCACGACGATAATTTCGGTGGCGAGCATCGACGCGCACGCAGCCTCAAGCACATGACGAATGCGCTCCCCTTCATCCTTCGCCGGAATGATCACGGCGACCGGCGTTCGGCCCTCAAACAAGTCGCTTTCCTTTCATTCCTAAAGCAGGCCCTTGCCCTCCAGCCTGGCTCTCACGCGGCTTTCAACTCGGCTGCCCGACAAGTTCCATTGTGAGCCAAGGCGACCCCGTAATCCATCTGAAGGAGCCAGGAACCGCAAGTTTCTGAGTATATGTTGCGGTTTCCAGCGCCGCTTGTACGGCTCGTCTCCTCGCATAAAATCGAAATGCGCCTTGCCCTCTTCGATCGATCGCCGGATGGTTGCGGCTACCAGCAGGGTACCTGGGGAAACGGAGCCCATGGCGGGATCGAACCCTGCCTGATAGTAGTAGACCGTCGCGCCCACAGCCATTGCGTAGATGGCTCCGATGGGATTGCCTTCATATTTGAGAATGCTCAGCCAGAGCCAGCCGTTCTTTGCTGCGATGGGAGCCCATTCACGGTGGAAAGCCGCCGAGGGCCCGACGAACGCGCCCACTCCGAGAACCCCCTGTCGCGCACGCCAGCGCTTCTGATGCTGCTCGAAAAGGATTTCAAGGCCCTGGTCCGTCTGGCCTTGACCCACGGGTTCAATGGCGGCTTTGCCACTCACAAACAGGGTCTTGTCCAGTTTGCGGACGTCGTAGCGAAGGCTCTTTCCGAGTGTCTGAAGATATGCCTCGTAGGTGGTTGGCAGGTCTAAAAGCAGACAGGTGGCCTGCTCGATGACCGTTCCTTTCATGGCCTCCGCCAAAGCTCGGGTTTCTCGGACCTGGTGGAGATCGATGAGATCGATCTTGCGCATTTCCGCAAAGTCAGCGGCGAGCTTTTCGGCGACCGAGGACTCGAAGCCATCTCTGGTCAGCGGATGGAGGTAGTCCGAGGGGCCGACTCCCATGGGCCGCAACGTTCTCCAGGGCGCTATGCCCTCGACCATCGGCATCAGCCCTACGAGATCGTCACCTTGGTAGTAGGCGATAACCAGCGGACGTTTGGCTCTCAGGTAGTGCTTACACCAAGTCGAGTGCCATTCATGGGTTTGGAACGGAGTCGCGCTGGAAGACGTTCGGGCAAGCTCCTGCCAGTCTCCTTGAAGTTCTTGGAAGAGGCTGCTGCCGGTAAAAACGCGCATCCTCAGCATCGGCTTAGTATAGACGCGCCCTGCTCCGGGCTCCAGATCCTACGCGAATTGTTCGATGCCCGCGAAGGCTGCCTCCAGCAGTTCCATCGTGTGAAGAACGGTGATCGTTTGCCCATGCTCGCGGGCGGCTTGCGCGATCCAGGCGTGGCAACCGGGGTTGCCGCTTGCCACAACGGTGGCACCCGTGGAGGCGATGTTTGCGTACTTGCGCTCCAGGAGTGTGCGGGCCATGGCTGGCTCGGTTATGTTATAGATTCCTGCACTTCCGCAACACATATCCGCTTCTGGAAGGGGCAACAGCGTAAGATTTGGGATCGCCGCAATGAGCTGCCGAGGCTCCAGGGTAATCCCCTGGCCGTGAGCGAGGTGGCAGGCATCATGGTAAGTAGCCCGGACGCTCAGGCCTGGCGCCTTTTCAAGCTCATCGAGGAGACCGTTGGCCAGCAGAAACTGGCTTGCGTCCTTGACCCGGCCCGAAAAGCGTTGTGGATCCCCCTGTAGGAGGGATTCGTATTCCTTCATCGTGCTTCCGCAGCCGGCGGAGTTGACGATTACTGGGAGATCGTCCGGCATGGAGGCGATCAGTTTTTCAGCTAGTTTCCTTGCTTCTTGGAGATGGCCGTTGTGGGCGTGCATGGCTCCGCAGCAACCCTGACTCGTCTCCCTCACCGTATATCCCGCGCGACGCAAGAGTCGGCGGGTGGCTTGGTGGACCCTCGGGAAGAGGACGCGCATCGCGCAGCCTTCGAGCAGGTAGACCTCTCCCTTGATTTCAGGCAACGCTCCGGCATCCAGGGGCGGGAGTTTGGCCAGAGCCTGAGGCTGCGGCAGATCGGCCTCAGGCGCTTCACCACTTACCCACCGCGAAAAGAACGCCGGAATTCGCTTTCCCGGCATGAGCTTGCTCAGAGCCAACTGGGATTTGAGCAGCGTCGGCTTGGTGGTGGTTGCAAGCAAGAGAGACTTTGAGAAGACCGAGCGCTGCTCCTCGATCGTGTTGCGGGCGATCTCGAGAATCTCGCCGTACTGCACGCCGCTTGGACACGCGGTCTCACACGCTCGGCATCCCAGGCACCGCTCGATGTGTGGCTTTACGTCCTCCACCCAATCGAGCTTTCCCTCGGATGCGCTCCGCACTAAGTAAATGCGCCCCCGGGGCGATTCCAGCTCACTCCCCGTTACGACAAATGTTGGACAAGATTCCAGACAAAAGCCGCACCGAATGCACCGTGTTGTGAGGTCGTCGAGAGGTTTCATAGACGCTCCACGCTAAGCATCGTGATTATGGCCCCACACTCTTCATCATAATTTGAAACTGTTAATATCGACAAGAGTTCACGCAAATTTGTGCGCCAGACATAGTTTAACATTTTGACCTGGTATATATGCTAATTGTGCGTTTTTTGCCGCAACAATTAATAAGAAACGTGGTAGAGTTTGTAATAGGAGCGCCACTGTACTGACAGTGCCGGAATTCGAACCGGTAGCGTCGCTTTGGAGTTAACCATTGAATAAAAGAATTCTAAGCTGCGGCCTAACACTAATGGCCGCAATCGCGCTTATTTCCACCGGATGCGGTGGCGACAACGCCACGCTTCTCCCCGGGACCAACGGCAGCACTAATGGCAGCACTAACGGGAGCACCAACGGGAGCACCAACGGTAGCACCGACGGCACCACCAACGGTAGCACCGATGGCACGACGAACGGTACCGGCGCTGCGCCGACGGTCGTTTCTACTTCTCCTGCCAACCGGGCAACCACGGCAGCACCTTCCAGAAGGATTACGGCCACGTTCAGTGAGCCCATGAACCCTACGAGCCTGAACTCCGCTACCTTCAGAGCTTCGACGGTCAACGGTCCTCTCGTGGGAACGGTCACCTACCTGAACAACACCGCTACCCTGCGCTTTGATCAGACAATGCCACCCAACACGGAGGTCAATGCACGGATTACAAACGGCGCGACCGACGTGTCCGGTACACCCCTGACCAACAATTACACGTGGACGTTTACGACGGGAGCATTACCCGACACTACGCCCCCTACCGTTTCTTTCACCAACCCGCCCAATGGAGCAACCGGCGTTCCTCTCAACAAGAGGGTCGTCGCCTCCTTCAGCGAAGCAATGCTCGGCGATTCGGTCAACTCCGAAACGTTTAGAGTGGACGGACCTGGCGGAAAGGTCGATGGCACCGTGGACTTGGTCGACAATGTGGCCAGCTTCCGGTCCACCGCGAACTATCTCCCTAACCGGACCTACACGGTAACCGTCACCACCGGCGTGCAAGATCTCTCCGACAACAACATGGCGGAAAACAAGACTTGGACGTTCGTCACAGGCGCTAACGTGGATACGACAGCCCCTCGGATCGTGCTGATGGATCCTTCCATCAATGACACCAATGTCGCTGTCAACAAGAGCGTCTCGGTCACGTTCAGTGAAGACATGGACGTCAACTCCCTTCGAGCGAACACGTTCATTCTCACTCGAGCGAATGGCGACGTCGTTGCTTCTACCATCGCCTACTCGGATCGGGTAGCGGTTCTCAACCCTTCAGCCAGCTTGCAGTCGAATTCCGTCTACACGGTCACGGTGCGACGAGACGTGACCGACACATCGGGCAATCAGCTCGATCAACGGTACTCCTGGAACTTCACCACTGCCGCAGGCGGCGACACTTCTGCGCCAACGGTCAGATCGACCACCCCTGCAGACGGAGCCACCAACGTGTTCTTGAACCGGAGCATCAATGCTTCGTTCAGCGAGCCGATGCAGGCTAATTCCTTTAACACTTCGACCTTCAAAGTCGATGGAGTTGCGGGCGTCGTGTCCTACGAGACCAACAGCCGCATCGCCACTTTCAACCCAGTCGCAGACCTCGCGCCAAACACCACCTACACGGCTCACATCGAGACCGGTGTAATGGACTCTGCGGGCAACCGTCTCGCTAACCGCTTTACGTGGAACTTCACGACGGGCGTGCAGCGCGCTCAGACGAACATCAACCTCGGCGCAGCATCCAGCTATGCCGTTCTTGCCGGTTCGACGGTCACCAATGCAGGACCGACCGTGCTCAACGGCGACCTAGGCGTCAGCCCAGGCTCAGCGATCACTGGCTTCCCGCCAGGACGAGTCAACGGTTCGATCCATGCAGGCAACGCACAAGCCGCGCAGGCCAAGGCCGACCTCCTACAGGGTCAGCTCGAGGCAGCGGGACTTCTGGGCGGCCAGACGCTTCCTGGAGACCTTAGCGGCCTCACCTTCACTCCTGGTCTGTATAAGAACTCGACTTCGGTCATGCTCTCAACAGGCAATGTCACTCTCGACGCTCAGGGCGACTCCGATGCCGTCTTCATCTTCCAGATGGGAAGCACGCTGACGACGTCCACCGCCACTCAAGTCGTCTTGGCCAACGGGGCTAAGGCGAGCAACGTGTACTGGTCCGTCGGCACCTCCGCCACTCTCGGTGTGAATTCGATCTTCAAAGGCATCGTCCTCGCAGAGGTCTCTATCACCGTGAACAACGGAGCCGTCAGCGATGGCACGTTCCTAACCAAGATTGGAGCGGTCACGCTCGAGTCGAACACGGTCACGCGCAGCCTACGCGGGCGACGCTAAGTAGCCAAATCGAAGCCGGCTCCCTTCACGGGGAGCCGGCTTTTTTCTGGCCGGTGCACTGCTTTTGTTGCACCGGGAAAAAGCGGCGCTGGGTCGCCGTACTCCATCACTGCTTTGTTGCGGCGAGAAAGTGGGGCAGTGGGCAACGCGGCGCTGGATCGCTGCACTCCATGTGGTGGGTAATCTCCCGCGCCTAGCCATGCGCACCATCCAATATGCTCTAAACCTTGAAGACCGTGGCACCGTCGTCAATCCGAATATCTATGGCCACTTTGCCGAGCACTTGGGGCGGGGCATTTATGAGGGCTTTGGGTAGGCGATGACTCAGGAATTCCCAATACTCGAGGAATTCGCAACGATGTCATCGACGCTCTTCGCAAGCTCAACATGCCCGTGCTTCGCTGGCCGGGAGGCTGCTTCGCAGACGAGTATCACTGGAAGGACGGCATCGGCCCCCGCGAAGATCGACCTTCGCTCATCAATACCCACTGGGGCGGAGTGGTCGAGAACAACCACTTCGGGACCCACGAATTTTTCGACCTCTGCGAAATGCTCGGTGCGGAGCCCTACGTTTGCGGCAACGTGGGCAGCGGCACACCCCAGGAGATGATGGAATGGGTCGAGTACATGACCTCGGACGCCGATTCACCGATGGCGAACCTCAGGCGAAAGAACGGCCGGGAAACGCCCTGGAAGCTGCCCTACTTCGGCGTTGGCAACGAGAGTTGGGGATGCGGCGGAAACATGCGCCCCGAGTATTACGCCGACGAATATCGCCGTAACAACACCTTCGTCAAGAACTACTCGGGCAACCAAATCTACAGAATCGCGTGCGGCGCGAACGCGGGCGATGTGCAATGGACCGAGGTGCGCATGGAGCGGGCCGGCAAGCACATGAATGGTCTCGCCTTCCATTACTACACGCTCAGCGACGGCTGGCCCCCAAAGGGATCGGCTAGTGAGTTTGATCTTAGGGAGTGGGCGATCATCGTGCAATCTGCCCGAGAGATCGATAGGCTCATCCGGCAGCACGGTGCCGCGATGGACAAGTTCGATCCCGAGCGACGGGTTGGCATGATCGTCGACGAATGGGGGACGTGGTTCGACAGGGAACCCGACTCCACGCCCGGCTTCCTATACCAACAGAACAGCATGCGAGACGCGATTGTAGCGGCCCTGACCCTGCACATATTTCAAGATCACGCAGCGCGAATCACGATGGCGAACATTGCGCAACTGGTCAACGTTCTCCAGGCGATGGTGCTTACCAGAGGCGAACAGATGCTGCTCACCCCCACGTATTGGGTCTTCGAGATGTTTAGGGGGCACCAGAGCGGTACGTTGCTCAAGCTGGACGGCGACTGCCCCAACTGTGAGGTGGAAGGCATTTCGCTACCGGCTCTCAGTAGCTCCGCAACGCTTAGCGAAGACGGGCAGGTGCTCCTTTCGTTTGCGAATCTCGATCCGCTTGACGGTTACGAATTGGAGATCACGTGCCCACACGCTTCCGCAACCGCGCGCCTGCTCACAGGGGCGGCGATGACCGCACACAACACCTTTGATGCTCCGAGCTCGGTCGCTCCCGCACCACACGAGTGTCGCAGCGACGGGGGCATGTTGCGATTTGCGGTGCCGCCGCATAGCGTTGTGACAGTTACAGTCAGCTAGAGGCTCTTTCGTGAATCCCCACCCTGCCCCTTCCCCAGACACGGCACGAGCATCCGAGTCAGGGGAGGGTTCCCGGATCTCATTTCCTCGCCCCAAGACAAAGCACGAAGCATCCGAGTCGCAGAGGGGTTCCCGGACTCGGATGCCTTTTTAGGTGCTACTTTTTGGGGGCTGCAGCGTCTTGGCGGGTCTTGTCGTCGACCACGCGGGCCGTTAGGAAGAACACGACTTCTGATCGGTCCTTGCTCTTCTCGGTGCGGCGGAAGAGCGCTCCGATGATCGGGAGATCCTTCAGGATGGGAATTCCGGAAGCGTTGTTCCTGTCCACTTCTTGAATCAGCCCTCCGAGAGCGATGGTTTCGCCGCTGCGAAGCACCGCCGTGCTCTGTGAGATGCGCTCACTCGTTTGAGGGAGCGAGCCACCGCCGGGGGTCGGCGTGAATCCTCGAAGGAAGCTCAGCACGGGCCGAAGGTCCATCGTGATATTGTCTCCGCCGCCGGATCGAGCCAGCACCGCAAGCCGCACTCCCACGCGGACCTCGTTGGTCTGCACGGTAATGCCGTTCTGAGTGGACTGAATGGCTTCGATGTAGCGAATGACATCGCCCACGAACACTTCAGTCTCACGTCCGTCCATCGCTAGAAGGTTCGGTCGAGCTATCAGGTTTTGGCGATTGGCCATCGCATCCAGGGTCGCGATGACTGATTCATTCCGCGAAGCTGCCGAGATCGTGCCAGGGGTATCTGGGGTGCCGCCGATACCTTGATTGATTCGCAGGGCCCGCAAAACTCCGCCGGTCGTTAAGATGCTCCAATCCAGACCGACGCGCTCCGCATCGTTCTTTGTCATTTCCATGACTCGGAGTTCAAGAGCGATCTGCTTCGGCTGAACGTCCAAGCTGTCCGCAAAGGCTCTGGCCTGGCGAATTTGCTCAGGCGTTCCTCGAAGCACGAGTTTCATAGGGACTGAAACACTCTCAAAGTCCGAGAATGGCTGAACCAGTCCTCGCTCTTCTCGCTCTCCAAGTTGGCCCGTACCGGTTCGGAGATCGGCACCCGAGCGCGCATCGCCACCCGTGGCTCCCGAGGTCGTGCCGGTTCCCGTGCCCGTGGCAGTTCGCGGATCCAGGCGATCATTCACCTGATTCTTCTGTTGCTCCGCTGTATACAGTCGAGGATTTCCGGCTGGCCCTGGAACAATGCTTGCTCGAAGGCCAGGGTATGCCGCGATCAACTCTTCACGCAATGCGCGGGGGTCCAAAAACTTGATTTCGTAGATCTCGGTGGCAGAGTTGGTTGCCTGATCGGGGTTGTCGAGTTGCTCTAGAACCCTTACCATCGACTCGGCTTCGGCTTTCGGCCCACGAATCACGATCGTCTGAGAACTGAGACTCTCCGGGGGCGTTGCAATCAACATCAAGCCGCCAGCTTTGCCCTTATCATCCTCGTCAATGGCCTTGACCAGGTCTGCCGCTAGTCCGCCTCTGACGTTGTAACGGAGCATCACATCGAGTTCTTTAGCAGTCCCTGCTTCTATAGGAGGCGCTTCGCCCGTGATTGAACGCCGTATGGCATCGATCTTGTCCGAAGGGGCGACGATGAAGGTCGCGCCGACTTTTGCGTAGCCTAGGGCACCTAGACTTGTAACAATCTTCAATGCATCGTCCACCGTCACATTGCGGAGGCTCACGGTGACGACACCCTTCACGTCGGGCGAGGTCACGATATTGACGTTCGCCTGAATGGCGACTGCCTTGAGCACCTGCACGATGTCGGTGTTTACGAAGTCGATGGAAACGTTGTCGACGGCCTGAGGCGCATAGGAGGCAAGCGTCTTTTTCTCTGGCTTCTTGATCGTTTCCAAAGGAGGCACGGTGGAAGGAAACGCGATCTTATCGATCGCCGCTTTTACCGGTTTCTCTTCGGGTACGACTGTTTGCGCCTTCTTCTCGATTTCGAGCGGAGGAAGCGTTAGCGGGAAGTCGTTCTTAGCAACCTTCTTAGGTGGCGAGAGAACGGGGAGCGACTCCGCATTCGGCTCGACGTTGGCGACCAGCGGCTGGCCCGTTCCAAAGCCGAGCTTCCAGCCGGATTCCGTCTCGATCAGCGTGGGCTCGACTGATTTGTCCAGGCGCACGTTGATCCGAATTTTGGGCGGCGTGGACTTATACCAGAAGGTGCTGTACGACTTGACAGAGCCCTTATTGACATCGGTCTTGCCTCCGCGGCCAGCCATGCCTGCGTCAAATTCCACAATTCGCATCTTTCCGTTCAAAAACGGAAACACACGCGGCTTGGACAAGCCCTCACCCCTCACGACAAGCTCAACTCCCGTGCCGACTTTGTTGGCCACCACGGACGAGATATGTCCTGGAACTGGCCCACTGTAGACAACACTGAGAGCGTGAATTAATAGCAATCCATTACTTAGCAACCGTTTCTCCTCCAACCTTCAGGCGCAGGCTCTTGCCCTTATAGATCACCACCACATGATCCATTCGCACCAACTTCAATGTGGAATCTCCGTCCACTTCTCCACCTTGCATGACGAGCCGCTGGTTTCCCGCGACGTCCCTAAAAACTACTGCTGGCCGTGCACCCACGACCACTCCACCGACCGTGTACCCGAAGGGCGCTTCTGGCTCTGCCGCCTTCTCAATCCCGCCTTCGATTCCCTGGGGGAGTTCGCTCAGTCCAATGGAAGGCGCTGGGCGAACGTTGACGAGGTTGAAAGGTGCCTGACGACGCGTCGGCTCTCTTAACGGAGGCGGTACCGGACTATCGATGTTCGCCCGCACCTGCATCGAGGCGGGAACCTGGAACGGGTCGCGAGCAGCGAGGTTGGCCGCCATCAACGGATTTCGAGGTCCTTCCTTTGCCGCCAGTTCAGCGGCCGCCTGTTCCTTCATGAACGCGGGCACTTCCTGCTTAACGGTGACGACCGGTGCTTCACCCTTGGGCATGAATTGAAATGCGCCGATACCGAGAGTCATCACCGCGAGCACGGCCATGACCACTATTTTCTTCTTCTCATCCATTTCGACCCACCTCCGTCACTGCGACCGAATTAGCCGACTTCTCTTCGCCCGCCGTCTTGGCGGGTTCTCTCACTTCTGGGAAAACGAATAGCTGCAGTTCCACCGTCATTTCGAGATTAGGGGAACCTGCAACGGGGTCAGACGAGAGCACTCTCGGCTGCAACGAAACCGTTCGGGCCGCGACCACCTTCGGGAAGCGGTGGAGAGCACGCAGGAACCGAAGTCCGTCTCCGTAGGTTCCACGCCCCTTCACTTCGAGGCTCAGCTCCTCGTAAGCCTTGAGGCCCGTCTTCTCCGCAGGCTTCGAGCTGGGCTTTGCCACCATCGGGCGAATCGCCGTCACGTGGATGCCGTTTGCATTTCCAAATTTCTCTAGCTCGGCCAAGAGCGTCGGAATATAGCGATAGTCGGGCACGCCTTTTTCAAGATGCGCCAGCTTGACCTTCAACTCTGAAAGCCGCTCCTCGGAGGATGCAAGCTCTTTGCGTACGCCAACGGCGTCATCGACTTGCTTCTGGACTGAGTCCACCTGAGCCTGCTGCTCTGAGACCGCGTTCCATTGGGTGTAAACCAAGAGGCCGCCGAGGGCGATCGACGCGGCAGCGAGACCAATGAAGATTCTGAAATCGGGTTGTTTGCTCACTTGACGACCTCCTCTTCCTTTGTCTTCTTGGGGGCGGTGCCGACGACTTCGGCCTCAAGCTCGAATTCAATCGCTGGCCCGGCAAGCGTCGGTTTCTCGTTCGTGTACCTCAACTTCACACCTTCCAGGTTCGGCTCGTTCTGCACTCGCTGCATGAATTCGCCGACCGGGTCTTGGGAGGTAGATAAGCCGGTTAGGCTCACCATCACTCCTTTCTGCGGATCGCTGACCGCGCTTCGCACGTTGGTCAGCCAAGTGTTCTTTGGCGTCTGCGTCGTAAAGTGGTTGAGGATGTGAATCCAGCGGTCTGTAAGCTGCTGGGCATCCTGGAGGCTGGCGAGGCGCGGCTGCAAGGACGATTCGAGTTCTTTATTGAGCTCGATCTGCTTCTTCATCGGCTCGAGCCGTTGCAGCTCCAGAACGAGACGCGCTTCCTGATCCTTGAGATCGGCGTTACGAAGATGGAGCGTTCCGTAAGTGATCACCGAGAGGAAGCTGACGCCGATGAAGGTGAAGAATCCCGTACGTGCCCGCCCTTCGTTCCTTTTCGAAGAAGCTCGCTGTTCCTGAATTAAATTGATATACGGCATGGTCTTATGCGCCCTTCCCGTAGGATCTTAGAGCCAAGCCGGAAGCGACGGCGAGGTCCTCACCAGCGCCGAAATCCGCCTCCGGGGGGAGAATGCGTGAATTGGAGAATACGCCCGGTGATTCCACCGGCATGCTAAGCCGCTGCGTGAGGTATTCCGAAAGGCCCGTGAGTTTGGATCCGCCTCCTGTCAGCACGATTTTGTCCACGGTGCTGCCTTCGCCGCTTTCCGCCTGCTGCGATTGGAAGTAGTTCATGGATCGCCGAATTTCACGCACCATGTCCTCCAGTTGCGGCTGAATGACCCTCAGAGGAGGGGTTTCTTCGATGCCCATGTTCGGCAAGAATCCGCGCACATCTAGCTGCGCCTTGCCTTCTTCGGCATCTTCGTCTTGCAAGTTAAATCGCTTCTTGAGTTCTTCCGTTAGAGATCGTCCGCCGCTTGGGATCGCGCGGTTCATGGCGAACACGCCTTTATTGATCACGCTCACGCTCGTGCTGGATGCCCCGATATCCACGAGCGCGATCGTCGATCCACTCACGTCGTAGTTGGGAGACGTTTCAATCAGTGAGCGGTACGAGGCAAAGACCTCGATATCGACCGACTCAACTTCGAGTCCGGCCGCTTCGCAAGCACGAATTCGGCTCTCGACGATGTCCCTAGGTGCGGCCACGATCAGCACGTTCATTTGTGTCTCATTGATCGGACCGACGATTTCGAATTCGATATAGCTATCTTCTACGGAGCCCGGTACGTATCGGCTGGCTTCGTATTTAATCGACTTGCGAAGCACCGCTTCAGGCATCTTCGGAAACGGCACTACCCGAACGAAAACCGAGGCACCGGCGGCGGCGATGTGTGCGTTCGTAGCCGAGATGCCACCGTTTTTCAACATTTGTCTTAATGCCGAAGAAAGTGAATCTTGATCCGATACCACGCCGTCCCTAATACAGTCGGGCGGCGTCGGCGCGAAGGCCGCGTGCGAGATGCGCCACATGTTGCCGGACTTTTCAACCTGCACCGCTTTTAAGGCGTGGGTGCCGAGGTCGACGCCAACATAAGATTTTTTTGTAAACAGTCCCATTGAGATTAGCTTCCCCTGTACTCATTTCCACAAATCGGGTGCTCAGCCACACTGTAGCACTCGACCCTGTGAAAATTGCTGGAACAAAAGGGCCTTCCGCTAGGTAGCAGAAGGCCAAACCTCTCTCTCGGACGCCAATGTCTCAGTAATACTTGCTTCCGTCAGCAGGCTTTGTGGGATCGTCGATGGGCACAAGCTGAGTCACCAGGCCCGCAATGCTGCCCACCACAAACCATTCCACCACCGGGATAGTGGCTGCAATCACCGTCGACCCGTATTTCAAATAATAAGGAATCGAGATGGCGGTGTGGGTGACGCCCGCCAAAACGGCCGCGACCAACCACGGGTGCTTCGTGCGCCAAACCACGAAAGCAGCCGCGTAGGTGATCGCGATGACAAATGCCGCGCTGAAAAGCAGGGGCCAGAGATTGTCTCCGCTCCGGCCCGTCCAGCTAAATCCATTCAAGTAGCCGATGAAGGAATACTCAAACACCCGCAGAATCAGAGCTATGGACGCGTAGGTAGCTGCCCGTCTGATTTGATTCGCTCCGAAAGATAAGGATTAGGATCCACGAAGAGTTGGACCGATACACGGCAAGGCTTCGGCGTCTCGCCGTCAAAACAATCCATGTCTTGATGCTTGCGCACGATGACCGCACCCTCGATGGTGAGACGTCGATAAGTGCCCTTCCACTGCGTAGGCGTGGGCCACTCCGTTCGCTGACTTTCCGAAGCATCGACTAGCCATCCTGCGTTGGGCCCCGTCATGACGTAATCGTCCATCGTCTTCGCGTGCAAACCAAATTCGCCCAGTCCGACAAAGCTGTTCTTATACGGAGCTTCGGGAATGCGATATGAGGCCGGCAGCTTAGGATTCGTGAACGTCGCGAGTTCGTTTCCAATGCCCTTTGCGGTCGTGTCCATCGTGGAAGTGCAAAGCTCGACCGGAACCATATTCGCGGCCACGAGTTGCAGCGTGCTAAGCGGGAATTCGCCGTACTGCGTTTCGTACATGGCACCCGCCTGGCCAAGCTGGCGCAGCTTGCTGATGTCGTCAGTGCGATGAGCGGACTTCTTGCTGTTCACCAAAACGGGGAGCATGATGCCAGAGATCACGGAAATGACTGAGATGACGACCAGCGTCTCGACCAACGAGAAGCCGCCGATATGGAAATTCTTGTTTCTCATCGCTTGCACGTGTCCTGTGGGCATGAAGGCCGAGCAAGGAAAGCGCCGCAGGTCAAGCTGGATGTGTCTTCGCAAACCCAGAAAGAGCCGTTGGTGCAGATAATCTTCGAAGCGAGCCGAGTGGCGATTCGATAGGCCGTCGGGGCCGAACAAAGCGCATTCAGATCAATCGCATAAGGCTTCTGATACTCGAGCGTCGGCGAGATGTTGCACTCACCGCACGAGGGGAGCGGCACCGGATTCGGAGGGGTTCCGCTTGCTCCTGGCTGGGTCGCGGCAACGAATTCCGGATTTGATACGAAGGGGATCGATCCACTAAGCAGGAGACCGAAGGTCGCCCAAGAAAGAGTTTTGGCAGTCATCTCGGGCATTGTGAGACACACAAATTCTCCCGTCAAGAATTGTAATTGCCCCCCCTCTCCCGGCTATGATGAGGGTTTGCCTTCGCTACTGCATATTTTGGAGACCGATTTCGGGCTATGTAGTATAAGTTGGCTTAACATGAGCAAAAAAATAGGGCCCTTTTACAAAAAACCGGTCTAATTGCCTACCGATTTCGCAGAAAGGTAGCCTTTAGCCATGTCGCTCCGAATGTGGACCTATGATCTGGCTCGAGAGCAGAGCCCTTCATGCGACCAAATTAGCAATTTTTGCTCCCTCTCTTTGGAGGCTGGATACAACGCAATCGGCCTTTATCTGGAGCATCGCTTCGCCTATCCTTCCACTCCGTGGAGTCATGGCACCGGATCGATCACTCCAGAGACCATCCGCTCCCTACAGAAAGAATTCTCCGATCTCCAGATCATTCCATTCATCAATCTATTGGGACATTTGGAGGGCCTGCTCTACACAGAAGAGGGGCAACAATATGCGGAATCCCGCTTCGAAGGGATGCAGGCGTGCCCCAGCAACCCAGAGTTTTTCAAGCTCTGCGAGAAGATCGTAGACGACACCCTGGCCGTGTTCAACTCCGAAATCATCCACATCGGCGGCGACGAAACGCGGCAGCTGGGCCAATGTCCCACATGTGCCGATCGAGTTGCGAACTACGAGAAGACTCCGGGCGTGGACGGCAAAGCGCAACTCTATGGTGAGCACTTCGGCGTACTGGCTAAGACGATCGCTTCCGCTGGACGAAGGCCCGCGCTCTGGGGTGACATGTTCGCCGCCCATCCCACCGCGCTCGACCTAATCCCAAGAGAAACGCTCATCTTCGACTGGCAATACTTCAGCGGCCCAACAGAGACTGCACCAACCCCTTTCATCGACAAAGGCTTCGATGTCGTATTTTGCCCGACGCTACACACCTACAACGCGACATGGCTCCACCTGCCGCAGAGCGAAGCAAACGTGCGTGATCACGTCCGCGCAGCGAAACAAAGAAACGCCTTCGGGGTTTGCGTCACCACCTGGGAATGCGCCCTCATGGGAAGCTACGAGACGATCAAGCCCGCCATTAAGGGTGCCGGACGCATCCTCTCATCTTCCGAACTTTTCGAGGATTCGCCTTGCGTCGACTACTCCTCTTTGAGAGAAGCTCCGGTTCTCCTCAGGGCCTATCTCGACCAAAGCGAGCGCTACGAGGAGTGGGCGAGGCTCATGGGGGTCGAGCTACAAGAAGCTGGAGGCATGTTCCAGTTTGGCGGAGTCCGCAGCGCACTCAAAGCACGCCTTCTCCTCTATTCCAATCCGTTCTTACTCTGGCTCCGCAACCGCGAAGATCTCTGCGGTGAAGTAGGCGACAAGGCGCTCGATATCTTTCAGCGTGCCATCGCCTTCGCCCCCGACCCTTCCAGCAGAGGCGTGTCCGAATTTGGACGAGGTGCGATCGAATTCGTGCGGTTCGCCGAAGCCTGTCATCAAGCCTATGCGAAAGGTGAGGTCGGCAACGCCATTGCCGCGATCACGCCCGCACGCCAAGTCTTTGAGAATATGATGCGCACGGCTAAAGCCACTCACTACCGAGGAGGCTCGGCGGCCGACATCGAGCGCTGCCGTGTCGCCCGCGAGCACGTGGACGTGGTGATTCGACGCCTCAAGCAGTTCGGCGATGGCTCCCTTGGCTATCTCCCCAGCTTCGAAATGCTCACCCATCCCCAATTTATCCCCCACGACCAAGCCGGCTGGTGGCTCATCAACCGGTGGGCAAACGAATAGATTCGAAACTTGAAAATTGGAACAACTCTTGGTTCCCTGACGTCACGCTTCACAGCCGGGGTACAGTGACCCGCTGGTTACGGTCAGTCCCGCTGCTCCGTCTACTCTAGCGACAACCCATGGCAACAAAGCTCGTCATCGTCGAATCTCCCGCCAAAGCGCGCACCATCAGCAGCTACCTCGGCAGCGATTATGTGGTGGAGGCGAGCATCGGCCATATTCGGGATCTCGCGCCGAATGCCAAGGGCGTGCCTGAAGAATTCAGGAAGATGTGGTGGGCCGACTACGCAGTCGATGTCGAAAACAATTTCGAGCCGTTCTACGAAATCCCTGCCGAGAAAATGGCTCAGGTCAGGAAGCTGCGAGAGGCCATGAAGGGCAAAGACACCCTCGTACTCGCGACGGACGAAGACCGCGAAGGCGAAGCGATCTCGTGGCACCTCCTGAAGGTGCTGAAGCCCGGAAAGGGCGTCGAAATCAAGCGCATTGCCTTTCACGAGATCACCAAGAGCGCGATCCTCGAGGCGATGGAGCACCCCCGACAAGTCGATGAGTGCCTGGTGGAAGCGCAGGAAACGCGCCGAATCCTTGATCGGCTCTACGGCTACACCCTCTCTCCCGTTCTCTGGTCGAGGGTCACCAAGAACCTGAGCGCGGGCCGCGTTCAGAGTCCTGCCGTGAAACTCATCGTCGAGCGAGAGATCGCGAGGCGAAACTTCCGAGAAGCCGGATACTGGGATCTAAAGATCGAAGTAGCAGCAGACGCAAAGCCCTTCACCGCCGAGCTTCGAACCATCGCAGGCGTCCGAGTCGCGAACGGCAGCGACTTCGACGACACCACCGGATTACTCAAGGAGGGCCGAAAGGTGCTCCAGCTCGACGAGTCGAAAGCCAACAAGCTGGCCGAATCCGCGCGAACTGCCAAGCCGTACAAAATCTCGCGCCTGGAAGCAAACGAGGCCCTTGAAAAACCGGCCCCGCCCTTCATGACCACCACCCTGCAGCAGGACGCAAACCGCAAGTTCGGCTTCAGCGCGGACCGCACCATGCGCATCGCGCAGACCCTTTATGAAGGCGTTGAGATTAGTGGAGAACCCACTGGACTCATCACCTACATGCGTACGGACTCGCTGACCCTCAGCGCGGACGCCCTTGGCCAAATCCGCGACACCATCAAGCGCGACTATCCAGACTGCCTACCCGACAAGCCGCAGCACTACACCAGCAAGGTCCGCAACGCTCAAGAAGCCCACGAGGCGATCCGGCCCACCGACACCCACCGCCGGCCCAGCGAGATCGCACGATTCCTCAACGAGGATCAGCTCAAGGTCTATACGCTCATCTGGCAGCGCACGATGGCTTCGCAAATGAAGCCGGCGCGCGTTCTCAAGACAGAAGCTGACGTCTCGGTGGAGACCGCCGAAGGCAAGTTGACCTTCCTGGCAACCGGAAAGCAAATTCTCTTCGAGGGCTTCCTGAGGGTGTACTCAGAGGGCAAAGACGACGCTCAAGACGATACTGGCAAGGAAGATCCTCGCGAGAGACTGCTTCCCAAGCTGACGAACGGACAGGAAGTCGACCTCCGAAAGGTCAACGCATTGGGCCACAAAACCAAGCCCCCGGCCCGATTCACCGACGCAACGCTCATCAAGAAACTTGAAGAACAAGGCATCGGACGGCCCAGCACTTACGCGTCGATCATTGCCACCGTCGTCGACCGCGGTTATGTTCGCAAAGTCGCGAAGCAGCTCGTGCCCACTTTCAAGGCTTTCCTCGCCTACGAGGTTCTCGAGGTCAATTTTCACGAGCTGACCGACCTCGGTTTTACCGCTCGTATGGACGAAGAGTTGGACCGCATCGCGGGGGGCGAGCGAGGAGCGAAAGAGTATCTTCGCGAATTTTTCCTGGGAACCGAGGATAAGCCCGGCCTCCGCCCAATGGTCGAGGAGCGCCGAAAGACGATTCCTTACCCCGCTTTCCAAGTGGGCCCCCACCCCGAGACCGGCGAAATGATCCTTGTGCGAAACGGCAAGGATGGCCGAGCGTTCCTGCAGGTCGGCGGAGAGGACAACAAGCGCTATGGCAATGTCCCCGATGACTTTGCGCCAGGCGACATGACCGTCGAAATGGCTGTCGAACTGCTGAACAAGAAGGATGCTCCCGCTCAGTCGATCGGCGACGACCCCATAAGCGGGCGACGGCTACTCGTCAAATTCAACCAGGGATACTATCTGGAGCTTGAGCGGACTCCCGAAGAGATTGAGTCGAAGGAAAAGCCGACCTGGATCAGCCTCCCGCCGAACGTCGATCCGCACTCCCTCAGTGCCGAAGACCTAAGCCTCCTGCGCCGCTTCCCGCTAGAAGTTGGCAGTCACCCGGAGACAAGCGAAGTCATCTCCTTCAAGGTGGGCAAGTTTGGTGCCTACCTTGAATCTGGCACCGAGCGAAGGACCGTCGAAGATTGGCGTGCCGGGGCGACGATGACGGTCGAGGATGCCGTCGAGCGGCTGAAGCAGCCTAAATTCGGCGGCAAACGAGCCGCCCCGAGCGCCCTCAAGGAATTCGGCCAACTCGCAGGCGCACCTGGCCCCGTCAAGATCCTTGCCGGACGCTTCGGTCCCTATGTCACGGACGGAGAAACCAACGCGACCCTCCCTCGAGGTACGGACCCTGCGAACGTCACGCCGGAACAAGCCGCAGGCCTGCTGCAAGCCAAACGAGATGCCGGCCCGTCTACCCGCAAGTTCGTTAAAAAGAAAGCCGCTCCCAAGGCAAAGGCGAAGCCATCCACCGCAACGAAAACAGCGGCAAAGAAAGCACCTGCCAAGAAAGTCACGAAGAAGTGATGGAGATTCGAGAAGTTATCCACGGTTCGCCCGAGTACGCGCGAACCGTCGAGCTTCGGCTGGAGGTGCTACGCCGTCCGTTGGGGCTGGACTTCACTCCGGAGAGCCTCTCCGAGGAGTCCGCGGAGTTCCACCTCGCGGCCTTTGAATCGGAAACGGTTCTCGCGTGCCTCGTGCTCGTGCCTCTGGACGAGGGAAGGATCAAAATGCGCCAGGTTGCCGTACTTCCTCATCTGCAGGGCACCGGCATCGGCTCCCGGCTGGTAACCGCCTCGGAAGCATTCGCACTCCAAAATGGCTTTCGCGTGATGACCCTCCACGCCCGTGAAACTGCAGTGAACTTTTACCAGCGCCTCGACTATCAGTGCGTCGGAGAGCCGTTCGATGAAGTAAGCATTCCTCACGTCGAGATGGTCAAAGCCATGGGGCCGACCGGTTAGACGCAAACGGCTCGGTACCGCTTGAGGTGCCCGATGATCAGCGCAATGTCGCTTGGCCGCACTCCCGGCACGCGCGAGGCTTGGCCCACGGTCAAAGGCTGCACGCGAGTCAGCTTCTCTTGGCTTTCGTGGCTAAGGCTGAGGCTTCCAAAATCGAATCCCACCGGAATCTTCATCTGATCGAGCTTTCGCGCTTGCCCCGCAAGCCGCTCCTGCCGCTGTATGTAACCGGCGTAGGCAGCGGCCAGTTCGATCTGTTCGCGTACCTTCACATCCTTGGAGACCGTCCACGGAAGATCGCAACAAACGGTCAGGCGCTCCACCCGATCAAGATTCATCTCTGGGCGCCTCAGCAGTTCGAACAGGGAGATCTTCGAGTCCACTGCGGCGGTCGCCGCATCCAGCAAGAAGTTGCTCTGCATCGGCATGACAAAGGTGTTTTCTAAGTGCGCCATCCCTCTCTCGATCTCCTCTCCTTTGCGAGACAGCTTTTCCCATCGCGCGTCCGAGCACAATCCGAGGTCCCGTGCGATGGGCGTGAGGCGCACGTCTGCATTGTCGTGCCGGAGGAGTAGGCGATGCTCCGCGCGAGCCGTGAGCATCCGATAGGGATCGTCGACGCCCTTCGTGACAAGGTCGTCGATCATCACGCCGATAAAACTGTTGTCCCTCGGGAAGTCCAGCATGCCCTCGTCGCGGGCAAACAGCGCGGCGTTGATTCCCGCGACGATTCCCTGTCCTGCCGCCTCCTCGTAACCGCTGGTGCCGTTGACCTGGCCTGCTAAAAACAGGCCGTCCATTAGCTTGGACATCAGCTGCGGCGTCAGTTGCAGCGGATCGGCCATGTCGTACTCCACCGCATAGCCGGGCCGGAGCATTTCTACCTCTTCCAACCCAGGGATCGTGCGCAAAAATGCGATCTGCACGTCTGCCGGCAGGCTCGTGGAGACTCCCTGAACGTACATCGACTCGCCATGCCACTCCTCTTGCTCGAGGAAGATCGGATGGCTGGTCTTATCCGCAAACCGGACGATTTTGTCTTCGATGCTCGGGCAATAGCGAGGGCCGATGCCTTCGATCTCACCCGAATACATTGCGCTCTCGTGTAGGTTGGAATGAATCAGGTCGTGCGTGGCCTGGGTGGTCCTCGTCTGCCAACACGGCAGCAGTTCTCCTTGGGGATAGATTCGGTCGTGAGCAAAGCTCACGGGTCCTGCATCGGCATCGCTACCGAGTTCTGGGGTCTGCGTGAAGTCGATGCTAGACTTGCGAACGCGCGGTGTAGTGCCCGTTTTGAATCGCCGCATGTGGATGCCGAGGTCGAGCAAAAAGGCGCCTAGCGAAACCGAAGCCTTGTCGCCGTGCCGCGCCGCCACTGTCTTCTTCCGCCCCTCATGGCAAAGTCCGTTGAGGAAGGTGCCTGTCGTCAAAACGACGCTCCTGCAAGCCAATCGTGTCCCGTCTTCCAGATGCACTCCCTTCACTTGCGTGCCTGAAGATTGCACTGAAGCGACGACGCCCTCGATCAGCGTCAGCCTTTCCTGAGTACCCATCACCTGCTGCATAAGCTCGGGATAGAGACTCTTGCAAACATGCGCCCGCACGGTCTGTACCGCAGGCCCCTTCCCGGTGCCGACGCGCCGGATATGCGTCAGCGCATAATCCGTCGTAACTCCCATCTGCCCTCCCAAGGCATCCACTTCACGAGCAAGATGCCCCTTTGCGGGCCCACCGATCGAGCAGTTGCAGGGGAGATGCCCGATGCGGTCCAGACGCATCGTAATGCAAGCCGTCCGCAACCCCATGCGTGCAGAAGCCAAAGCAGCCTCAATCCCAGCCTGCCCCGCGCCTACCACCACCACATCAAACACGCTCACCTACCTAATTGTGACGCCCCTGGCCAACCAAGCTCACCATCCTCCCGCCGGTTGACAAGATGCGCTTCCAAAAGGTGACGCACCCCGCAGCAACGGCAAAAAGGTTGCCGGTGACTAGACGTCCAAGGGATCACGGGAGGGGTAGCTTCCGAGCACCGTGGTCTCCAGCGCATACTCTCGCAACTGCGCCAAGGCCGCCTGCAGCTCCGGGTCCAGGCGGTGCCCGTTGCAGTCCACGTAAAAGATGTACTCGAACGTCGCCCGCTGCGCGGGGCGAGACTCGATCATCATGAGGTTTACGCCCTCGTTCTCAAAGGCCCGCAGCGCCTTTACCAGTTCACCGGGCCGGTTGCGCAGGTTGAACATCACGCTTGTTTTGTCCCTGCCGGTCTTGGCCGGTTCGTTGTAGCCGAGGATGATGAATCGGGTGCGATTCGATGGATTGTCCTGAATGTGCTCGACCAAGACCGGGATGCCGACCGTCTCCGCACCCAGCTTGTTCGCGATAGCGGCACTCTCGGGATCGTTCAGGGCGCGTTCTGCAGCTTTCGCGGTGGGCATCGACTCGATAATCTCGGCGTTTGGCAGGTTGGCCCGCAGCCACCGTTTGCACTGGGAAGCAGGCTGAGGGCCGGCGTACACGCGCTGAATGTCCTGTAGCGACGAAACTACCGAAACCAGGTGGTGATGAATCGGGACGTACACCTCGGCACAAATCTTCACGTTCGTTTGCGGGAACATGTCTAGCGTCTCTGGCACAACGCCTGCAACCGAGTTCTCGATGGGCGCGACTCCGTAGTCGGCATTCCCCTGCTCGATGGCGCGGAACACATCCTGAATGCTGTCCTGAGCGGAGAAAGAGGAGCTGTGGCCGAAGGTCTGCAACGCGGCCATGTGCGTAAACGTCCCGGGAGGGCCCCAGTAGGCCGCCACGAGCGGCTTTTCCGCAGCCCGAGCTGCCGAAATAACCTCGCGAAAGATCGCGACAAGCTGGCGATGCTGCAGGACTCCAGGATTGATCCGCTCCAACTTTTCGTAAATCTGTTTTTCGCGTTCGGGCGTGAAATACGGCCGATCCTCTTTGCCCTTGACAAGTCCCACTTCTTTCGCCAAATCCACCCGTTGTGAGAGGAGTTGAACAAGTTGCTCATCGATTGCATCGATGTCTTGCCGGATTTCGTCGAGAGAGCGTTGGGACATTTAGCAGATGATGACCGATTGAGTCCAGCGTCTGGCTAAACTAACACTAGCAAGCGCTTGGACGAAATCTTCCGCCCTTTCATATCTCTGAGCGATCTGGGCCCCCGGCAGATCTTCATTCACGTGATCGACATCTTTTTGGTCGCGTACTTAACCTATCGCCTGCTCACTCTAGTCCGGGGCACCCGCGCGTGGAGAATCATCTTCGGCGTCATCATTTTCGCGATCGTCTTGATTCTCAGCGACCGCCTCGGCCTAAACACTTTGCACTGGCTTTTGCAGAAAGCCACCTATTATCTCGCACCCGCCGCCCTCGTGCTCCTCTTCCTGCCAGAGCTTCGGGCGGCCATCGAAGGCTTCGGAACGCTGCCGCAACGACTCGTGCCGGTCACTGCCTCGGCCGCAGAGGATCGGGCGGAAGCTCGCACCATTGAAGAGCTGGTCGCCGCGTGCACCGAGATGGCTGCAGAAAGCATCGGCGCCCTCATCGTTCTTGAGAAGGACGCGCGGCTGGAGGAGGTCACCAACAACGGCGTGATGCTCAACGCCCGCGTCAGCGCCCCCCTGATTTCTTCGATCTTTTACGAAGGCAACCCCCTTCACGATGGTGCGGCCGTGATTCATGGCGACACCATCCGCGCCGCCGCCTGCCGGCTGCCGCTAAGCGAGTCTCAGCGTTTGGATCAAAGCGTGCACATGCGCCATCGAGCCGCTGTTGGAGTTACGGAAGCCTATGATTGCATCGTGATCGTGGTAAGCGAAGAGCGAGGCACCATCAGCATTGCTAAGGAAGGAAAGCTGCGACGCCTTTCATCGGCGCACGAGTTGCGGGACTTTCTCAATGGCGAGTTGCGCCATATGCCGACGAAAGAAGAGCCCCAACGACGCAACCGCACCCGTTCTCGAAAGCAAAGCGAGGTCAAGAGCTAAGTGGAAACGACCAAGCTCAGTTGGCCCATCGCGATTGCGTCCCTTGTGATGTCCATCCTCATATGGAGCATCGTCTACCCGCAGACGCTGAACCAAGAGACGCGCAATCTAACCGCCAAAGTCGTGGTCGAGGGGCTCCCGGACAAGATGACGGTAACGGCCATGCCCTCCTCGCTCAATGTGAGAGCGGTTGGATCAACCTCTCGTCTCACGCAACTCGACCCCGCCCAGCTCACCGCCGTCGTTTCGCTCAGCACTGCCACACCAGGTCGAAAGTCGTACCGGGTGACGCTCTACCCGGTTCACTATCAGGAGTTTTTCCAGGAACAGACCTACACTGTGCCCATAGAAATCGAGCCGATCGCCACACGGAAAATGCCGGTACAAACGGAGACCGTGGGCCAACTCGGCGACCCCGCGATCGTGCTGGACGAAATCATGGTCGATCCTGAAACGGTCACCGTCACCGGGCCGCAGAGCGTGGTCGAGCAGCTTGCAAAGGCGCGCGCGATATTCAATTTGACTCCTATCGGCCTGACTACTAACGATGCCCAAACTCCAGGCATCGAATTGCTTTTGCCTAACGGCAGCGTGCCCCGAGACGTGAAGCTAGAAGTGCAGCCGATGCTGGTCCGCCTACAGGCTCTGATCAATGCTGCTCCCCAACAAAAGCTCGTGTTCATTAATGCGAACATTCAAGGGAGTCCGCCCGAAGGATACATGTCGGCCGGATATGAGCTGATTCCGAACCAGGTAACGCTCCGCGGCCCGAGCCGAGCCGTTGCCGCAATCACTCAGGTCACCACTGATCCAGTGAGTCTGACGAATGTCAGCGAGACAACGGATTTCATCGTGGCCCTGCGAATCCCCCAAGGGCTCACGGTGGATAAGCGCCGAATCACCGTTCGCGTGATCGTGAAACCCATTCCTCCCGCAACGGTACCGCCCCCTCAAACTCCATGACAGAGGTTCGGCCGATTCGGCAAGAAGAGTCGGATACGTTCCTTCGCCTGATGTGCTCAGGCTTCGATCTCGATTTCGCAAGAGCGCGGAGCGTTTTTTTTACGGAGCCCTACTACGACCTAGGTCGAAAGTGGGCGCTGTTCGACGCGGGAGAAATGGTCTCTGTCTTGACGACCACTCCTCTCCTATTCGGCTGGGGTCGAGCCGTAGGCGTTGCCGGCGTTGCTACACTGGGCCGGGGCAAGGGGCAAGGACACGCCACTCGTCTGATCGAAGCCGTCTTGCATCAGTCGGCGGAGGCGGGTGAAGGGCCAGCTATTCTGTTTGCCAGCGACCCGCGGCTCTATCAAAAACTCGGTTTCGAAACGGCGGATTACGTGCTTCGAGCCGAGCTGCCCTCGCATGAATCTTGGGAGAACCAGACGCCCCTGCGGACCGACGAAGTACAGGCGATCTATACATGTTGGTCGGAGCAAGACCTCCACCGATTGCGGCGAGATGACCGCCGGTGGGCGCTCTGGAACTGGAATTTCCGAGTGTGCTCGGCCTATGCAGACGGCTATTTGGCGAGCGAATCAGGCGCACTTCGTGAGGCGATATTTACCTCCCAGCCAGAGCCTCTGCCCATGCCAGAAGAGGGCGAATGGTTCGGGCAATCGCTCATCTCGGACTTGCTGGAACTGCCCCTGAATAATGCCAAACGCGAACTGCAGCTTATGACCCGCAACTATCCTGGGGTTCCTCTGATGTTTATGACCGATCAGTTCTGAAGGCACTGAAGGAGATATTTAAACTCGAAGAACAGGCGGCCGGTTCGGGAAAAGCGACGCCTGGCGTCATGACCGGTCAGTTCTAACGAACCGGCGATCGCTCATCGAAATCGGCCCAACGGAGCGTATTTAGAGAGGTGGTTAGCGGACCACTAAAGTAAACTCTCAGATTCAAATAGATGTTGGACAAACTTCGCGAGATCGAGTCACGTTTTGAGGGGGTGGAGTCGGATTTTCAGAATCCAGACCTCCTCACAAACGCGAAAGAGATACAGCGGCTCGGAAAGCTGCGATCCGATCTTGAGCCGATCGTGGGAACGATTCGCGAGTATCGCAAGGCGCTCGACGATCAGGAGCAGGCTCAGCAACTGCTGGAGGATCCCGAGATGAAGGATTTGGCACTGCTCGAGCTGGAGTCGACGCGCGGGCAGGTGGTAGACCTCGAGAAGCGCCTTAAGCTCATGCTCGTTCCCAAGGATCCGTACGATGAGAAGCCAGTCATCATCGAAATTAGACCCGCCGCCGGTGGAGACGAGGCCGGCCTCTTCGCGAACGAGCTCTTTCGCATGTACCTGCGCTATTGCGAACGCCGAAGGTGGAAGACCGAGATCATCGACATGGAAGAGAGCGGCATTGGCGGAGTCAGCCGGGTTGTTTTCAAGGTCGATGCGCCCGGAGCGTTCTCGCAGCTTAAATTTGAGAGCGGCGTCCATCGTGTGCAAAGAGTCCCTGCCACCGAGAGCCAGGGTCGCATCCATACCTCCACGGTGACCGTTGCGGTGCTTCCGGAGGCGGAAGAAGTGGACGTTCACATCGACGCCAAGGAACTCGAAATCAGCACCTTCTGCTCGTCATCCGCGGGTGGCCAACATATGCAGAAGAACGAAACCGCCATCCGGATTATTCATAAGCCGACCGGGCTGGTCAGCACATGTCAAGACGAACGGAGCCAAGCTCAGAACAAGATCAAAGCCATGTCGGTGCTCCGTTCAAAGCTGCTCCAGATGAAACAGGACGAGCAGCACAACGAGATTTCAGGCATTAGAAAGGGCCAGATCGGATCCGGGGAAAGGGCCGAGAAGATTCGAACATACAACTTCCCCGAGGCGCGCATCACGGATCATCGTATCAAGATGACCCTTCACAACCTGTCTTCCTTTCTGGAAGGCGACATGGAAGACATGATCAGCGCCCTCGTGCAGGATGAGCAAGCGCGAAAGCTTGCCCAAGAAGACGCAATCTAAACGCTAAAATGCGCCCTGTTAAGGGCGCATTTTCCAGAGGATCAGAGATTTTTCTTGACGCGGTCGATGATGGTTGCTTTTGGCACCATGCCGACCAGGGTGTCTACCACTTTGCCGCCTTTCAGGAAGGTTAGATTGGGAATTCCCTGAACGCCGTAGCGGATCGCGATCTCGGGAGCCTCATCTACGTTGACCTTGAGGAACGTGGCTTGGCCGTCCATTTCTAGGGCTGCAGCCTCCAGTTCGGGCTCCATCCTGCGGCAGGGGCCGCACCAAGGGGCAGAAAAATCGACGAGGACCAATCCATCACCTTGCAGCGCTTTCTGATCAAATTCTGACTGACTGACTTCTAAGACCATGCTCATAAGAAGACTATACCTTGACATTCATAAATAGTCAAGCGACTATTTAACTATTTGACAGTGTATGATATAGGTATGTCGAAGATGAGCGTTGAGGGCCGTGCGCGAATGTTTGCAGCACTTTCTGATCCTACGCGCCTCCGGCTCGTGGAACTCCTTTCCGAGGAAGATGAGCTGTGCGGCACGCATATCGCGGAGCGAGCTGGCATCAGCATGGCTTTACTAAGCCATCACTGGAAAGTGCTCTCGGATGCCGGGGTGGTGGTCAAAGAGCGACGGGGTCAGCGCCAATATTGCCGACTCGATCACGAAGCCTTGTCGTCGGCATTTGAGTATGTTTGGCCACAGCGCCGCATTCGCTCCCAACTCGCGCCCACACATTAGAATAGAAGCAATGGCGCTTTCCTCGGCGGGACGGGGGTCGGAATGGTCATCATGAAGCTGTTAGCACGATGAGACTCGACCCCAACAAAGACCGCAACGACTCGATCGTCCCAGAGTATTGGAATCTGGGCGAAGACTTCCAGGACGAGATTCGGCGAGCGGGATACGAATCTGAAAGCGTAGAGGGGATTGCCGTGGACCTTCACGACCTCCTCCAAGCCTCTGACCTCGTTCGGTCCACCGTGGAATCCCCGGCAGATCTATCCTCCAAGATCGATGTGCTGCTGTTCGAGCTCGACCATATCCGCTGGCATTGCGAAGCCGCCTTGGAGCACCTCCGCAACGCTGCCGGAGCATTACGCCAGTAGTCGCTTGGCGAATCCCTGCGTCCGAACAACCTCGTAGTCGTGCCCACAATCGGCAGGCCACGCGCACAAGAAAACCAGCGGCTCGCTACCCGTGTTCACCGTTCGGTGTGCCAAATGACCATGAACGTAGTGAGTTGACCCCGCGCGCATCTCCTGGACCTCGACATTCCGCGCATCGTCCATGAGCACCAACGCTCCGGTGCCGGAAACCGTGATGCACAGCTCACACCGATCACGCTTGAGATGAAAGTGTCCGCGCGTCATGAAATATTCGCTGCCTACTTTTCCTGGCATAAGAACGGTGTTGCCCCATAAAACGGCACCCTCGGTTCCGTCAGTCACGGGGAACCAGGTTTGCGTCACGTACAGCAGTTCATCGGCAATTCGGAGGGCCGCTTCGTTGTCTTGCCAATAACCGGCAAGATCGCCAACGGTTCTACTTATCTCGGTGACATCGCCTTCGAGCATTCCGGTGGGGAGATGGGTCATGACCGGCGGTACGGTGAGCTGCATGGCAAGAGCCTACCGAACCCGTCAGGAATCGGTAGGCTTCTGACGTGTCAAAGGTTCGTGTCGCAGACGTCGCCCTCGATCCCCGATCGGGCGGAGCGGAGGCACTCTACACGTACCGGGCCGATCTTCACACCAAGGAGGGAGATGCCGTCTACGTTCCGCTTGGCACGCGCTCTGCGATGGGTTTCGTGACGTCGGTTTACGAGGCCTCCGAAAGAGATCTTGGATTTTCGCTCGAGCGGCTTCGACCCGTCACAGGGCAGGTTGAGGGATTGTCTCTGCCAGAACCGCTGATTGATTTAGCTAAGTTTGTGGGTGAAGAGTATCTCTGTTCGTTGCCGATCGCGTTGAGTCCGGCGGTTCCTCCCGGAGTTCGCGACCGGCTGGTCACTTGTTGGAGCTTGATCAAGGACAACGCCGAGGGCTTGACGACGCTTCAGCAGGAAGTGGTGAGGACGCTGGCAGACAATGGCGGATTTGTTCTCGATCAGAAGTCGAAACCCTTGCCGCCTTCCTCCGTGAGGGTCCTCCGCCTGCTCAAGAACAAAGGACTAGTGCGACAAACCCAGCGGTTGCTCCCCTTCTCGGAGAAGCGGAAAAGCCAAGGAATGCTGCGGCTATCGAGCGACACGCAGAAGGTGGAAGAGTTCCTCAAGAATGGTGGAAAGAAGAAGCCTGCTCAGGCGTTAACGGTAATGCGTCTTCAATCAGCCGAGCGTGCGGCATTTAGTGCCTCAGAGATCAAGGCTCTCGCGGGCGTTACCGATGCGACATTGAAGGCGTTGGCCGAGGCGGGACTACTGGAAACCAGCGAAGGGATGCATGCCTCGAAGGCCTCTCCTCCCACGCCCAATGCCCATCAGCGCCTCGCAATCGAAGCGATCGTAGACCCCGTTCTGCGGAGGGCGCATCAAGGATTCCTCCTCTATGGAGTGACGGGGAGTGGCAAGACCGAGGTCTACCTTCGCGCGGCGGCGGAGGCACTGCGGATTGGGCGTCAGGTGCTCTACATCGTCCCCGAAATCGCGCTCGCTACTCAAGCCATTGCTCAGCTTCGAGAGCGGTTTGGGCAAAGTATTGCGCTGATGCACAGCGAGTTGCCAGCCGCGGAAAGGCTCCAGAATTGGCTGAGAATCCGAAGTGGCGAAGCGGGCGTGATTCTCGGGGCGCGGTCAGCCTTGTTTGCGCCTATCAGCAACCTTGGCTTGATCATCGTGGATGAGGAGCACGAGGGAAGTTACAAGCAGGAGAGCGCTCCTCGATACCATTCAAAGGCGGTGGCGATGTATTTGGGAGGACGCCACCAGTGTCCCGTCGTGCTTGGGTCGGCGACTCCGAGCGTCGAATCGTTCTACGAAGCGGAGCAAATGGAGTTGGGGGGCAAGGGCCTCACGCTACTGTCTCTTCCTCAGCGAGCTGCCGATGCGTCCCTTCCCGAAGTCGATATCGAAGATCTCACGCTGGGCTACCGAGCGGGGAGGCCCGTGATCGTTACCCCCGAACTCCAACGTCGGATTCGAGCGACCCTCGACAAAGGCCAGCAGGTCATCCTATTCTTGAACCGGCGAGCGTATTCGCCTTCGCTGCTCTGCCGGGACTGCGGCTTCCGCCCGGAGTGCCCCAACTGTGCCGTGAGCCTCAGCTACCACCAGCGAGACGGCCGCTTGCGATGTCACCACTGCGGCTACGCTAGGCGGCTGACGCCAGCTTGCCCGAAATGCGGGGGGCAGCGCCTGAATCCCCTCGGCGCAGGCACGGAAAAAGTTGAGGAGATGATCACCGAGATGTTTCCGGATACTCGGGTGGCGCGGCTGGACCGAGACATCGCCCGTAAGAAGGGGGCCCTTGAAGAGGTGCTGGCGAGCTTTCGCAGCGGGGACATCGGGATTCTCGTGGGAACCCAGATGGTGGCCAAAGGGCTCGACTTCCCCAATGTGACGCTCGTGGGGGTCATCGCGGCTGATGTGTCTTTGAACATTCCGGACTTTCGCAGCAGTGAGCGCACGTTTCAACTGCTGTCACAGGTTGCGGGGCGCGCGGGGCGGGGGAAGGCGCGGGGCACGGTGGTCATTCAGACCTTTAATCCTTTGCACCCGTCGATCGTTGCGAGCCAGTCGCATGATTATCCGTCGTTCTACGAGCACATGCGAAAGGAGCGAGAGGAAGCGGGGTACCCGCCATTTCGCCGGCTGGTCAATGTCTTGCTAAGCAGCGAAAACCGTACGGCGCTGATCGCAGCGACTGAAGAGGTCACCAAGCGACTCCAGCTTCTGGAGCCAGACGTGCAGCCCCTGGGCCCGGTCGACTGCGCGGTCGAGAGACTGCAGGGTAAATGGCGGCGTCACGTCCTGCTCAAACTGGCACCCGAAACCACTCCAAAACCGATTTCCGAGGCCCTGCTTGGACTCGCTCCAAAGGGCGTTACCATTCTTTTGGATGTCGACCCGTACAACCTGATGTAGCACATGAACAAGGTCTATCCCTCTCCGGCGGCGCCTCTCTCGGGAGTTCTTCAAGACGGCATGCCCGTCATGGTCGGAGGCTTCGGACCATGTGGCTTACCAGAAGCTGATCGCGGCAGTGCTGGACTCGGGGGTGAGGAATCTCACCCTCATCAGCACAGACTGTGGCGTCCCGGACTATGGGGTTGGGCGATTGATCTCAGCGAAAAGAGTGCGAAAGCTGGTTGCCGCCTATGTCGGAGAAAACCAGGAATTCGCGAGGCAACTCCTAGCGGGTGAAATCGAAGTCGAGCTCAACCCAATGGGCACTTTGGTGGAGCGAATTCGTTGCGGTGGCGCGGGTATTCCGGCCTTTTTTACAAAAACCGGATATGGAACGAAAGTGGCTGAGGGGAAGGAAACTAGGCACTTTGGCGACGAAGGGACACTGATGGAGCGATGGCTCAGGGCGGACCTCGCTCTTATCAAAGGGCACTGCGCCGACACTTGGGGGAACGTCACGTTCGACAAAACGGCGCGCAATTTTAACGCGGTTATGGCACCCGCGGCGACCCTCGCGATCGCTGAAGTCGAGCTTATTGTGAATGCGGGCGACATTGCTCCAGATGCCGTCCACACACCAGGAATCTACATCGACAGGATCGTACTGGGAGTGGATTATGAGAAGCGGATCGAGCGTCGTACGACCCGCAGCAGGGCGGCAAAGTTCCCGCTTTAGACTGTTGCCCGATCGTCCCAACAGAGTGAACATACGCAATACACCCTAAGGTCAAAGGGAACTGCGATGAACTTGGGAGACACAAAATCGCCGATCCTTCTGGTCGAAGGTGACGCATCAGATGAAATGCGGGCCGTTAGGGCCTATCAGGAAACCGGCCACTCGAATCGGCTTCTCGTTGCCAGAACAGCCGAGCACGCGATGACCTTGTTGAAAGCCTGCTCGAAGGGACTGCGCTTCGGTTTGGTCCTTGTGGACCTTTATGCGCCCCGTTTTGGAGCCGCAGACTTGATCAAACGGATCAAACGGGAACCGGCGTTGGCGAAGGTGCCACTCGTGGTGCTTGCACCAGAAAATGTCAGGGAGCAAAACCTCGACTCTGTCTCGGATGCAACTACCTGGGCGCATAAGCCGGTCAACCGCACGGAGTATTGCCACCTTCTCGATCGGCTCGTGAAAGCCTTTCTCGGAGGTTCAGGCAAGAAGAAGCCCTGCAACGAGCCGGTCGCTAAGTGAGGGGTACAGGCTGGGGCGCGTAGGTTGCGGGATTCCATAGGCTCAGATCAAGCTCCTGAAACGGCGCGTCCTTTAACTGGCAATCGGCGAGAAAAATCGCTTCCTCAGGGGTGAGGCGGCCGCCCTTGTGGATGCGATCCGCCATGTCGGAGAGTCGGTTGAAGCGGTCGATATGATCCTGGAAGCGGATCTCCGCGTAGTCTTTGGCGGCGAAGGTGGAGATCAGAAACTGCCAGTCCGAGGCTTCAGCGAGGAGCATCTCGCGAGCGGCTTGCTTGACGATCTCCTCGGCCGGACCGCCGTCATAATCGCGCGCCATTTGGCGCAGCTTCCGCTCGACGGGATAGAGCTGTTCCCACGTCCAAACATTCTCGTCGTTGATCCAGATGTAGTGATATCCGCCTTCGCCCCACGAGCCTTCGGGCATGGTGATCATGTGTCGGGCGGGCTCTTGATCGATCAGGTCCCCACCGCTGACAACTTCGACTTGGCCGTCCCGGTGCATGGCTCGCGCAAGCTCGTAGAGGAACTCGGGGCCTTCCCACCACCAGTGCCCAAACAGCTCGGTGTCGTACATCGCGACGACCGTGCCTTCCCGATCTGCTAAGCCGCGATAGTTCGAGAGGGTGCTCTTGAGCGTGACCACCATATCCTCAGCGTGGTTCTGGATATTTTCAAATGCCTTGTACGGATCGTATGGCTGCTTCGCGCCGAGGTCAGATTTGTTCTCCGAGATACGCCAATAGCGCAGGCGGCCCGGGTAGAGCTGCTTGTGAAATTCTAAGTAATGTGGGTCGCCGGGGTACCCCACTTCGCCGGACCAGACTTTCACGGTGGTCGCGGGATCTCTAGCGAAGACGGTGACGCCGCTGGGCAGAAGGTAGTGCTCGTACTCGCTACGAGACTCTTCAGGAGGCGAGAAGTATTTGCTGCTCCGCGCGAACATTTCGGCGAGTTGGGGAAAGTTGGCCGCGTAGGTGCCCAGAGGCATGCCGCCACGAATCATGTGTGAGTCGACGAAGGTGTACTCAAACCCCTCTGCGGCAAGAATCTCGTCCGTGCCCATTCTGGGGAAGGCAACCGCGTTTGGCTCGACCGGCGACTTCCAGTCGTAGCGAGGGCGGTAGGCGCACTCGGGCATCCAAATGCCTCTCGGTTTTTTACCGAAATACTTCTCGAAAACCTGGCGGCCCAACCTAACCTGGGCTCTTGCCGATTCGTCAGTTCCCAGTAGCGGCTGGTAGCCATGAGTGGCTCCGCTGGAGATGAGTTCGATGCAGCCCTGATCCTGAAAAAATCTGAAAGCCTTTATCACGTCGCGGCCCCACTGGTGCTTGAACTGAACCAGCGCTCTTGTGTAGAACTTTTGCCAGTGAAGGGCGAGGCCCTGCATCCAGAGATCGTTCTCGCTTTCAAAACGCTTTTGATCGACGAGGGCGGCGTCAATTTTTTGCTGGCAATAGGCTTCGAATTCATCCCAGAAGGCGGGATCGCTGAGCTGCTCGGCCAGAATCGGCACGATGTTCATCGTCCAACGCGGCTTAATCCCTTCCTGAAGAAGGCGATCCAAGGCATGCAGGAGGGGCAGGTAGCACTCGGCTACAGCTTCGGTCAGCCAGTCGGTTCCATGAGGCGATTTTCCGTGGCTCACCACGTACGGCATGTGCGTGTGGAGACAAAGGAGGAAGCGTCCGACGGCCATTGGCTCATTGTACTGAGCCCGCCGCTTCAGATCGCGCCCATGGTTCCCGGGTTGAGCTTATTCGTGGGATCGAGGATCCCTTTGGCGCGCTTCATGTAGTGCAGCATGGCCGGGTCCGTGATCTCGAGGTTCTTGGCTCCCGAGTTCGACCGCATGACCCAGTCGCCTTCAAACCTGGAGAGTTCTACATCGGGGAGCAGGGAGCGGCGAAGCGTCGAAGTTGCAGGGATGTCGATGCCGGCGAAGCTGCCAGCGATCGCACTCGCCTGGGCGAAGTCAGTGGGTTTCACGCGTTGAATCCAGTGGCAAGGGCCCTCGACCGAGCCTGAAGGATAGGTGAAGCGCACATTGGGTGCCGGGAGCGACTTGAGCGGGTAAGTGCGAAGAATCACTTCCGCGATCACCGCCAGAGAGCCGCGCGCACCGATCATCAATTTGTGAATGTCATAGCCCGCTACATTCTTGACGGCATGGCTGCCGGACTTTGCAACCGTTCCGTCTGCCTGCACAAGCGTCATTCCCAGAATCCAATCACGCCACGATCCGCACTCCGCCTCTAAGGTGTGGGGAAGGTTCAGGGAGAGATTGCCGCCGACTGTTCCGACTAGATGCAGGTGCGACCAGCCGTCGTTCCATTCGACCATCGGCAAACATTGCCCATGAGCCGCGAGCTCCTCCTGAAGGTCGACCAGCAACGTGCCTGCGCGGACGTTCACCACCTGATCGTTTGGGCTGTAATCGATGATTCCAGTTAAGGCGCCTGTTGCAATCTCTTCTATGGGCTGATCTCGCGGAAGCATCCACATGGCCTTCGAGCCGATTCCGACTACGCTTGCGTTCGTAGAAGTACGGACCGCTTCCGAGAGCTCGGCGACCGTAGTCGGCGAGACTCTCACGTCGCAACGCCTCGCCAGCGCATTTTGTGCTCCACGCAGGACTTCTGGTTCGGGATGATTTTGCAGGGGTTGCAGAGGTCAGTTTGGTTGAAGATCGTCTTGACCTTGAGCTGAAACGCAAGATCGTCGGGAGTGAACATGATGTTCATCAGATCGGCCTTCTCAACACCGATGCCATGCTCGCCAGAAATGCTTCCCCCCAGTTGTACACAGATCGTCATGAGCTCTTCGCCGGCTCGCACGACTCGCTCAACCTGGTCCGGATCTCGGTCATCGAAGTAGAAGATCGGGTGGAGATTTCCGTCGCCGGCGTGAAAAATATTTGCCACTCCGATCTTTTGCTCTTGAGCGATGCGGTAGACGTGGTCGAGCATTTCGGGGAGCTTGGAACGGGGAATGACTCCGTCGTGGGTGACAACCGTCGGTGCCAGTCTGCCCATAGCCCCAATGCCCTTTTTCCTGGCGATCCAGAGTTTTTGACGTTCCGCCTCATCTTCGGCAAGTCTGATTTCGATCGCGTTGTTTTGGTTGCAGATCCGTTTGACGATCTCCATTTCCTTTCGAACCGTCCGTTCGGGTTCTTCGACTTCCGCCGAAGCATCGCACTCGATGAGAAGGAGGGCAGCGGTTTCGGGGGGATACGAGATTGCGAAGGCCATGGTGACCGCGTTGAGTACGCCCCGATCCATCATTTCAAGCGCTGCGGGGATGGTGCCTTCGGCAATGATGTCCGCCACGGTCTGGGTGGCATCTCGGATCGTCGGAAAAGCGATGAGAGCAGTGATCACTGCAACTGGAGAGGGCGTGAGCTTTACCCATGCTTCCGTAACAATTCCCATGGTGCCTTCACCGCCTACCACGATCCCCAGGAAGTCAAGGCCAGGGCCGCCCGGCACTTTGCCCCCAAAATGGACGACTTTCCCGTCCGGCTCGACGAGGGTAAGCCCCAAGACGTGCTGAACGGTGACGCCGTATTTGAGGGTGTGCGGCCCGCCGGCGTTCTCGGCGATATTTCCTCCCAAGGTGCAGACCGTCTGCGAAGACGGATCGGGGGCAAAGTGGAGTCCGTGCTCTTTCACTGCGTCGGTAATACGCTTGTTGGCAATGCCGGCCTGCGCGTGCAGGCAGCGATTGCCAAGGTCGATCTCCAGCACTTTGTTCATGCGCTTCGTAGCGATCACCACCCCGCCTTGAGCCGGCATCGCTCCACCGCTCAGGCCGGTGCCTGCTCCTCGGGCAGTGAAGGGCACTTTGTTTTGGTTGCACCAGCGCACAATCTGGGCAACCTCGTCGGTGGATTCCGGCAATACGACACAGGTTGGCTTTGATTTGTCGACGGTATAGGCGTCGCAGTCGTAACCTCGTTGTGCGGCGGGCCCGCTGAGGACGCGCTCGCTATCGATCAGAGCTTGCAGCCCGTCGACCATGTCGGACTCGGAGAGTTGCATACCGTGAGTTTGCACTACACTCAAGCCGTGCGATGGATCGTGCCTTGTCCGGCGAAGCTCAACCTATTCCTTGCCGTGGGGCCAATTGATTCGAGGGGGTATCACCCGTTGCGGACGATTTTTCAGGCGATCGATCTCTACGACACGTTGGAGATCGAGGTTAGCGACCGGAACGAGGTGATCTGTGACGATCCCCAGGTGCCGGCGGAAAACACGGTTACAAGAACCCTCAGGCTCTTAGCCGAGGTGATCAACATCCCTCCTTTGCGGGTTCGGCTGCACAAGGTGATCCCCGCGCAGAGCGGGCTCGGCGGAGGTAGTTCGGATGCGGCAGGGCTGATTCGGGCCGCAGTCGCGATCGCCGGGTTGCCCATTCCGAGGGCGGAGTTGCTTGGGCTGGCGCAGACGATTGGGGCGGATGTGCCCTTTTTTCTCCACGGGGGGAGGGCCAAGGCGGAGGGGTATGGCGAGCGTTTGACTGAGCAGCCGGACCCATCTACAGAGTGGTATGTAGTGGCACGCCCGGAGGCCGGTTGCGAAACGAAGGCGACGTTTGCGAGGCTCGACGAGACGAGCTATCACTGGCGCGAATTTCCTGACAATGACTCGCTTTACAACGACTTTGAGCGGGTAGCACTTTGCGAGAGCCTCGATTTGATGGAGCGGCTCCAGGTGCATGGAGCAGAAGCTTCTGGCCTTTCCGGGTCGGGGTCAGCGGTGTTCGGCCGTTTCTCTTCCGAGGTTGACGCGGAGAGCGCAAGGCTGAGAATGAGCCTTGAAGGGACCGAGAGAGTATGGGTGGCAAAGAGCCTGGGAAGGGCCGAGAGCTTGCGGGTTGAAACTGTCGAAGCGTGAGAGTCGTAACAAACCAAGACTTTGCCCGACCGGTGAGCCGGGTAACTTAACTCAACTTCCGCATTATGGGCCAGATTATCGACTTCATTTTGCACCTGGATAACCACATCCAGCAACTGATCCAAAGCTACGGCCCCCAAACGTACGCAATCCTGTTCCTCATTATTTTTGCAGAGACGGGGTTTGTGATATTCCCATTCCTCCCGGGCGATTCGCTGCTTTTTGCGGTGGGAATCTTTTGTAAGAACCCGGGCAGCGGCTATGGGCTTAATTTTTGGTTGATCTTCTTCTTGCTTAGCTCTGCTGCGATTCTTGGCGATCAGGTGAATTATCGAATCGGAAAGCGTTGGGGAAGGCACCTCTTTCGGCATGACGAAGCGAGAATCTTTAAGCGATCCCACCTCACCAAAACGGAGGCCTACTTTGAGAAGTACGGAGCGAAGACCATCACCCTTGCCAGATTCGTTCCTATCGTGCGTTCGTTTGCACCCTTTGTGGCGGGCATGGGCGCGATGCCCTATGGGAAGTTCTGCGCGTACAGTGTTGGCGGTGCATTTCTGTGGGTTGGCGTTTGTACGGGCGCCGGCTACTTGGTTGGAGAGGCGATCGGAGACAAGTTCGAGCTTGCCATTTTGGCGATGATCGCGGTTTCCGTTTTGCCGATGGTGATCGAAATCATTCGCCACAAGAAGAAGAACAAGACGGGCAATCCGCTGGAAGACGTTTCATTGCCTTAAACTAGACCTGTGGCTCAAAAGCGCTTTTACGAAGAAGACGAGGCTGAGCAGATCTTGAAGATCGCGGCGAGGCGCATGGGAAGCGTCGGCTCCGTACCGCGCGAGCAGTTGCTCGCCACGGCGGCGGAACTCGGCATTTCGGTGGAGGACCTGCATGAAGCCGAAATCGAGCATCAGAAAACCAAGAACGAACTCTCGGAGCGGCGGGAGTTCGACCGGCACATGCGTCGCGGGTTCTTTAGCAACCTGGTCAGCTATGCTGTCGTGAACGCGGCATTGGTAGCGTTTGACTACTTTTCCGACGCTCGCATTCAGTGGGCTTTCTGGCCCATCTTCGGGTGGGGAATCGGCATTGCTTTTCATGCTTATGCGACCTTCGCCAAGGGCTCTGATGATTACGAAGAAGAGTTCGACAAGTGGCGCATGGAGCGCATGCGCATAGAAGAGGGCTACCCCGAGGCCGCCCGGCTTTTAGCAACGATGTCCAAGCGAATCGATATTCGCCGCGAGAAGATCAGCGCGATCAAAGAACTGCGCGAACAGACCGGAATGCAGCTCAAAGATGCGAAAGACGCCGTCGACGAGTATCTCAAGCAAGGCGCTTGACGGTCGGGCCTCTCTGCCTCCGCGGCGTGCGCGGCTCCCTAGGCCGTCGTGAAACTCAAAGACGAATTTCACGTCTGAAGGGTGCGAGTGCGATACGGGAGATAAAAACTTTGATCGGATTTTTGGTGGCTGCTGCCCCTTTCACGCCTGCGGTGAAAGCGCCTTCCGCGGTGAGTTATGAGACGTTCCGCTCCGGCGGGAAAGGCTATCACGCGGTAAAGGCCGACCTTGCATCGGGTTCGGTTTCGGCAGAAACGGTTTACGCCGACACGCTGGTTTCTCCGTGGACTCTCGTCACCCGCACCTACCCGATCGCGGCCATTACGGGAACCTTCTTTGCGCCTCAGGACGGCACCCCGGTGGCCGACGTGATGGTGGACGGCACTCTCGTGGCTCGTGGAAATCGCGGCTCTGTCTTGGCCGTGAAGGAAGACGGACAGATCGTCATCGAAGATAAGGGCTATCGCCGGAAATTCGATTGGACGGGGATCAAGTACGGCTTGCGAGGCGCTGTGCGCCTGATCTCGGACAGCACGGTCAATCCCGATCCGAAATCGCAAAGCTTCCGTGATCCGCGGATTTGGGGTCACGCGGCTAGAACCGGCGTTGGCGTCGATCACCGGGGCAAGCTGGTGCTTGTTGCAACCAAACAAAACGTCACGTTGAGCGAGCTTGGGCGCGCGATGAAGAAGAAAGGAGTCGTGGACGCCGTGAGCCTGGATGGCGGCGGCTCGACGTGCCTCTATTACATGGGCAAGATGGTCGTCTCGACGCCGAGAAAGCTAAGCAACATGTTCGTTATCAGGCGCGCGCCCGGGCTTTGAAGTTACGAAGCGACGAGCGATTCGGCAATGATCTCCATGCCATGCCGAACAGGGTCGACGCATGGAAGCCCAAGCTGTTTAGATAGTTCCGCGCATGCCCGGCTGGCTTCATCCTCGCCAGCGATATGGGCGGTGTTGAGCGCGACCCCGATCGTAACGGGAGTGCCGAAAGCTCCCTTTGCGCTGGCCAAATCTTCATAGAGTCGAATGTAGTCGCCCAGAGGCGGGATTGCCACGTACTCGGGAATGGTGAGTTCTTTTTGACCGGCTCGATGGCAGAGCACGAAATGCGTGGGCATCGCACCTCTCAGCAGCGGCAGATTCGCGGAGCTTCCGGGATGAATGAGCGCCCCTTGCCCTTCGATAATCACCACCTCGTCTTCGGCCCGGGCAAGCACTTCGCGCTGAATCGCGCCACTCGCAAAATCAATTCGGATCGCATCCAGCGGTACGCCGCCGCCGGTAATAGCCATGCCAATCTGTCCGGTGGCCACAAATCCCGTCCGAATGTGCCTCGCAAGCAGCGCCTTCTGAAGCTCGAGGCCGGCGGTCATTTTGCCTACCGCCATGTCGGTGCCGATGAGAAGCACCCGCTTGTTCCGCAGCGTCGCTGACTCTCCCGTTCCGGGACCAAGTCCGGCGGGCTCTTGGCGGATATCCCAAATCCATTGATCGTCCTTTAGGTGAGCGTAGCGGGGGCCGAGCAGATCGTGAAGCCCGTTGACGACGGAGAGCCCAGCACGTACCGCCGAATCGATGACGGGATACCAACTTTCTGGAATCAGGCCGCCGGCAGGTGCAATGCCCAGAACGAAGACCTCCGACCTTAGCCCAACCGCCTCTTCAACCGTGGCGACGATCGGCGCTGAGGTAGGAATGCCGGTTAGCTCAGCTAAATTCCGGCCTGCCATCTGCGAATCCACGACGCAAGTGATCGGGTTCTGGGAGTAGCGGAGGACACCGTAGCCCATCTTGCCGGAACGGTCCTGGACCGCGCCTTCCATGTAGATCGCGATGCGCTGATTCTTTTTAAGCACGCAGCCTCCCGCCGTGCCCAGACCTTTCCGTGGGAATAACCACCCCCTCAACGAGAGGGGCGCCTTCGGCTGGATCAGGGTCTAAGTTCGTATGGCTGTCTAGGTCGATGTAGTCGAAGAGGGCTCCGATTGACGCGCCTGCGGCAATCGCAATGCTGGACTCGCTCATGCACCCAATCATCGATTTCAGGTTGGCTGCCTTGGCAATGTTTACGATGCGGATGGCTTCCGTGATGCCGCCGCACTTCATCAGCTTGAGGTTGATTCCGTCCACCGTGTGAGCGACCTTCAGAACGTCGGGTGCGAATCGGATTGATTCGTCTACGAAGATGGGGAGCGGTCTGCCTTCGAAAATTCTTGGCAAGTCGATTTCTTGGCCCTCGGGAAGAGGCTGCTCGACGTATTCCACTCCACGCTCGGCCAGCCACGTATTCATCATGCGAGCCTCGTCTACGGTCCAGCCGCCATTCGCGTCGACCCGCAGAGCCACGTTGAATGGTTTTGCCGATTCTGCGGCGGCGGTGAAATGGGCCTTATCGTGCTCGCGGCCCTCGGGCGATCCGAGCTTGATCTTCAGGCACTTGGCCCCGGTGGCTCGGAGAATGCTGGGCACCCGCTCGCGCGTGACTTCTGGCGGGTTGATGCCTATGGTGACGCTGGTAGAAACCGCCTTTTTGGGCAGGCCGAGCATCCGGTAGAGCGGAAGCCCCGCCTGTTTCGCGAGTAAATCCCAGAGCGCCATGTCGAGGGCGGCCATGGCAGGAGGGTCGAGATTTGCTGCCCACATCCGTGCGTAATTCTCGTAAGGGTTGTCGGCAAGCCCGTTTTCGGCAAAGGCCCGAATCTGCTCGCGGCCTCTTTCCGCGGTCCATTCGCTACCGGTTGCCGGAGACAATTCTCCGATTCCTACGTGTTCGCCTTCGCTGACCTCGACGAACAGGTTTTCCGAAGAGGTCATCATTCCCCTGCTGATCATGAGGGGATAGAGCTTCTTTAGCTGCAGAATTCGAAACGAACATCGCACCTCCAGAGGCTACCGCGTTCGCGCCCGACTGAACTCTACAGGCAAGATAAAGGTCTCAACCGGCATTATTGATACTGCTATGCGTACGCTCCTCCTTTTCTTGATTTTGGCTGCCATCGCTTGTGCGGGCTGCAGCGTGAGCCCGGAGGAACGGCTGGTGGGTGTCTGGGTGCCGGATCAGGAACTCACCGTGCTGCCGCCGATCCCAATTCCTAGCCTGGAGAAGCGAGCCAAGAGCCTTATGGGGCGTTTCGTTTTGAAGCTTCGCTCCGACAAGACGTTTGTGATCGGCTCAGGAGTCGCGGTCGAGGGCAAGTGGTCGCTTGCAGGCGACACGATCACCTTAACGCCGGACAAGGGGGAGATAGCAGGGGCGCTTGGAGACATCATGCCTGCGATGAAAACAATGGAAGTAAAGATCAAACCCGACTACTCTCGGTTAACGCTCGAACAGCCTACGCCTCTGGGCGCAGTCGTTGTGGTGCTCCGCAAGTCGGCCTAGGAGACCGACTTGCGAACGCCTACCGGAAGGAAGCTGCTCGTAAGACGATTCCCAACCCCCACAAGATGAGAACGACGATGTTCAATATCTTTGGAGCCGTAGCACCGGGATGCCCGGCATCTTCGGCCCGTTTGGCAGCCTGAATTCCGAGTATCCCAAAGACGATGCCGCAGCAGAATAGGCCGACGACGCCGAAGATCCAAGCCTTATTGATGTCTTTCTGGCCGCCATATCCGATGCCCGAAGAGCGCGGGTAAGCGTGATACTGTTGATAGGGTTGTCCTGCAGCGGGAGGCGCTTGATACGTTTGTTGCTGGGGAAACACCAGGCCCGCAACCGCGGTAGCTGCGATTCGGATGCCGGATGCCTCATCCTCCACCATCTGATTGGGCAGCAGTCGGCCTTCTTTCGCCCACTGGTTGAGCGTCGCTAAATCGGCCGGGCCATAGCGCTGCCCGTCGCCCGAGATCACGTAGTAAGTCACGTCGTAAAGAATACAGGCTCAACCGAGAAGAAAGTACATGCGCGTTGCGCACCAAACGACGAGCGCGAGCAGATTGAACACGATGACAATAGCCGCGCCTTCATGCCCCTTGTCTTTGGCCTTTAAACCCGCGACCAAGCCCAAAATGGCCGTGAATACGCCCAAAACACCCACCGTTGCCCGGATGACCGAGAGGATCAGGGTTGCCGCCACCATGGCCCACGACAGAAGCACAGTGATCGTTTCAGATTCCTGATGGCTCTGGGGCTCGAAAGCTAAAGTCACTGCTTCACCTGGCGTCGCCATGGCGTTTGCTGCGGTGGCACCCTTTGGTTCGAGGGAGTAGAAATCGAGCCCGTCGATCGAGGCGGCGGTGACCGGGTGATTGGTGCCTTCCTCATGCAGGATCATGACGGGCAACAAGCGACCTTCCCCGATCCACTCGTTAAGAAGCCCCACGTCCGCTGGCCCGTATTTGCTTCCGTCTTCAGAGACAACGAAGTAGCGCATGACTCATTCTGCTTCCCGTTTACGGGATTTCCCCACTTAAGGGCTGCTTCCAGTATAAGGGTTATTCGAATTTATGGAAGTTCTCATCGAACATCTGCTTGAGTTCGCGAGCCTTGGCGTCGTATTCGTTCTTGTCTTGCCATGTTTCGCGCGGTTGCAACACCTCGCTGGGCACATCGGGGCAGGACGTGGGGACATGCAGACCGAATATAGGATCGATCTCGTAGGGAACGGCATCCAGTTCGCCTTCGAAGGCGGCTCTCAGCATGGCGCGAGTGTAGCTGAGCTTCATGCGCGATCCGACGCCGTAGGGCCCACCGGTCCAACCGGTGTTGACCAGCCACACCTTCGCCTCATGCGTTTCGATCTTTTCTCCCAGCATCTTGGCGTAAACCTTGGGCCTAAGCGGTAGGAAAGGCGCTCCGAAGCAAGCTGAAAAAACGGCCTGAGGTTCCTTTACTCCGGCCTCGGTTCCGGCAACCTTTGCGGTGTAGCCGTTCAAGAAAAAGAACATCGCCTGTTCAGGCGTGAGACGAGCAATCGGTGGCAGGACCCCCATCGCATCGGCGGTCAAGAATACGATGTTCTTGGGATGACCGCCCAGGCTCGGCAGTTGCACACTCTCGATATGCTCCAGCGGGTACGCGGCTCGGGTGTTTTCGGTCAGAGAATCGCTATCGTAGTCGGGGGTGCCGTCGTCTTTGAGCACGACGTTTTCCAGCACGGCTCCACGCCGGATCGCATCCCAGATTTCCGGCTCGCCTTCTTTGCTTAGCTTGATGCACTTGGCGTAGCAGCCGCCTTCGATATTGAACACGCCCTTAGTCGTCCAGCCGTGCTCATCATCCCCGATCAGCCTGCGCTCGGGGTCTGCGCTGAGCGTCGTTTTGCCGGTTCCACTAAGTCCGAAGAAAAGCGCTGTGTCGCCCTCCGCTCCGATGTTTGCCGAGCAGTGCATGCTCAACACTCCCTCCAGCGGAAGGAGATAATTCATGATGGTGAACACCGACTTCTTCATCTCGCCGGCGTATTCGGTGCCGACGATCAGAACCTGTTTGGCCGCCATATTGAGCCCGATGAAAGCTTCGCTCTGGGTGCCGTCGGTCAATGGGTGCAGCTTGCGCTTGCCAAAATCGACAATGGTCCAGTCTGGCTCGTAGGAGCTCAATTCTTCTTCGGTGGGCCGAATGAGAAGCTGCTTGATGAAGAGCGCGTGATACGGACGTTCGACGATGAAACGCGCCTTGATTCGGTGGTCGGGATCAGCTCCGCCATAGGTGTCGATTACGTAGAGCTTCTTTCCTTTCGCGTAAGAATCGAGGATTCCACGCACGCGCTCAAACTCTTCGGCTGAGGTTGCGTTGTTGTTTTCCCACCAGATGTTTGCCTCGCTCGAGGGCTCGCGAACCGTGTGCTTATCCTTTGGGGTGCGGCCCGTGTACTTGCCCGTATAGGCCACGACGGCTCCGTTGCTGGCAAGCTTGCAGTCGTCGTTCTCCAGGCAGTCCTGGATCAGTTGCTCGACGCTAGGGTTCTGGATGACTTCGGCGGCTTGGCCGAGAGCGATAGGCTGGTTAAGTGCGGTAGACGGCATCGTTGGCGTTTTCCCTGGGGAATCGGACAGGGGGATTGTACCGTCTGGGCCCCTTGTTAGTAAGGCAGCTTCGCGACGGCCTTCGAGATGAGCGCGATCGAAATGGACATCAACGACATCAGCCCGGTGCCGCAGCTAAACCCGGCCAACAACACGGGAGCGTAGCGCGCCCAGTTCTCGGCGCCATATTTCTTCGCCATGTACCTCCTCCCGAACCACGCGCCGATGAACTGCGGGATCGTGTTGGCGGGGAAGAGCCCGATTCCTCCTGCAAATCCATAAAAGAACAGGAGAGGGACTTTTAGGATCGAAAACAGGCTGTAAACGGCCAACCCACCGACGGTGCCGCCCGCGATGTAGAGCGGCTTGATCGCCTGGGCAAACCAGCCGACTTCGCCGTTCGGTCTCGGAACGTTGATCTGCTGGAGAACCGACGCCATTTGCGCCTGGATCGGCCAGAAGCGCTGGGCATAGGGAAACTGGGCGGAAGGGAGCGGGTTCGAGTTCCAGAAGAAGCTCCAGAAGAGGAAGCTTGCAACCATGACGAGCGGAAACATCATGAGCTCGGCCTTGAGAATGCTTGTGAACTTCGTGCCCGTGAGCTCGACTTCGCGAAATCGCTGGGCCACGTGTCCGTGATCCGCGAAAGGAATGGGCGCATACCAGGCATCGACCCGCTGATAGCCCGAGCCGACGATGCTCGCTTCCTTGATGTAGGGAAACGCTACCCCACGGCCCGTGATGCCATACATCCGCGCCGAAATGTAAGAGTTAAAGGGGCTCCAAAGATAGCCGAAGAACAGCAGGATCCAGACGGGGAAATTGGGCACCAGCCATCGGCAAAGCAGCACGAGAACCGTGGTGGCAAAGAGCCAGGAGCCGATTGCAACGTAAATCGGAACGTCGCCACGGCCGGGAGGAGGCGGGGCCAGACTGAATGTCTTTTCTTTATTCTCCCGCCGAAACTCTTTTACCGCTCGAATCACGAGCGAGATGCCGATAATCGCGACGGCGATATTGACGCCGATGCCCACGGAGAGCCAGAAATCCATGTCCACCGAAAGTTTCGTGAGGAGGGCGTCCGATCCGTGCTTATAATTCGGCAGGAGCCCGGCGTTGTACAGGATCGGATTCATCACGATCATGCTCAAGACGCTCGCCGCCATCGATCCCGCGACGATCTCGAAAGGCAGCACGAATCCGACGAGAATGTTGCCCAAGCTGAAGCTAAACCCGATGATCGCCGCCGGCAGGAAGTTGGCGACGTTCTGCGTATAGTCCGCGAAGGGTATCGGGAAAATCTGGAACGAATCGCCCAGGATCGTTCCGGTCAGAACGGGAACCGAGATGTAGAAGAAACCGAATAGGAGCCCGATGACCGTGCCGGTCGAAAAGATGCCCCAGCGCCAGCTCTCGGTTCCGGCTTCGCTCAGGGCGGTGGCACCGGAGGCGGCGACTGGAGCGTAGGGGAAAGGAAGCTTTTCGACGTCGCTGGTGAGACGAAAGAGCGCATAACCCATGCCCATCCAGCTCAGGCGTCCGCACAGGTCGGTTATAACCAGCAGCAGGATCGGCATGAACCAACTGGGATGCCACAGCTCGCGATTCTGCAGAGCAGGGCTTCCCGCCCTTGGTACGGCCCAAAGCGGTATCTGATCGCGTATAGGCTCGGCGGCCGACGAGGAGATAAAGTAGGCGTTCCAGATCAGATGAGAGAACGGTCCGCCCGCAAGTCCCCGTTCCGCATTGGCAACGACCGTAAGGGAAGCCGCTATATAAAAGAGGATGTACACCTCTTGCTTGCGAAGCGGAGCATAGGATCGCCGCGCTACTTCGGCGAATAGAACGATCGTGACCCACTCGGCGGCCTCTCCGACGCCCTGGCCGGCAACGAGACCGAGATACATGCCGCCGGGCAGCATAAAGAGCGCGATGAAAATGGCACCGATGGCGGTTTTTAGAGTGAAACCTTCTTCGAAGTGTTGGACAGGCTGAGCAGCCTGCGTCTCTTCCGCAGCCGGCTCTATCGCATCACTCCGCGCCATTCGCTCATTGTAGCGCGAAGGCCGAGTCGGTGCACCTCAAATTGAAGCAGTCACGCCACGAGACTTTCTTGGGGTTTCGACCAGCCTGACGCAAAAACGCAGAGCCCAGTCAGGCTCTGCGTGCTAATGGAGGCGACCGTTCGGACTTACCCGGTGGTGGTTTCGCCGCCGCCAGATGTCGAGCCGTCGGTTGTCCCGGGATCGCCAGGCTGTCCGGGGCTACCAGGTGCTCCAGGTGCGCCGGGGGCTCCAGGGCTGCCGGGTGCGCCAGGCGATCCCGGTTCTCCTGCGGGACCAGGGGCTCCGGGAGTGATGATCACCGTAGAGGGCGGGTTAGGTGCCGGCGTATTGGTGATCGGCTCGTTCGGCGCGGGCACGATGACGGTCGTATCCGTCGTTGCGGGTCCGCGTGAGGAAGCGAATGCAAAGAAACCGATAATGACCGCGAGGGCCAAAACACCGAGGATGATGAACGTGCTGTTCATCGAGCGACGGTCCGCTCTGTCTTCTGAATAGGACATGGGGCTACCTCCAGGTAGTGCGTGGGAAAAGGGAAGGTAAGCCTCACTCAGCCACAAGGGGGCCTAAGACTTTTCTGTACTTAAATGATTGTAGATGTTCCTTCAATGTTCCACTTGAATCGGTAAATCTTTTTGCCAAGGTGAGAGTAACCTCTCGCTCTTCGTGAACGAACCTGCCCGCCCTCTTGAAATCTTGTGCATCGGCGCTCATCCTGACGACTGCGAGGGCAGCGTTGGCGGCACCGCGATTCTCTTTGCGAAACGGGGAGATCACGTGAAGTTTGTGAGCGCGACCGATGGCTCACGTGGGCACTACCTAGCGACGTATCTGGAGAACCCTCAGACGCTGGTGGAGCGGCGAAGGCTCGAGTCTCTGAGGGCTGCCGAAATAGGCGGCGTAGCATTCGAGTCGCTGTCCTTTGTCGATGGCGAGGTTGTTGTCGACTTGGCTTCAACGGAAGCCATGATCAGGCTGATTCGCCGGTGCAACCCCGATCTGGTTCTGATGAATAGACCGAGCGATTATCATCGGGACCATCGGTACACGGCACAACTGATTCTGGATGCCAGCTATATGCTCACCGTTCCTTACCTGTGCCCCGATGTACGGGCGCTTCGGAGCATGCCGGTCTTTGCGTATTGGCAGGACGGCTTTACTGAGGGAGGCTCCTTCCGGGCGGATGTCGTGGTTCGGATTGATGCGGTGATCCAGGACAAGGTCGAGATGATGCTCGCGCATGAGTCTCAGTACCTAGAGTGGCTTGCTTATAACGCGGAGCCAGGTAGCCCTCTCTATGGTTTGCCCGAAGAGCCTTCTGAGCGAAGGCTCGTGGCTGGCGAGAAGTTATTGCAGCGCTCGCGCATAACTGCCGAGAAATTTGCTGGTGGTCACGGCTTTGCAGAGGCATTTCAGATCAGCGAGTATGGTCGAACGCCCTCGAGCCACGAGTTGCAGCGCCTTTTCCCTTCCGGGCAATCCTGCTGATCGCAGGTCCCCATGTGGTTTTTTGCGCAGGGCTTGTAGATGAACTCTGACCGCACTCAGGAGGCGGCAATAGTCGCCTCCTGAGCGATTTTGCGACACTCATAACCTTGCCAATTAGCCGATGCTTCGCGGGTCACAATTCTGAAGAAGCGACAACGCTCGCTTAGGAACCGTTCAGTGCCGAAGAGGGTCCCCGAACTGGGCCCTCGGGTCCCACGGAGGCAAGAATGAACCCAAACATCGTAACAGCAGTGTTTCCCACCCACGATTCGGCAGAGAGAGCCGTCCAGAGCCTGCGCACCAACGGTGTGCCCGATTCTTCCATCTCGGTTGTGGCCCAGCATGCCGGTCAAGTTGAATCACACGGCGAAGTGGAAGACGCCCATGCCGACAATACGGCCAGTGGCACTATGAAAGGAATTACCATCGGGGCCGGCGTCGGTGCCCTGTTCGGGCTGGCTGCAGCCTTTATCCCCGGCATTGGCCCGTTTATCACGGCTGGCGCTCTTGCGAACGCCCTGGGAACTGCGGGTGGCGCGGCGGCCGCTGGTGCGATCGTCGGTGGCACTACCGGCGGCATTGTTGGAATGCTCGAGAACTACGGGCTCAGCGGAGAGGATGCCAAGCACTACGCCGGACAGATCGAAGGGGGTGGAGTGTTCGTGGGTGTTTCTACTGGAGCAGGCCTCGATGCCTCCCAGATCAAGGAGACCTTGCGCGCCAATGGCGGGCAAACGTCGGCTTACATGGCGTAAGCACTTGTTTTGTGCGGGAGCGCTCTGCTCCCGCATTTGATTCGCCGTACGGACCGTCGTTCATGCAAAAAGTTTAGGAAACCAAACCTATTGCAATGATCCGTCTATGATTTCACTGTGAGGGATGCGCGGCAACAAAAGACCGTCGGCTGCTTAATGATTGGCGGTGCCGTCGTATCGGTAGTTTCATTCGGCCTCATGTGGGTGTTCGGGGTAGCGGGCATCTTTCGAGGCACGTATACGCGGACTCCCGTGACAAACGAGATCACCGATGCGGGACCGATGAATCTCATGCCGTTGATGTTCACCCTCGCGGTGATCGGCCTCTTAATGTTTCTCGGAGCGCTCGGCTATGGTTTCTGGGTGGTGAAGACGGAAAAGGAGGGTCCGAGAGAACGCGCAGAAAATTTCCACGTGCTCGCTCGATACGCTTACGACAAGGCAGGCTATCACATGGTCGATGACGCCCAGATCGAATTCGCGGATCGTCCCCGGTTCTACATTCGAGGAGTGATGCCGAACGGAGTGGCCTCGGAGTATGAGTGCTCGGAGGAGGTTTGGCGGCAGGCGGGTGAAGGCATGTACGGAGAAGCTGAAATTCAAGGCAAGTGGCTCGGACGGTTTATTCCTTATGTCGGGGTTCCGCAGGTTGAGGGCCGCTAGTGACGGGGCGGTGTTCTGCTCTAATCATTACCGAGGCGTAGCTGAGCGACTCGTCTAGCAACCTCTGCTCGGTGGCTCTGGCGTAAGGTTTGGGCTGCCTCTAAGGAAATCAATTCGAACTCGAGGTTTGATCCGGGCCTTAGGTGGGCCAACATGTCCAAATCCGCGGAACACACGACGGCTACCTTGGGATAGCCGCCGATCGTCGGCCCGTCCGGCCCTAGGATGATTGCCGTTCCGTCAGGGGTGATCTGGATGGCTCCGCAACAGGCGGGTTCGCTTGGAAGTTCAAAGCTGTGAGGGTTCAATCCTCCGCTGAGTCGGAATCCGGCCCGGCTGATGCGATTACTAACTGTAAAGCCAACGCTGTGCCAATTCCTCGGAAACAGCTCGCTCTGAGGGCCTGCGACGACTCGAAGGAGTGACGTCGACTCCCGCCGTAAGTCAAGCTTCTGTGGCTTCAAAAGGGCCGTCGACCAAGTTAAATAGTAGGCGAATCCACTCGCACCGAGACCGATTTTGAGTCGTTCTCCCTTTGAGACCCGAAACGAGCCTTGGCTCACTGGTAGGTCGGTATTCGCCCCGACTACTGCCAACGTGCAGTCTTCCTCCGCCACCAACTCACTCAAGCCGCCAAGCACCTCAAAACCGGGCGTTTCCGGCTCCAACCGCAGGAGGCCGTTCGCCAACATCAGCGACTCCTGATCCAGAGCCCCACCCGGAGGCACTCCAAATCGACGGAATCCAGAAACCGGAAGCCCCTGCAGCGAAACATTTGCAAATTTTGAAACCAGTCTCAGGCTCATGAACCGATTCCGTAGCCACCGTCGATCAGAGTCTTGTACACGAGCTCGGCAAACTTGACGCAGTGCGGAGTATCTCCGTGCAGACAAATCGATTCGACGACCGGCGCTAGTCGAAGTACCTGTTCGCGAATGAGCTTTGGATCGTGGTGAACCGCTCCTTCCTCGCCGCGCGGCACAAGTGTCCCCTGTTCTGTGTAGGCTCGATCAGCAAATCCTTCTTCAATCAAACTCTGGCCACCGCGCTCTGCAGCCTGCACATGAGCCGTGGACGGTAAGCCCATAAGCCGCAGCTTATAAACTCTCAGAATCATCGATAGCGACTGAATGCCTGGGTACTGAGCCAAGAACAGCCCGCCCATGTCGTAAGGGCTGACGGCGTTTGGCGTCCTCATTTTAAATTGCCAGTTCTCCGGCAACACCACGGCTGTATCGTTGTAAAAGGCTCCGTGCGGCTTGAGGTACGCGGGCTGCGCCAATGCCACGAAGGATTTCACTTGGTCGAAAACGCTGCTGAGATACTCGCGCTCCTGTCCCTCTTCAATGGGCCGACGCCCCATGCTTTGGCGGTCCGGATAACCGGGATGGGCACCGACACGGACCCGCTCCCGGCGGCACAAATCGACCGTGGCGGCCGTAAGCTCTGCCGAACCCGCATGAACCCCGCAGCAGATGTTAGCGGAAGAAGCAAACCGAAGCAAGTCACGATCGAAGGGATAGCCTTCGCCGATGTCGACGTTCAAGTCGATCGTCTTCTTGCCGATAACTTGCGAGACCTTCACAGCCGCCCCCCCAACCGGGCCTCGTACTCTATCGCACCGATGGCGTGAAAGCGAACCTCGTCACCGGCCGTGATGGGAAAGTAGTGCTCTTCGACGTTCACCAGGCAAAGGGGAGTCTTGCCGATGAGGGCCCAGCCTCCGGGTCGCTCCAACGGATACACCGCCGTTTGGTTCCCGGTGATTGCCACACTTCCGGCTTCCACGACGGTCCTCGGTGAGGCGCGCCGGGGAACGCCAGCAAGTTCAGGTGGCAGATAGCCGAGATAAGCGAAGCCTGGACAGAATCCGACCGCGAAACAACGATAGGTTTGAGCGGAATGCCGCTCTGCGACCTGCTCTAGCGATAGATCAAGTTGCGCACAAACCTCATGCAGGTCGGGGCCCAGTTCATAACACACGGGAATCTTGTGCACTTTTGTGGGCGTCTGCTTGCTGGGAACGAAGCTTGCCGGTTCCAGAGCGTCAATATCAAAGAGCACGGGATCGACATAGAGCCCCACGGTTTCATAACTCGCAACAGCCTCAATCAAACCGTCGGGCGGGTTGGCGCTGAGCGCCTCCGCCAGAATGTACGCCGGCAGCGGGAGGTCGTGAAGGATGTAAGCGCAGTCCCCCAACGCCTCAGCTCGCATCTATTAAGTATGCGAGGTTCAATGCTTAATTTTTGCCCAGTACGCTGCGTAGTCGAAGCGCGGGCTGTTCTCAGGGGTGTGGCACGGCATGCAGGACTTTGCAGCCACCTTGGCCATCCTCTCCAAAGTCGGCTTTAAAGAGTGTGCTTGCCCGGGCCCGTGGCAAGACTCGCAGCCAACGTCGGTCAGTTCAGGCGTGATCTGACGAGACCTGAAACCCGTGTCGGAAGTTAAGCCTACGACGTGACAGCTCACACAGTCAGGATCCCGTGCGTGTCCCTCCTTTTCAAGTGTCTCGAGAGCATGCGAATGTGCCGACTTCTTCCACACGTCTCCTGCGACCGCGTGGCAGGACACGCACGATTTGTTTCCGGCAAATGCGTCGTCTTTGGCGCGAGGAACGCGCTCGAGGAGGTCAGAGCCGCTGACTCGTTTGAGATAGGTGGCGTACACCGCGGAAACGCCGGGATCATCAGGATGTTCTGGGCCCAAACTCTGGCTTTGGTAGCCTGTGAAGCTCGTACCGAATGACATTCGCAGGATGCTGCGGCCGCGATCTCCAGGGGTTACCAGCAGGGCATCTCCCTCGCGCAACGGTTCAAGGGGCGGATCTCCTGTCGTTTGATACACGATCAGCCGAAGGCTCGGGAACGCTCTTGCAAGCACCCGGGCATCGTCTTGGCCACCTTCTAGTAGGACGACGGGCGTCTTGCCCATCGAAAGCGCCTGAAGCGCAAATTCCCCAGCAGCCGCGTCCAAATCCCTTGCGGAAACTCCCAAGTTCGCGGTTAGAGATTCTGGCTTGGTGGTAAATCCGCCGATCAAGAATGGACCTTCCACCGTCCACCTCTTCAAATTCAGTTCATTGCCCTCCGGCACCTGGGTAGCGACGAGCTTTTCTCCCGAGAGCCTGGAAACAGAGAGGATAGAGCCCTTGCCTAACTGAGCGTCGAGTGACGTCAAGTTGATCGCATCGACCCCCGCGCTTTTGAGCGCCTCCGCCATGGTCTCGGCCTTCATCTCAGACTGGCGGCCTATTTCCTTGGTCAGACTGCCGTTATCGAGAAAGAGCAAGCGCGCGCCTTGAACCGCTTTCGCGACCGAGGCCCGCCTCCGAATTCCTCCTGACATCGGATCTGTACACCCGCAAGGAGAGAGATAGCCCAGCGTGTCTCCAGAGACGATGACCGACCACTGCTTGGCTGGCTCAGAGGCCTGGTAATAGCCGCCCAGCAAGGCACCTCCGATTCCAAACAAGCCCCAGAACAGCTTCAAACGATCACCGAATCGTACCGATCACCGGAATCGTGACAACGGGCTGCTTCGGGTCGTCGGTGGTGACCCGCAACGATGTCGAAAATTCGCCCTTAGGCGCCTTGCCGTCATAAGCTATTTCCAAGGCATATTCGTCAGTCGTTACCTGCTTGTAATCCACCTTGAACGCGGGTGACTGCGAGGTTACGCCCATTATGCGGAAAGGTCGGCCGGGACGTGAAACAAGCAGTTTGTAAGCCTTGGGCTCACTCGCGACCCCCAAGTAAAGCTCGTCCGGCAAAGCCACGATGCCCTTCTGAGCCTGTACGGTGAATTGCACCCTTGGGACGATCGGCGAATCGGTAGAAAGGATCAGAGTGCCAGGGGACCGGCCAGGCGGAATTCGATCGGGAATCGTTACTGTGATCTTGTAGCCCTTGCGCACCGCCGAAGGCTCCCCGCGCTGGGGGTCGGGCAACTCGCCCTGCCAAGCAACATAATCGACCTCTCCCGGTAGGCCGTTCAAATCCAGTCGCTTGATGTTGAAGGGCTCGACGTCTTTGAAAGTGAGATATACGTCGAACGAGCCACCCTGTTCATCGAGAATTGCCACCGGCCCTGCGGGGGTGAGGAAGCGATACATTGGCCGGATATTTCCCTCGATTTTGAAGTGCCGAACCGGTTGAACCGGATCATTCGTGACGATCGCGATACCCTTCGTGACGTCGCCGTCGAATTCCTTGGAGTCGAACGCCACCGTGAGGGGCCAGGTTGCGCCGGGAGCTACCGTCAATGCGCCTTGAACGGTTGTGCAGCCGCACTCCGGCTTGAGCCACATCTGGAGCGGGGCATCTCCTTCGTTCTTTAGATCGATCGTGAACTGCTTCTTTTCCCCTTGCAGCATCTTCCCGAGCTTGAAGCCTTCGCCCACGACGAGCTTTGACTTGGCGGGGGTTACTTTCTGTCGCTGGGCAGCGGCAGCCCGAAGCGCATCGAGCACTCGCAGGTTCCCGATCGCAGCATCGACGTCCTGGCGCATCAACATCGAACGCCCGGCGGCAAAGTGCGACGGGTACATGGCGGTCGAGCTCACGGGGGAATCCCCAACTCCGAAGTAGGAACCGATTGCCCGAGCGACGTCGTTGTGCACTCCATTGATGCTCGTCACGGTGCTCTTGTCACCACGGCTTAACCCAATCACGGCTTCAGCTCGTGGGCGGTTCAGATTCAGCCACATCCCTAGGTGCGTCGAGCCATCGTGACTTTTCTTCCCGCTCGTGGGCGCGAACTTGAAGCCGAGCGATCCCGTGGGTTGCACAGTAAAGGCAATGGAGGGTCCAAACAGATTCCAAGAGGCCAACGCCGTATCACGCGCTTGCGCGAATCCCGCTCTTTGGTCTTGCGGAACCGCAGCATCGTCCCATGCGATCGAGAGAGCAGCCGTAGGCATGTCATTCAGCCGTTCGGAAGCCTTCGCAAACTCTCCTGCCGCCAGCATCTGCTCGATGGCGAGCACTTGCGCGTGAAACTCGATGCTGGCTCCTGCGGGCATAACCGGCGCAGCTACCTGGGCGAATACGATGAGTGCGGATATCATGCGTGTGGAAAACCTACCTGCTTATTAACGCCGGAGCCGGACCGGACGCTACTCGATAAATGCGTCTTCAGCGGGCATCTGCCTTAAAAACGCTTCGATGAAGCCGTCGATGTCTCCATCCATCACTCCCGTGACGTTTCCAGTCTCCTGACCCGTTCGATGGTCCTTCACCATGGTGTACGGCTGCATGACGTAGCTTCGGATCTGCCTGCCCCAGGCGGCGGGACCGCCTTCGCCCTTTAGCAACGCGATCCGTTCGGCCGACTGAGTTCTCTCCAGCTCGCTCAAGCGGGCGAGCAGGACCGACATCGCGAAGGCACGGTTCTTATGCTGGCTTCGCTCGTTTTGGCAGTTCACGACGATGCCAGTTGGTAAGTGCGTGATGCGGACGGCGCTCTCCGTCTTGTTCACGTGTTGGCCTCCCGCGCCGCCAGCCCGAAGGGTCTCCACCTTGAGGTCATCGGGATTGATCGTGACTTCATTCTCATCGATTTCGGGCAAGACTTCGACCTTGGCAAAGGACGTGTGCCGACGCGCCGCAGCATCGAAGGGGGAAATTCTTACGAGTCTGTGTACGCCTTGCTCTGACTTCAGATAGCCATAAGCGTTGTCGCCGGTGAACAGCATTTGCACCCCCCGATAACCCGTCACATCGCCGGGGGTCTCGCTAAGGATCTCCATCTTGAATCCTCGCCGCTCAGCCCAGCGCGCATAGAGCCTTTGGAGCATGGCCGCCCAGTCGCATGCCTCTGATCCCCCCGCTCCGGCGTTAATCTCCACGAGCGCGTTCCGGCCATCATGCTCACCGCTAAGCAAGGTCTTTAGCTCGTACGCGTCCATTCGCTGGAGGAAGTCGATCGCCATGGCGTCCGCTTCTTGTTCTGTCTCGGCGTCCGGCATCTCGCGGAGCATTTCATTCAGCTCATGCACGTCCTTGAGCAACTTGTCGAGCTGGTCGAAAGGTTCGACAATGCCGCGGAGGCGGGATAAACGGCGGTGGATCAGATTCGCGTGAGCAGGATCGTTCCAGAACTCCGGCTGCGAGGACTGCTCTTCTAGGGCACCAATATGGATGCGGGCGGAAGGTAGGTCAAAGATGCCTCCCGATCGCGTCTAATCGCTCACGCGAAGTAGACAACAATTCCTGCTGCTCAAAATCCAGCACGGTGAGAGAATACCTGTTGCTGGATTAAAGAAATGCGTCTACCGAAGCGGCATAAACTTAGGCAGGTCCCTAGGCATGAGCGCGAAAAACGCGTAGACTGCAGAAACCATGAATCGATATGCCCACAGGTCTCCAAGGGGCGCTAATGGAGTTATTCGGATGAGAGTTTGCTCCACTCTCGCACTCAGTGTCGCTTTGGTTGGATTGGCCCTTGCACAGGATGCAAGCGTTCCCCTCCTGAAGAAGCGTGTCTCGGGTGCGGCATCCATCCTTTCCACAAGCTCATTTGCGCGTCAAATAGCCGTTCCGAGGCCCGCTCCTGCGGAGCGCCCCGAAAACCCGACTCGACCGCTGAAGGTCGGTCCCGCAAACACGCTGAAAGCCGGTACGGGCTGGCTTACGCAGGATAGAGGCACTCCTCTTGCCACCAAATTTCCCGGAATCGCATCGACCGGCTGGCAGCCCCCCGACTGCGATATCGCAGTGGGACCCAACCATGTCGTTCAGGTGGTCAACTCGGATATTGCCTTCTTCCGAAAGGGTGATGGAGCCAAAACCTTCCAACAAGGCTTTAACGGCTTCTTTGCCGGCGTGGGACTACAAACCGATTTTCTGTTTGATCCGAAGGCTTTCTACGATCCCATTTCGCGGCGCTACTTTGTCGTATGCCTTGAAGCAGACACGACCGCCAAGGTAAGCAAGGTGCTGATTGCCGTTTCCGATGACAGCGACCCGACGGGCAACTGGTACCGCTACCGGATCGAAGCTAAGACGGGCACGGGCGACAGCGAGGCATGGCTCGACTACCCTGGGTTCTCTTGCAACAAGGACGCGGTCGTCGTCACCGGCAACCAGTTTGGCTTCACCGCAGGCTTCTTCGGTGCTTCTTTTATTGTTCTTCAGAAGGCTCCTCTCCTCACGGGTGGGTCTGCCAACGTTTTTAACTACCTCGACGTCAACTCCTTTACGGCGCAGGCGGCACGCACTGCGGATGGTTTCGTGGACCGGATCTACACAGTCAGCTCCTCAAATAGCACGACTCAGTTGAAGCTCCACGCAATATCGAACCTTTTAGGCACTCCCAGCGTCACGAGCACTACAGTTTCGGTTCCTGGTTACACACCGCCACTAGACTACGTGCGCGGTCCTAGCGGCATCGTTCTCGACTCTCTCGACACTCGTGCGTTCACCAGCAACTACCGAGCCGGAACGTTGGTCGCGGCTCACAACATGTCCGTTTCCTCATCTGATCGCCGCATCGGGACCCGCTGGTACGAAGTATCAACCCGCGGATGGCCAAGCAGCGGTGCCTTCCCAAGCCTCGTCCAATCCGGAAACTTGATCGGAGGTGCGGGGGAAAATCTTCACATGCCTGCGATCAACATCAACCGGCGGGGGGCCATCAGCTTGCTTATGTCTCGCACCAGCCAGAGTGTCATGGCAGACGTCGTGGTTGCATCACGAGCCAAGGGCGACCCCCTCGGCAAGATGGGACTTCCTAAAACGATGGCCACCAGCAGGGGCCTCTTTTCCTTCAGTCAAAACCGCTGGGGCGACTACTTCGCAGTGGCAATCGATCCGAACGACGACACGACGTTCTGGGGCAACGGCGAAACTTGTGGCGCAAACGGTGCGTGGACAACCGACATCGTCACTTGGAAGGTCAACGACATCGACGCCGCTCAGGTGTACGCAGCCGGGACGCCAACCCTCATGCAAGGCTCCTTCATTCGGGGCAATGCCGCCAGCCTCTCAGCGGTTGACGGCAACTTCTACGACGTTAGAACCAAGGTCGTCAGTGGCCTGGGGCAAACCGCCACCTATGAAACGACGATTAGCACGGATCTTACGCCCGCCAACGTCGACTACCTGGCGTTCAAGTGGAACGTTCGGGCCCCGGCAGCTTCAACTCAGTTCCTCTTCGCCTATAACTGGTCGACTGGCCAATACGATGCCTTGGCCACAAGGCCCGTAAAGGCAGGAATCACTGAGACATTTGAGGTTGTCACGAACATGACCCGGTACATCGGCACGGGCGGAACGATGGGCGCTCCCGGAGCGATCAAGTTGGCCGTTCGCGGTCTTCAGCCACCCCGTAACGGCGTCATGCCAGCCGCCTTTGCTTTGCGGACAGACCTCCTTCAGGCCCTCGCTCTCAAGAAGTAAGCGGGACGCACAGAGAAAGGCTCCGAGCTTCGGCTCGGAGCCTTTCTTGCGTACGATCCTGATGCGATCTGCCATCATAAAGAGGTTGAAGGGATCCGTCTCTGGCAAGAAGGTCGTCATCTACTCGCTCCTTGGCTTCACCGTGTTTACGGCTGTCATGGGCTACGGTGCCTTCGCGTTTGCCCAGTGGCTCACGCCGATCCTCCGAGAGCGGGCGAAACAGTCGCAGCCTAAAGCAGCGACCGTTCCTTCACCATCAAATAGTAGTTCACCAAACTAGCTGCGAGGTTTTGAGGCTCCGACTCGAGATTGTGAATTCCGGAAGCCCTGAGCAGGGCCTGTGCGGCAAGCCGGTCCTCCATCAGCATCGAAGCAGCCGCGCGCATGTAGAGCGCCTTTGGCGTCTCCACTGCCGCAACCAGCACCTCATCGAGCCGTGGATCTTGGACACGCACCAGCAGGGCCAGATGTCGCCGGGACATCGGTTTGAATGCCACCAGAAGGTCGCGTACGCGATCGTCGTCTTCGTAGTCGGTAAACGCAACCAGCAACGATCTCCGCGTCCACCGGGATGCGAGGTAGGCGAAGGCGGCTGCCGGGTCCGATTCGACCGGCTCGGGCAGGAGGTCGTGCACCGCCTCGATAATGAGTCCCGCCTGCGAGCGACCCTTGCGGGGGGGAATGTAGCGCTTGACCGTGTCAGAGTAGACGAGCAGACCAACCGAGTCGCCTGCAGCCAAGACCGCATGAGTGAGCATCAACAGGGCATCTAGCACGTGGTCCAGCTTGGTTACGCCGCCTACCTCCGCGAGCATGTGCCGCCCCGTGTCGATGCACAGCACCACCGCCTGATTGCGCTCCTGCTCAAACTGCCGCACCACCAGCTTTCCGCTCCGAGCGGACGCCTTCCAATCCATCTTTCGGTAATCGTCACCCGGCGTGTACTCCCGCAGAGACTCGAATTCCGTTCCGAGTCCTCGCACTCTTGAACGTCGGATGCCGATCTCCTTGAGCCTTCCATGCTGCTTCAACATGTCGAACTCACGCAACGCCAGGATGTTGGGATACACGCGCACCGGCTGGTCCGTCGGCAAATAGACGTCTCGTCGAACCAGACCCAGGGGACAGTCGAGCCTCAAGAATGTGCCCCTAAAGGAATCGCTGCCCCTCTCCGTCGGCTGTACGGTGTACGTCAGCTTCTGGGGTCGGCCGGGTTCCAGGCGCACCCGAAACTCGTTTTGCTCTGGGACAAAGAACGGAGGCGGCTCATCTCGCAACGTGCCCTGAATTGATTCGCCGGATTCGTTCTCCACTTCCAGCGTCACTTTGTTCGTGGCGCGAACCGAGAGAACCGGATCAAACGTGCGACGAACGACCAGGCTCTTTGTAGAAGGGGCGAGATAGTAGGTGATCACTGCCGCCACGACCAACAAAAGATCGTAGGCGATGATTAAAAGAGGCGATCCAACCAGCATCGCAAGGGCCGCGAAGGGAATTCCCATCGCAACTAGCAGCCAAAACCTCTTTGTTGGAACCATCGCCTTGTAAACTCATCTCTGGTGGACCACGATTTCGCAATCCTGACACCCGAGAAGACGATTGTAACTTACCGGCTCGCAGGAGTCGGTAGCCGCATCTTCGCGCACCTTATCGACCTTGTGATGGTCGGTGCGATTATGGTTCTCATTTTCGTAGGTGCAGGCTTGCTCGGAACGCTCGATCAGAACCTCGGTTCGGCAATCGTTCTCCTCGCTCTCTTCCTCGTTCCGTTCCTCTACTTCATCCTCTTGGAAGCCTTTATGAAAGGGCAAACCCTCGGAAAGAAATCCTGCCACCTCAGAGTGGCCATGGAAGACGGAACCCCAATAACGTTGATGGCCTCGATCACTCGCAATCTCCTTCGACCAGGGGACATACTGCCTCTCTTCTACTTCGTGGGCATCATCGCGATGTTCACCAATCCGAAGTCGCAACGTATCGGTGATCTCGTGGCCAAGACAGTAGTTCTGCACGAGAAGCCGCCTGGACCCTTGTACATAATGGCCCCGCACTCGGTAGGAATCCATCAGCATGAAATGGAAGTCGGAGAGCTGCGCGGCATGACTCTTGCTGAATATGATGCCTGCCGCCGCCTGTGCGACCGCTTCTTCGAACTCAGTCCCGAAGCTCAGAAAAGCTTGCTGCAAGATGTCTGGATCCCTATTGCCAATCGTCGCAAGATTCCGCAGCCGGTCGGGGTGCATCCGCTCAATATGGCGGAGGCGACGGTCATGAAATATGGGAGAAAGCATGGACTTATTTAGCTGTGGCAAAGTTCCCAAAAACGCTGTGGAGAGAGTGGGGATTACTTGGAGATATAGCGTTTATGTGAAGAAACACGCCACAAACCTGTACAACACACCTGGTTTCCCACAACGTTTTCCACTCTTACACCTTATGAGATATTGCGCTCAACAAGTTCAAAACAGGGCTTCACAGGTTCGAGCAAGGCACCCGCATCGAAAGTTTTCCCCAAAACAGCTTTCCATAAGAATAAGAACAGAATTTAATGAGAAAGTTGGAATTTAGAGAGAAGGATGGGGAAAGCGTGGATGCGATCTCTGTTTCATCGATCTCTCTGGATGCTTTTCGGAATTACGGACGGCTCGACTTAAAGCTTTCATCGCGATTCAATGTCTTGTCAGGCAGAAATGGTCAAGGCAAGACCAATCTCCTTGAAGCGCTCTACCTTCTTGCGACCACGCGGTTGCTACGCGGACAGCGCGACATCGAAGCGATTCAGGAGTCTATGAGCCGCGCCGTCGTCACTGCGGAACTGGAGCCGTCCGCAACCCGTATCAGCGTGGTGATCGAAAGGGGTGCTCGCAAGAAGGCGCTCCTGAACAATCTTGGATTACCGCGAGCTTCGGACCTCTTGGGCCGACTCCCCTGCGTCAGCGTCAGTTCGGCTGACATGGAAATTGTGCGAGGGGAACCTTCCGAGCGGCGGCTCTTCCTTGACCTTGAGCTCAGCTCGCTGTTTCCAGCCTATCTGCGGCACCTGTCGCACTACAAGCGCGCGCTCGAACAGCGTAATGCCTTACTCAAGGACTCACGGGAGTTTCAAAGGCCGCCCGCCCTCTTCGAGCCTTGGGAAGAGCAGCTTGCCGTGCATGGCGTCGCGCTTCGGGAATCCCGTCAGGACTTCGTAAAACGCCTCGCCCCGAGAATGTCCCGCCTCCATGCCCAAATGGGCGGAGGCGAACGCGTGGAGGCCCTCTATGTGGCACGCGACGAGGCGACGGATCGTGAGAGCATGCTGGAAATGCTCGCGTCCATGCGCCAGCAAGAGATCGCCAGGGGATCGACGATCATCGGCCCGCACCGGGACGACCTGCAGATCGACATTTCGGAACGGGATGGCAGGCTCTATGGTTCGCAAGGGCAGCAGCGAACCGCGGTCATTGCCCTCAAGCTCGCCACCTTGGAGGTGTCTAAACAAGAACTGGGCATTCCGCCTCTCCTCTTGCTCGATGACATCTTTTCCGACCTGGATGAGAGCAGGCGCGCGCTTTTGGTGGATGTTGTGCTGGAAAATGCAGGGCAAGTGGTTCTAACCTGCACAGAAGCATCGGCAGCCGGTTCCAGAATACTGGAGCAAGCAAAGCTTTTCACGGTAAACACTGGGGAGGTACGCGAGGCGTGAGACGCATTCGCCAGATCTTGCCCGCCGCAATGGAAAGTCCTGAGGTTCTCCGGGTCGGCCGTGCACTGGCGGTTCTAAAGAGGTGGAACGAAGTGGTGGGAGAGCCGCTGGCCGAACGCTCCTGGCCCGATCGATACACCAACGGAACGGTGTGGGTAGCGGTCGAGGGCGCGGCTTGGGCAAACGAACTTCGGATGATGAAAGAGCAAATCTTGATACGTCTGAAGGAAATCTCCGGCGAACCGACGCTGTTTGTAAACATAAGGTTCGGGCAGCGGAAGCTGCCGCCCCGACCAGAACCCGCCTATGAGCCCACGCCTGAGCCGGAACTTAAAGGCTCAACCGAGCTCAGCATCCGCGAGATTGCGGAACGACGGTTGGCGAAGATGCGCAAGCCCGAAGCCTAATTCTGGCCATCGACGACAGGTTCGTGCAACCACCTGGCCGTTTCATCGTAAGCTGAGATAGACATGGCCGAACGGAAGATTCTCAAGGGCATTACTGCGGACGCATTCGTTTCCGACGCTGACCGATGGGCGTTGGACAAGCTCAAGAAGGTTCCGATGCTGCCGCTCGTTATTCGCAAGTTCTATGAGCTTGGGATCGACCGCTGGCTCTATTGCCTCAATATGAGCATGGGCGTGCGCTGCGGACCTAATCAGTATCGAACGCTTTATAACATTTTGCAGGAGTCTGCGCATGTTCTCGACATGCCCGAGCCTGAGCTTTATATTACGAACAATCCTTTTCCGAATGCCTTTGCAGGAGGTGTCGAACGACCGTACATCACCCTGCGATCGAGCATCGTCGACACGATGTCTGACGAACAGCTCTACCACCTGATCGGCCATGAGCTAGGCCATATCAAGGCCAATCACGTCTTATATTTCTCGGTTGCAAGTGTCCTTCTCCCAATCTTGGACGTGCTCGGAAAACGCACGTTGGGAGCCAGCGACGTCGCGACTTACGCGCTCATCCTCGCCCTTTATGAATGGTCGCGCCAGGCGGAGTTCTCGGCGGACCGCGCGGGATTGCTTGTCAGCCAATCACTCGATACGAGTCTTGATTCGATGATTGCTTTGACGGCCGGGCCGAACCGTTTGCGAGATGAAGTGAGCCGGGAAGCCTATATGGAGCAAGCTCGAACCTATCAGGATGCGGACACCCTGGATCAACTCGGAAAGGTCGTTTTATTCCTGATGATGGGCAAGACCTATACCCATCCCATGCCGGTGCACCGCGCGCAGGAGTTGGAACGCTGGCAGCAGAGCGGTGCCTACGACATCATCTTGGCAGGCACCTACGAAGGTGCCCCCCGCGAACCCGCTGGCGTCTAGCAACCACGCACCGAGCCTCCCTCCCGTTCAATAAATCTGCGGGAGGTATGCTTCAGGCACAACAACCTCTCCTTGCTGCCGCAGAATCACGCCGCTCCAGGGAGGCGCTGCGCCACAGGAGGTGCCAATGAACTTAAACAGCTTCGGAGCACGGACGACCTTCAACTTTGAAGGGACCGAATATGAAATTTATTGTAACAACGCCCTTAAGGATAAGGGGCACGACATTGATAGGCTCCCTTATTCGCTAAGAGTTCTTCTAGAGAACCTGCTCAGAAACGAAGATGGACTCAGTGTTTTTGCTGATGACATCGAAGCGATGGCGAAATGGAATCCGAAGGCGGAGCCGACCGAGGAGATCTCCTTTACGCCTGCCAGGGTCATTCTCCAAGATTTCACGGGAGTTCCATGCGTCGTCGATCTCGCAGCTATGCGGGACGCGATGGCCGACCTCGGAGGCAACCCAGAAAAGATCAATCCGCTTCAGCCCGTCGAGCTGGTGATCGATCACAGCGTCCAAACTGACGCCTTTGGCCGCGACGATGCTCTCACGATCAACCGTGATCTTGAATACGAGCGCAACAACGAGCGATACGAATTTCTGAAGTGGGGCCAAACCGCTTTTGACAATTTTCAAGTCGTCCCGCCCAACACGGGGATCGTCCACCAGGTGAATCTGGAGCACCTCTCCAGAGTGGCGTTCGTTCGAGACGAACATGGCAAGAAGACGATCTATCCCGACACTCTGGTTGGCACCGACTCTCACACCACGATGGTTAACGGCCTGGGAGTCCTTGGCTGGGGCGTCGGTGGGATCGAGGCGGAAGCCGCGATGCTGGGCCAACCGGTCAGCATGCTCATTCCACAGGTGATCGGTTTCAAGCTAACCGGGGCGTTGCCTGAAGGCACCACCGCGACCGACCTTGTTCTCACCGTCACCGAAATGCTTCGCAAGAAGGGGGTTGTTGGTAAGTTCGTTGAATTCTTCGGCCCCGGCCTCAAGGGCCTTGCCCTTGCCGACCGTGCGACGATCGGCAACATGTCTCCCGAGTTTGGCGCGACTTGCGCGATTTTCCCGGTGGACGAAGAAACGCTCCGGTACATGCGTCTAACGGGACGGCCCGAGCACCAGGTTCGACTTACGGAAGCCTATTTTAGAGAGGTCGGCATGTTCTACACCGACGAGTGCCGGGAGTGCAAGTACACGGATACGATGGAGCTAGATCTAGCGAAGGTGCAGCCCAGCGTGGCCGGGCCCAAGCGGCCCCAGGATCGCTTACTCCTACCGGAAGTTCGAGGCAACTTTCACAAGCAGTTCGAGTCGTTCATTGCCGGTGGCCACACCCGCCACACGTACAAAGGAGTTGATCGATCCGGCGAAATGACGTCCGTTTTAGGCGTTGGCTCTCCTTCTGGGGGCAGCCACTCCGGGTCGGTTGCCGTCATGGAGAACCCGTCCAACGTGGGCGTCCAACCGGCGCAAATCCACCATGGGGACGTGGTAGTGGCCGCGATCACCAGTTGTACCAACACCTCGAACCCCAGCGTGATGCTCGCGGCTGGCCTGCTGGCTAAGAAAGCTGTCGAAAAGGGACTTCAAACTAAGCCCTGGGTCAAGACTTCACTAGCACCGGGCTCGCGCGTTGTCACCGACATCTACGATCGAGCTGGGCTTACGGAGTATATGAAAGCTCTTCGGTTCCATGTGGTCGGCTACGGCTGCATGACATGCATCGGCAATTCGGGCCCCCTGCCCGATGTCTTTAGCCAGCAGGTTCACGAGAAGAATCTGGTTGTATGCAGTGTTCTGAGTGGCAACCGCAATTTCGAGGGACGCATCAACCAGGATGTGCGGGCCAACTATCTGATGTCTCCTCCATTGGTTGTCGCCTATGCGCTCGCCGGCACGATGGACATCGATCTGCAGGTCGATCCCCTTGGCCACGATCCGGAGGGCAAGCCGGTGTTCCTTCGAGACATTTGGCCCTCGCAGCATGAAATCCAGCAGGTCATGCATTCGGCAGTGCGGTCGGACCTGTTCGAGAGCAACTACAAAGACGTCTTCAAGGGAGACGAGAAATGGGAAGCGATTAAGATCGAGGGCGAAGACCGTTTCGATTGGGATCCCGAATCCACCTACGTGCGCAATCCGCCGTACTTCAACGGCATGGGCAAGGCCGCGCCGGAAGGCGTGAATGAGCTCGTTGGCATGAGGTCACTTGCCGTCCTTGGAGACAGTATCACTACCGACCACATTTCTCCGGCGGGAGCCATCAAGCTGAATTCACCGGCTGGAACGTATCTAACCGAGCACGGCGTCACCCCGGCTATGTTCAATTCCTACGGCTCTCGACGAGGCAATCACGAGGTGATGGTTCGCGGAACCTTCGCCAATATCCGTCTTCGAAATCAGCTCGCGCCCGGGACGGAGGGCGGCTTTACGACCTTCCTCCCCACGGGCGATGTCACCACGATTTACCAAGCGGCGATGCAATACAAAACGATGAACATCCCGCTCATCGTGATCGCGGGTAAGGAATATGGTTCCGGCTCAAGCCGCGACTGGGCTGCCAAAGGCACCTACATGCTCGGGATCAAAGCTGTCCTTGCGGAGAGCTATGAGCGGATCCACCGCTCGAATTTGATCGGCATGGGCGTCGTTCCACTTGAGTTTACGCATGGTCAAAGTGCAGCCTCGCTTGGCCTAGACGGCACGGAGAGCTTCGATCTCGAAGGTCTCAACGAAGCCGTCAAGGCCTCTTGGTCGGCTGGAAAAGTCCTGACGATGAAGGCTACGAAGGACGGTAAAGAAAAGACCTTCAAGGTCTTAGCCCGAATCGACACCCCTCAAGAAAACCTCTACTATCTCAACGGCGGCATCTTGCAGTACGTGCTCAGGCAGCTCATATAGCCTAATCCGGGTGTGTCCCCAGCCCTGGGACGCATCCGGTCCTATTTTTCGGACCGGAGGTCGATCGCCCACCACCACGCAAGGATCGTTTCGGCGAGACAGACGATCGCGACGATTCCCGCGACGAAACGGCCGCTCATGCCGCGTGCTCCGAAAAGCATATAGAGCACGGCCGCAATGAGCGCAGCCGTCCAAAAAAGGGCAATAGGATTGAGCCGGGGACGCGAGCCGGATGGAGGTTCCTGACCTATCCAAGCACTTCCTTAACTCTTTGAATTCCCGCGACCAATGCGTCCACATCTTCCTCAGAGTTATAGAAGGCGAAGGAGGCACGAGCGGTCGCCGCTAACCCCAGACGCTTCATAAGCGGCATGCAACAGTGGTGCCCTGCTCGGACGGCGATCCCGTCACTGTCAAGAATCGTGCCGATGTCGTGCGGATGAGCGTCGTCCATGATGAACGACACAATTCCCGCTTTGTCTTTGGCGGTTCCGATCAACCGGAGGCCGGGAATTTGAGAGAGGAGTTGAGAAGCTCGGACGGTGAGGGCAGACTCCTGGGCTTGGATGGCGTGGAAAGCGGCGGCGAGAGCGCTTCTACGTAATTCGCTGGTTGAGGCTTCTGAACGTTCTAAGTATTCAAGACCCAATCGTTGCAAGTAATGGATCGCCGCTCCTAGACCAATGACTCCCGCTATGTTCGGCGTTCCAGGTTCAAACTTCGCAGGCAAATCCGCATAGGTCGTCTTCTCAAAGGACACGGTCCGAATCATGTCTCCGCCACCTTGATATGGAGGCATTGCCTCTAGTAGTTTTGCCTTGCCATACAGAACCCCCACTCCGGTTGGTGCATAAATCTTGTGGCAGCTAAGGGTGTAAAAGTCGGCGTCGAGGTCCTGGACATCGATCAGCAGGTGGGGACCGGCCTGAGCGCCATCGACTAACACCACCGCCCCGACCTCGTGCGCCAGCTTGATCATGTGCTTGATTGGATTGATGGTGCCAAGCGCGTTGCTTACGTGAACGACTCCCACGAGCCTGACCCGTCCACTCCCGAGCATCGCTTGGTATGCGCCAAGCTCCAACTCGCCAGAATCCGTTATTGGGATCACCTTGATCTCGGCACCCGTTTGTTCGGCCACCATTTGCCACGGCACGATATTGCTGTGGTGCTCGAGGGTAGAGAGCAGGATCTCGTCGCCGGGTTGTAGGTTTGTGCGACCCCAAGACTGCGCGACAAGGTTAATTCCCTCGGTACATCCTTTGGTCAAGATCACTTCTTTCGCACTTGACGCGTTCAGAAGGAGCCGGATGCTCTCGCGTGCCTCGTCAAACTCGGATGTTGCCTTCTGCGATAGAAAATGGACGCCGCGATGAATGTTGGCGTTCGTCTCTTCCCAGTAGCGATTGAGCGCGTCAAGCACCGGCTGAGGCTTTTGCGAGGTGGCCGCGTTGTCCAAGTACACCAGCGGTTTACCGTTGACAGAAGTGCGAAGAATCGGAAAGTCGTTACGCGCCGAGAGAACTCTTGGCTGCAGATCGGAGCTCATGACGAGCGCTCCATCAGTTCGGCCCACTCGGATCGTTGCAGATCCAGCAGCTCCGCGGGGTTCTCGCCTTGAGCCGCGGCTACTCTGTCCACAAATTCCAGGGCGTCGAAGGAGAGTGTCATTCCATGCGCCCGGCGGAACCAATACTTCGCGTTGGAGAAGTCCCCTTCGCGGCGATGCATGATGCCGTGCCAGTAGGCGCCCACGGGCCCTTGAAGGTTTTGACTGACCTGGTGTGATCGCTCGAGATCGTCCACATAGAGCCAAAGCCCCGCCTGCAGTTCTGGGTGATCGTCCAGGAGGGCTGTTGCGTGCACGGCCGCTTCGTATGCCCGGACTTCAATGCTCTCGTACGGCTGCGAACCCGGAGCCCGAGTTACGGGCGGCGGAAGCAAAGTCGGCATCGCCCGGTCGAGCGGAAGCCCCTTGAAAAGTGGCTCCAGGAGAGTGGCTAAGTGGGCAGGCAGCTTCAGGTCCAAAGCCTGAGCCCTACCCGGCGCTCTCGCGCTCTTTCCTGCGGGCATCCCGCACTTCAACGATGACGGTATAGGTGACCGCGAAAAGCACAGACATGATCAGCAGCACCGTGACGACGCCCAAGGCTTGGCGCGCATAGAAGCTCGAAATCCCAAAGGCCACTACAAACAACAAGAGAGACGGACCGATCCACTTCACAGTTTATTATTCTGCCGGATGCAAGTCCGGCAACTCCTCCGTTTTATTGAGCACGTCGAAAAGCAATTTCTCCAGCGGCTCCCGAACTGACGGGATAGTCATCTTTTCGAACACTTCGGCGGCGAACGCGTAAACCAGCAGCGCCCGTGCCTGATTCTTAGGAAGCCCGCGCGAGCGTAGATAGAACATCGCATCCTCTCGCAGTTGGCCTACCGTCGCACCATGCGTACACTTGACGTCGTCCGCGAAGATTTCCAGTTGAGGCTTGGTATTGATCGTGGCTCGCGGAGACAGGAGCAGAGCTTGATTCGTCTGCTTCGCATCCGTCTTCTGAGCATCCTTGTAGACGAAGATCTTGCCGTTAAACACTCCGATGGCTCGACCGCCCAGGATCGACTTATAGACCTCGAAGGAACTGCAGTTTGGCATCGCGTGGTCGATGCGGGTGTGATTGTCCATCACTTGATCGCCCATGGCCACGGAGGCCCCGTTGAGCCAGGTCTCGGCATATTCGCCGTTCACCCATACGTTCAGATCGTTTCGAACCAGTTTGCCCCCGAAATTCGCGAGGTTGGAGGTGTAGACGCTGGACCCTTCCTGGTGGATAGCCGTCGTGGCGATGTGCACCGTGTCAGGCTGTTCCTGCTGGAGCTTGTTGTGCTCAAGGCTGGCGGACTTGCCTGCAAACACCTCGGTAACGGCGTTGTTTAGATAGAGCCCCTGGAGCCCCACATAGCTCTCCAATACCTTCGCTTCCGCCCTTTCTTCCAGCACGATCAGCGTGCGGGGATACACGGCCATCGGGCCGTGATCCGCCTTGGTGATGTAGAGCAGATGCACCGGCTTCTCGAGCGCTACGCCCTTCGGCACGTACACAAATGCGCCGTCTCCAAGGTAAGCAGTATTCAGATGCACGAATCGCTCGTCGTTCGTGCTGCCCAATTTGCCTCGCAGCGTAGCGATGCGAGTGAGGTGATCTTCAACGACTTCCGGGCAGAACGTGTACGCATCTCGAAGGGAGCCGACGAAAACGCCTTCTGGCCAAAGGTAGTCGGTGCTGATTTCAGGGGCGTATTCGCCGTTGATAAAGGCCACTGTGATGGCATCCACGTCACCCACGACTGTTTGCAGAACTTCGAAACGGTCTACGATTGCGCCGTAAGCCGGCTTAAACTGTGCTTCGTCAAGCGCTCGCAGTGAGAAGTACTTGAACTCCTCGTCTCGATGGGTGGGAAAGCCAACTTCTTCCCAGGCTCGTAAGGAAGTTTCTCGAAGTGACTGCAGCTTGGCAGGGCCGTACGTCTCGAGGATGCCTTTCACGAGGTCCCAGTTCGAGATAACGCTATGAGGTCGGGTCTTGAAATCTAGCATGTTTCCCGCGATCACCGCGCCGCGCCAAGCGCTCCCTCCATGTCTCCGTAACCCTTTTCTTCGATTTCAAGCGCCAACTCTGCGCCGCCAGACCTTACGATTCGGCCATCCATGAGAACGTGCACAAAGTCAGGAGTGATGTAATTCAGGAGCCTCTGATAGTGCGTGACGATCAGGAATGAACGATCGGGAGAGCGCATGGAGTTCACACCATGCGCCACGGTCTTCAGGGCATCGATATCGAGACCGGAGTCCGTTTCATCGAGCACAGCGAGCTTCGGCTCGAGGACCGTCAACTGGAAAATTTCGTTTCGCTTTTTCTCTCCGCCGGAGAATCCTTCGTTCACAGAGCGGGATAGAAGCGACTGAGGCAGCTCCATCATCTCCACACGGCTGCGAATATGCTTCATAAACTCGCTCATTGACAGCTCTGGCTGTCCGCGGTGCTTGCGCAAGTTGTTCAGCGCAGCGCGAAGAAAATAGGTGTTCGAAACGCCGGGAATCTCGACGGGGTATTGAAAAGCGAGGAATACGCCAGCCGCCGCCCGTTCCTCTGGGTCCATATCCAAAACATCATGACCTTCGAGTTCGACTGTGCCTGCGGTGACCTCATATCCGGCGCGACCCGCGATGACGGATGCGAGGGTGGATTTGCCGGAGCCGTTGGGGCCCATGATCGCATGGACTTCGCCAGCATTGACGGTAAGAGTGAGACCCTTTAGGATCTCCTTTTCCTCGACTCGTGCGTGAAGATTAGTAATACGGAGCATTTGCTTTGGTGGGAGAACGCGCTCGGGTGCAGTGCGGGCCGAAGTCCGGCCTGATGCGCTTCGCTGCCCGAGGAAAGACCTCTCGTGCCTTCAATTATGGCAGCAAAGTGGACTCAGAAGTCAAGTTTGTTCGTGGCTCACCGCTCTTGGGGAGCGAGAAGGCCTTCTCGAGGTGAAAGTGGTTAATTATTCGCCATGAGACGGTGCATAATTATATAATGTTCGAACGGAAAGCGGCGGTTAAAGTTAAGGAGGCGCTGACGGATACGCCGGTGGTGCTGATACATGGCGCACGCCAGACCGGAAAGAGCACGCTTGCTCAGAGCCTCTCGACAAGCCCGCGCGAACCCCTCCGAACAAGTGTGACTCTGGATGACCCCATTGCCCTCAGCTTGGCAAAGCGCGATCCGGCAGCTTTCCTGAACACGTACAAATCGCCGGTCACGATCGACGAGATACAGCGCGCGCCAGAACTGTTTCTCGCCATAAAGTTGGCAGTCGATAAAAAACGAACGCCCGGCAGCTTCATCCTCACCGGGTCCTCAAACGTCCTCGCGATGCCACGTCTTGCCGATTCCCTGGCAGGGCGAATGGAGGTTATCGATCTCATGCCCCTGTCTCAAGGCGAGATCGAGGGTATGGAGGATGGCCTTGTAGAGTCGCTCTTTGATCAGGAGTTCGTTCCCGTATTCAAGCCGGAGGGCTCGAGTGAACTGCTGAACCGCATCGTCGCCGGCGGCTACCCCGAACCTGTACAAAGGACGTCTCGGCGGCGCGCTGACTGGTTCGAGAGCTATATCCGGACGATTTTGGAGCGAGACGTCAAGGATTTTGCCAACATCGAGGCGCTCTCGCAGATGCCTTATCTTCTATCGCTTCTCGCCTCTCGTTCCGGTTCGACTTTGAATGTTTCGAGCCTAGCCGGCGAGACTGGCATCGCTTACACGTCACTTCGTCGCTACCTCAGCCTCCTAGAGAATCTGTTTCTGCTCAAGCTCGTTCCGGCTTGGTCTACGGGTAAGGAGAACCTTGCCAAGACCCCGAAGGCGTATCTGCTGGATACGGGGCTGCTCTGCCATCTGACGCAAACGTCGGTCGATGCGCTGCGGTCCGACCCCCTTCGGCTGAAACCCACCCTCGAGAACTTCGTTGCAATGGAGCTTGTGAAGCAATGCACGTTCAGCCCGGCCAAACCGTGGCTGCGGCACCTCAGAACTGTGCGCCACCTGCAGGTCGACTTCGTTCTTGAATCGCGTGCCAAGCAGATCGTGGGCGTTCAGGTTAAACCCTCGGAGACGCTCCATCCAGACGATGCCAACGGTTTACGCTTCCTTAAGGAGTTGGCCGGAACGAATTTTAAACGCGGAATCGTGCTCTATCTAGGCAGTGAACGCGTGCCTTTGGATGATGGCATCGAGGCGGTCCCTGTTCAGAGTTTGTGGGGAACGCCTCGCCTCGCGTCCGGCGCTTGAGGCCGACCGGGCATTCGCACGGCCATTTCAGCTTATAATCCAGTGAGCCATAGGAGGTTCCGCGCTTGTCCGAGTTTTTCTCTTCTGATCTCTCTCGCCGTGCCATTCTGCAAACCCTCGCCAAAGGCGCATTGGTCGCCACTGTACCGACCTGGTTTGTCCGCCAATCCGAAGCAGCCGAACATGAGATGGCGCTCACGCAGCGCAAGTTCGGCCCGAACGACATTATCAACGTTGGCCTGATCGGCTCGGGTGGCCCAAAAGGGGGCTACCGTCAGGGCTTCGGGGTAGCCAACCACATGCGCGGCAGGGCGGGCGTCAAGATGGTCGCGGTCTGCGACGTCGATGCGGACCATCGAGACTGGGCGGCCAACCAATTCGGCCCCGACACAGCCAAGTACACCGATTACCGTCAGCTCCTCGCTGACAGAAAAATCGACGCGGTCATCATCGGCACCCCCGATCACTGGCATTCGATCATTGCCATTGATGCCATGAAGGCTGGCAAAGACGTGTATTGTGAGAAGCCGCTCACGCTTGCAATCCAGGAAGGGCGAGACATTTCGAACGCGGCAATGAAGGGCAAGCGTGTGTTTCAGACCGGTAGCCAGCAGCGATCGGACGCCAGGTTCCGCCTTGCCTGCGAGCTCGTTCGCAATGGCCGAGTCGGCAAATTGCTTAAGGTGACCACGCATCTTCCGGGCGGCCCCGTCGGCGGCCCCTTCGAACCTAAGCCGGTTCCGGCCGGATTCGACTGGAACATGTGGGTCGGCCCTGCTCCCATGACGGAATACATTTACGAGCGGACGCACGGCAACTTTCGCTGGTGGCTCGAATACAGCGGAGGAATGCTCACCGACTGGGGCGCACATCACAACGACATCGCACAGTGGGCTCTCGGGATGGACGATTCCGGCCCGATCTCCGTCGAAGGAACTGCGAAGAATCCCCCAAGCGTCGGCAAGACGTTCTACAACACGTTTCCGGAGTTCGAGATTCGCTATCGCTACGCCAACGGCGTGCCGCTTCACTGTACGAACACCGGCGAAAATGGCGTGATGTTCGAAGGGGACGCAGGCTGGATCTTTGTGAGTCGGGGAGCTATCAGGGCAAGCGATGCCAAGCTCCTCGAAGATCCTCTACCGGCATCGGCTACGAAGTTGTACGTCTCTAACGATCACGCACAAAACTTCGTGGACTGTATGAGAACCCGAAATCAGCCGATCTGCAACGCTGAGGTCGGCCACCGATCGGCGACCGTTTGCCACATGGCTAACATCTCGCTGATGCTCAACGGCCGGAAGCTCATGTGGGACCCCAAAGCGGAGCGATTCGCTGGTGACCCAGAAGCACAGGCGATGGTTGCTCGCCCCCAGCGAAAGTGGGACGTAAGGGCTTGAGCTAGTAGGGCCGCGCTGATCGCGCGGCCCAATTAAGCCTCATTCCGTAGTAAGGGCGTAATCCACGGCTGCGTCGACGGCAATCTGGGCAAACTCCTCGCGAGCTTCCTTGTCCCTCATCCGCAAAGAGTCTTCTTCATTCTGCGGAAGGGCCATTTCCCAAAGAACCGTATCTGGATTTTCGGTTTTGCGGAAGAGAAAGAGATCGCGGGTTCGATCGATGAGCGGCTTTTCAATGCCGTACTGGGTCCTCGCATAGCCAGCGTTCTTGATCTGCTTTGCTAAGGTTCGCGCTATCTTTGGAGGGTTCTTCTTATCCTTAACCAAAACGTGCGAGCCTTTCCAGCCGCGTGTTTCCATCGCATCGACGTGCACGGAGAGGTACACCACCTTGTGGGTGTCCTTGTAACGCTTGTAGACGTCGTTCCCCATGTGAATGCGCTGCCACCAGCCGAGCTTGGGGGTGACGCTGCCCTGATTCCATAGGAAAGTCGCATCCCGGGGCATTGGCAACGGTTCCTCTATGCCTTTGTCCTCAGCCTCGGCTACGCGTTGGGAGTAGGCCGTCAAATAAACAAGCGCGCCCTCTTTGCGAAGCATGTCGCTCAGGGTGCCGGTCATCGCGTAGCTGTAGGCGCTCTCCCAAAACGCGACCTGTCGCCCGTCCCTAAAGGTCTCGACCCAATAGCTGCCCGTGTCCTTACCCCCGTGGCCCGGGTCGAGCACAAAGACGGTGCCGCTCAGGCGTCCCTCTCCGGTGGGCTTCAAAGGCATCTTCGGCGTTTTGCAAGTTTCGGCGAGATACTCGGAATTGCTCGGATCTTGAACGAAGAGCTTTTCGCCGAACCAAGGAAGCTCGGTGTGCCGCATCATGGCCACCGGTGCGCCTCCCAAGGACGCCGGGTTCCAGGCTTGTGAGGATTGGACGGAGTTCACTCCAGAACAACCTACGCCAACAAGCGCGAGAGCCAGCAGTGGCAGTTTTCTCTTCATGAGTCGAGTTTCCTACGTTTTCTCTGCCGGCGGGGTCGCCTGCTTGTCATAAACTCCACACGAACAGGCGTTTGTGCGCCGCACTGTGCAATTGGACCTGGAACTGCCCCCCGGGCGAACGAGTCTGCTGCACGAAGGGTTGAAATAGCGTAAGTTAGAGAACAGATCAAATGAGTGAAGCTAAACAAAGCGTCTTAGCCGCAACGGGTGTTGTGGCATGTGCGGCTGCTGTGCTGATGGGCGCTGCAACTCGGAGCCGGACTGACCTGGGCGGAGCGGGCAACGGATTGCCGGCTTATGCGAATCAAAGGCTCCTCGCATCTGCAGAGAGTAAGGATGTTCCTGCCGCGGACTATTTCTATGAGCTAAGCGAAAAGCTCAAGAAAGAATATGTCGAGCCTGTCGCAAACGATCAGAAACTCGCCTCGGGTGCGGTAAGAGGCATGGTCACGAGCCTTGGCGATCCGAAGTCGCTCTTTATGGGTAAGGAAGAATTCGCGGCCTACCTAAACGCCAGGCAAGGTTCATATGAGGGCATTGGCGTTGATATTGCACTCGTGATGCCCAGTGGCCAAAAGCAATCTCCCAAAGCGAGCACGTCGGAGACCGAAAGCAACGAGGCCTCCGCAGAAGAGGCGCTGGCGCTGGGTTTCAAGATTCCCCGCGTGATGATCACGAACGTGGTGCCAGGAAGTCCGGCGGAAAAGGCGGGAGTCAAGGTCGGAGACTTCGTGTACTCGGTAGATGGCCGTTGGATTGCCAATACTTCTGAAGTCGAGACATTTCGAAAGACGCAAAAGGCATTCCTCGACAAGAAAATGGACCGCGAGGAGTACAACAAAATTTATAAGGCTTTGCGCAAGAAAATGGACCGTGCGCTGATGCCCGCCAAAGTTATCGAAAAGCTGATCGTGGGCACGGGAAGCAGCGTCGAAGTCGTCTGGGATAGAGCGAACAATCACCGAACGACGGTGATTGCGAAGGCTAAAGTGGACGCCCCAGCACTTCGGATGGAAGGATCCACCATCCATTTGCCCTTTACTGCGGGATCGGCTAAGAGCCTTCAAAAGTCGCTAGAGGGCAAGTCGAGCGTCACATTCGACCTACGGCATAACGTGAACGGAGACTTTAATGTGATGCGCGAGTGCCTTGCGCTCGTCGCTCCTTCTGGCAAGTACGGCACCCTCAGCACGGACAAGAAGGAGAAGCCGAGTCTGCTCGCAATTGAAAAGGGTGTATCCAATCCCCTTCAGATCACGCTCCTGGTAGACCAGACTACTGGTGGGGCGGCGGAAATTTTCGCCCTCGCCCTATCGAGCAAAGCGCGAGCGAAGCTGAGTGGAAGCCCAATGGCGGGCGACCGAGCGATTCGCCAAGTCGTGCAGCTCCCGGATGGCACGGGCTACACCTTGGTCACCGCCGTTTACAAGCCAGAAATTGATCAGAACTCGATTTTGGCAAGAGGAGCAACCAAGTGAAGCTAGTTTCGAGGGCCGCCCTGTTCGCCATTCTCGTCTTTGGCTTCTTCATGTTTGGGTATTCCTGGCGAGACCTCCAGAGCCTACAGGCACCATCCCCTCGCGCGATTAGCGCGTTGTTCGGGGTCAAGACCTTGCCGAATGCCTCCCCTGAGCAGGTTTTCCAGAGCAATTACGGTCGAATCATTGCCGACTACTACAAGCCAGTTAAGCCGAACGAACTGAAATATGCGGCAATGGAGGGGCTCATGGCTTCTCTCGGAGACCCGCACACGGTGTTCTTGCCTCCGCAAGCTGCGCAGGCTTTTCAGGATGAGACGAGGGCCAACTTTTTTGGAGTTGGGGCAAGGCTCTCCCAGGACGCGGCCGGAGCTAGAGTCGCAACCGTATTTGAGGATGGACCAGCGTTTGCAGCAGGGCTGAGGGCTGGAGACATCATTACGGGCGTCAACGGAAAGACGGTTGGCGGACAGCCGATCGATGCGATTGTGGACCTAATCAAAGGCAAGGAAGGCACGACCGTTAAGCTCACCGTCCTCAAAAAGGCCGCGTCAAAGCCCTCATTCATCACCATCACGCGCCGCCGCGTCACCATTCCCACGGTTGAAGGCAAATTCTTGGCGGACAGCGGTGTAGGGTATCTCAGCGTTCTCGGGTTCTCTGAGCCGACCGCCCTCCAGTTCGACCGCGAACTCAAGAAGCTCGAGCAGAATAAGCTCAAGGGCCTCGTAATCGACCTCCGGGGTAATCCGGGTGGGCTCTTAGAAACGGCCGTCGAGATGCTCGGACGTTTCGTAGAAGAGAAGCTGGTCGTACGGATGAAGTTCCGCGGGGCACAGGAAGAAGTGGCCTACACCGAGCGTGGCGAACTCCACAACTTCACTTACCCAGTGACGGTTTTGATCAACGAGGATTCTGCGAGCGCTTCCGAAATTTTTGCGGGATGCCTCAAGGATTACGGAAAGGCGACGCTTGTCGGGACCCACACCTACGGAAAGGCTTCGGTGCAGAACGTGTTTCCCTTGGTGGATCAGTCCAGCGCGAAAATCACAATAGCCCGCTACTTCCTGCCTCGCACTCCTTTCTTCGGGCGGAAAGTTGATGAGGACAACGTGTTTTTGAGCGGCGGCTTGGAGCCTCATATCAAGGTAGAACTGGACTTGGACAGCGATCCGGTGATGGGCGATCCGAAATCGGACAGCCAGCTCAAACGAGCCATCGAGGTCATCAAGCAAAAGGCGTTGTAAATGGCGACGAAGTACAAGATCGATGGAGCTGCCGAGGGACCCGTGGAGTTGCATGCTCCCGACCTTTACGTTCCCGATGAGCTTGCTCAAGCGCTGCCCGGGCTGGATCATTTCGACTCGGGAGCCCTTCAGGTCTATCGGGATCAAGGTTTTCTGGCCGTTGATAATGTCTTCAGCCCTGCAGAACTCGAGGCCGCAAGAGAGGGTCTCGCGCACCTCGTAGCAGGTGGCAATCCGCAGTTCAACGACGTGTACTACGAGCGCTTTGCGGCTGAGAAGCTGGATGAACTTTCAGCCGAAGAGCGCATCGACGCGGTGCGTAAACTTGCCTTCTACGTAGAGTTCGATTCGCGCTTGAAAGCGCTTAGCCATCACCCGAGAATCGTGGAAGTCGTGACCCGTATTCTTGGCGGGCAAGAGCCGTGGATGTTTCAAGACATGGGGATGCTCAAGCCGCCCGGCGGCCGGGAGAAGCCTTGGCACCAAGACAAGGCGTATTTTGATTTTCCCATCAACACACCGGTCGTGGGAGTTTGGGTGGCGCTCGATCCGGTGGGGCCCGATAATGGCTGCATGTTCGTGCTCAAAGGCGCGCATCGGCTCGGCCCGGTGATTCACTTCAACCGCCGAGACTGGCAGATTTGCGATGCCGATGTACGGGAGCTTCGACTCTCACAATCAGGCGAAGATTCTCAAGGGTTTCGAAGTGTTGCGGTGCCTCTACAACCAGGAGGCTGCCTCTTCTTTGATGGTCTCTTGCCGCATGGAACTCCCACGAATCAAACAAACCTGCGCCGCCGTGCGCTCCAGTTTCATTACGCGCCGAAGTCGACCCAGAAGGTCGCCACCGAGGAACGGATGGCGCTGTTCGGCAGCGAAGGCAAGAACGTCACCTGCTAGGCAGGTAGGGTCGGGACCTCCGGCAGGGCTCTTCCACGTCACTTTCTCATAATTATGAGATGCCCTCCTACCCCGGTCCAAAGTCAGCCGCCATGCTCGACGAGTTGCAGCGCTATGTGCTTGCGACTCCGCAGCCATTTGCGGTAGATATTGAAAAGAGCGAGGGGATGTACCTTGCGACGGTCGACGGCCAGCGCCTTTTCGACTGGGCCGGCTATTACGGGTCCAAGCTGATTGGCCACAACCATCCTGGCCTGTACGAACCCGATTACCTGAGAAGGCTTTCTCGAGCTGCTAACAACAAGGTGGCGAACCCCGACTTCCTTACGCAAGAGTGTCTCGACTACTACCAGATGCTCTACCGCGTAGCCCCTGAGTCTATGCAGGGTCCCAGCCTGGAGGTTTATGCGGTCAATAGCGGAGCCGAAGCAGTCGAGAACATGATGAAGTATCTCGTGGCGCTGTTCAACCACAAGCGGATGCGCAAGAACAAGCCGATCACCCAGAGGCGCTTTCTGTACTTCGATAAAGCCTTTCACGGCCGTACGGTCTTTGCTCTCAACGTCACTCAAACCATCGATCCGGTAGCGACCAAAGACTTTCACGGCCTTATGGGAGGCAACATCATGCTTCCGTTCCCAAGCTACGATGCCGCCGCCACCGCAGAACAGAATCAGAGCCATGCGCTCAAATCCCTTCAGCAGGTCGAATCGGCGCTCTCCCTCATGTGCGATGAGATTGTCGGGATTATCGTGGAGCCGATTCAGGGGGCTGGAGGGCACCGGATCGCTCTACCCGAGTTCTTTCAGGGCCTCTCTTCGCTCGCTCACGACTACGACGTGTACCTGGGCTTCGACGAAGTCCAAACCGGCCTTGGAGCCACGGGAAAGATGTGGGGCATCGACCACTTTCATCTGCCGCACGCCCCGACTGCGGTCGCCACTGGAAAGAAGTTCGGCAATGGGGTGGTCTACATGAAGGAGCGGCTTGAGGACGTGGGCATTCTGGATTCCACCTGGGGAGGCAACCTTGCCGATATGGTGCGCGTCTGCCGGGAGATGGACATCGTGATGGAGGAGGGTCTTATCGAGAAGGCTGCGTTGAACGGCAAACGCTTGGCCGAAGGACTCACGGAAATCGTGAGCAAACACTCCCCGAAAGCATCCAATGTCCGGGGCCTAGGCCTCTATCAAGGATTCGCTTTAGATACGCCCGAACGGAAGGCGGCTTTGATGGACGTTGCGCTTCAGGAACTGGATCTTCTGTTGCTTGGGGCGGGGAGTCGCTCGATCCGCACGAGACCGAACCTGAGCGTGAATGCAGACGAAGTGGATCTGTTTGTCAACCTTCTGGACCAGGCGCTCGCCAAAGTTTAGTCCGCCTTGCGAGAGCGCCAGAAGCCGGCGAGCAGTACGAGGCCACCACTGATTACAGCGGCCAAAAAGACGTTCACCCACATTCGAGCAAACCGGTCGCTTACGGAAAGGGTCAAGACGCTCAAGCCGGCAATCACCCCCGCCATTAAGACGCTTACGGATAATCGATTGACCGCCCGATGGAAGTTCTCCAGCAGTTCGGCGGTATCCCCCAGCTTGGCGGTGAACTGTATTTCGCCCCGTTCCAACTGTCCTAGGAGTCTTCGGCTGCGCTTGGGCAAGTCGATTGCCATCTCTCCGAACTCAAAGTAGTTTTCTTGTGCTCGGTCTGCCAGAGCTGCTGGAGATCGAGACTTCTTGTAGAAGCCCTCAAGCTGAGACCGGGTGGTGTCGATAAGGCGATACTGAGGATCGAGCACGTGTCCAAGTCCCTCGGCCATTGCCAACGCTCGCGCCAGGAAAAGCAGGTGACTTGGAATCCTGATCTTGTGCTCGGCAGCCATTTGCAGCGTCTGCTGAAAGGTTTGGGCCATCGAAAACTCCTCGGGCGGCGCCTCCAGATTCAGCTCCAGCAAACGGTCGAGCTGCATCTTTAGGTTCTGCCGGTCCACCAGCTTGCGCGCAGACCCGATCGTGAGCAGCTCATCGATCACCGTTTCGGAATCTCGCTTTGACATCGCCAACGTGATGCGCATGAGGGACTCTCGGTCGGGCCGATCCACGGTTCCCACCATGCCAAAATCGATCAGATTGATGCTGCCGTCGCTCTCCACAAAAAAGTTGCCCGCATGCGGATCGGCGTGGAAAAATCCGTGATCGAAAATCTCTGTAAGGATAATCCGTGCACACTCCTCTGCAAGGTGGCGTCGGTTGATACCTTGTCGATCCAGTTCTTGAGTGTTGGTGATCTTGATGCCGCCGACCTCCTCCATCGTCAGAACTCGTCGGGACGTGTGCTCCCAAAAGATGCGCGGTATGCGTAGCGTGGGGTCATCCGCGAAGCTGAATCGAAATCGATCCGTGTTGCGGCCCTCTCGGCGATAATCCAGCTCGTTTCGGAGCGTGAACCCGAACTCTTGCAGCCAACCATCTAGGTCATAGTCGCGCAGTTGTGCCGTACCACCCAATAGCTTCACGAAGTCGGCCATCACCTGCAGATCCTTCTCAACGCGCTCTTCCGAACCTGGGCGCTGTACCTTCACGACCACACGGGTGCCGTCTCGCAATTGGGCGCGATGTACCTGAGCGATCGATGCGGCGGCCAAAGGTTCCTTGTCGAAGGATGCGAACAGGCTCTCAGGCGGACCACCCATCTCGTGAATGATCACGGCCCGGATGTCTTCGTAAGGCACAAAGGGCGCATCGTCTTGGAGCTTCGCCAACTCCGCAACATACTCGGCCGGAACCAAGTCTGAGCGAGTGCTGATCGCCTGTCCCAGCTTGATATAGGTCGTTCCAAGTTCTTCGAGCGCCATCCGAACCCGTTCGGGTTGGCTCGTTGCGTGCTTGCGACCAAACAGCTTGCTGGGCATGCCGATGACGCGCAAAGGACTCTGGCTATGCGCCAAGAAATCCAGCCCATATTTGCTGAGGACCTTTGCTATCTCTGCTTTTCGACTCACTTGCACCCTGCCCCTAATCTGGGACAGGTCATAGGACAGTGTCGGGGGAGCCTAGGTTCGCTGAGTTTCCTCTTAGCGGCTAAGCGACGCCACGGAGAAGGCTGAGATCCCTTCGCCCCTGCCGAGCGATCCGAGACCTTCGTTTGTGGTGGCTTTAACGCTGACGCGGGAAACGTCGAGGCCCAGCGCGGAGGCAATGTTCTCGCGGATCTCTTGGCTGCGGGGCATCACCTTTGGACTTTCGCAGATGACAGTGGCATCGATATTCACCACCTGCCAACCCTCTCGAACGACAAGCTCCCCGGCATATCGCAAGAACGTCAGCGAAGGAGCGCCGCGCCACTCAGGAGCAGTGTTCGGGAAATGCTGTCCGATATCGCCTAGCGCCGCAGCCCCGAGGACGGCATCCGTGACGGCGTGGAGGAGGACGTCCGCATCGCTGTGCCCTTCCAGCCCCGGCGAGCCTTCAAAGGTGACACCGCCGAGCATGAGCTTTCGGTTCGTGTCCGTCGAAAAGGCGTGGATGTCGTAGCCGATGCCGGTGCGAACCTCACCCTGGCCGGCGAAGACTTGGGCTCTGACCAGGTCTTCAGGGGTTGTGATTTTGAAATTGCTCGAGTCGCCGGTCACTAGTCGAGGGTTTACCCCTATGGCTTCAAGGAGCGCCATTTCGTCGGTTAAATCCGCTCGCGCACGTGCAAATGCTTCGTGCAAGAGTTCGGTACGAGCCCCTTGCGGTGTTTGCATGGCCCAAAGCTCTCGGCGATCAAGCGTTTCGACGCGATCCTCGCACATTCTCTTGATCGTGTCTGTGACCGGCACGGCGGCAGCAGCGGCACCATGCATCCAAACGGCGTCGAGCACTCGTTCGATGAGTTCACTGGTCACAAAGGGCCTCGCCGCGTCGTGCATCAAGACGATCTCCGCACCCTCTGCAGCTTCCAGTGCAAGACGTGAGCTTTGTTGACGTGTCGCCCCGCCGACGATGGCCTCGCCCGCAGATGAGAGTTCGTCGATGTTTCCGGCGGAACCGACAAGAATCACTCGGTCGATGGCTGGAGTCCCGAGATAGGTCCGGTAGGACCATTCCCAGACGGGCCGACCGCGAAGAAGGAGACGCGTTTTGTCCGATCCAAATCGACTTCCCTGACCGGCGGCGAGGATTGCAGCGACGACTTTCATTGGTCACCGCGCGGACGAGGCTTGCGCGGTTTGATCTCTGAGCGAGGCGGGTCATCCTCGTCGATGGGAATCTCGCCGAAGATCATCTTTCCTCGTTCAGTCTGGATAACCTGGGTCACGATAATCTCGACCGTTTCGCCAATGTAAGGTTTCCCATTCTCCACAACGACCATCGTGCCGTCTTCGAGATAGCCCACACCCTGGCCCGGCTGATTGCCCTCCCGATTAATCGAAAGCATCAGTGTCTCTTGGGGGAGGACGTTTGGCCGTAGGGCAAGCGCGAGATCGTTGAGACTTAAAACATGGACGCCCTGAAGCTCGGCGACCCTCCTCAGATTGAAGTCGTTCGTAACGATATCTGCGCCGACGGCCGTGGCGAGCCGCACGAGCCGTGCATCCACGCCGTCACCGAGATCCGGTGCAAGGCGGTCATGAATCCGAACCTCCATGGAGAATTCCGCTTGCATATGGGTCAGCGTTTCAAGGCCCCTTCGACCGCGTTGCCTTCGCAGTGAATCGTGGCTGTCCGCAATGTACTGCAGTTCCTCGAGCACGAAGCCGGGAACGTACATCTGGCCATCGAGGAAACCCGTCTTCGCCACGTCGTAAATTCGGCCGTCGATGATGACGTTCGTGTCCAGCAGCTTGATCCCGCTACGCCGCATGGGGCCCCGACCCTTGTTCCACGGCAAGATGTCGGACATCGTTTGCAGGGCATAGACAGAGAGGGCGCTCAAACCTAGAGTCACGGCTGCGATCAGCACGACGCGGGCGACAGGATCAAGGTTTGGAAGCGCCTGAAACAGCAGGAGCAGCGGCACGGATGCGATGAGCCCAGCAAACACTCCGACAAACAGAGTGACCTTGTCTCCGGCATCCATTTGGTCCCATCGGATGCCGACTCTCTCAAAAGAGCCGACCACTCGGAGACCGAGCCAGCCACCTAGAATCGCCCCCAGTAACGCAAAAGGAATCACACTGAGGGTCGGGTGCCAGTTGAAGTCCCCGATCGGATTGGCGATTAAGTCCGAGGGCCTGGAGAGCCTTTCTGCGAAGGTCCGGTAGAGGGAGGTGAGAATAGGCTGCGCGACTGAGCCCAGTAGCGCAGCGCCAATGGCTGCGATAAGCAGAATGATGGCTATTCGGCCAGGGCCGAACCGTTGGCCCCTGGCCTTAGGCAAGGCTTTCTGTCTCTTCCGTGATTCAGCCATGCATTAGTCTCTCTTGATTTCCAGCACCTCAATCTTAGCCCTGTCGAGGAACGTAAATGTGAATGCCTGCTCCACATCACCCTCCCCTAACTTGATATGCGTGGCCGAAATCTGTTCCTTGTCGGTTGTGGCATCGATTCCCAGCCATCGCTTGCCGTCCCACGCCTCTGCCCATGCGTGATAGTAGAAGGAACCATCCCAATTCACAATGCCGCTTGCCAGCCGTGCGGGTATTCCTGCGGCACGAAGGAGGGTGACGGTTAGAATCGCGTAATCGCGGCAGACGCCTTCCTTGGTTTTCACCACTTCTGTGGCATCACGCAGAACTCCGATCCCGGCATTCGGCTTCATCTGAGTATTCACCCATCGTTGGATCGCGAGTACGCCGACTTGTACGTCGGAACCAGGCGGAACGATGGATTTCGCTAGCTTAGCGAACTCCGGAGAGTCCGAGGGGATGTAGAGCCCCGGCTTGGTCCACTCCGGCTTCTCGGAGGCCGCTTGCGGAATGGATGCTGAAGGGGTTGCCTCGAGGCGCGGCGGATGCACATCGATGATCCAAAATTCTTTGTCGCGCGTGACGGTTTGGAAATCGCCGCTGGGAACCGACTTCAGATTCTTTGCCGTGAAACGAATCTTCAAGCCTGTAACATTGGCGGGATCCTCAATTGGCTTGTCGGTCTTTAAGCTGGTCGAGTAGGCCAGATCGATGGAAGGTGCGTACTTGCCGGGAGGCGCGAGCGCCACCGCTTTCGACACGGGAATCATCTCGATACCCATCGGGCCCTCCATGCGAATCAGGTCGCCCTTGGCACTCATGAAAATCTTGGTGACGGCTCGAGGGTCGTTGATTTCGACGATCATGGCATCAAAAGTCTTTGAGCCGACCTTCGTTTTGCCCTTGCCCACGTATTTGATGTCGTTCCGAATGAACGACACCGTCGTCGGATCGAGCACGTAAAACGTCTTGACTGCCCCTGGGGTGAGCGTGCCGCTCAAAACGAGCGGAATAGGATCGTCGATCACTGCCCCGTTGGGCATCTTCAGGGTTCGGGTCGATTGCTGCCCAGAGTTATTCATCTTAACGGTCACCGTCGTAGCATTAAAGACAGCAGACACTTTCTGGGTGCGCCCAGCGCTCTCCATGGTGAAGGCCATCTGTAGCGGCTTACCGGCGGCCGTGCTCCAAGTGGTCGAGTCCATCTGAATCGACATCGCCGAGCCGAGGAGCCCCACGCCCATGACGGTCTTGGAGTCATTCCGCTTGACAGCCTTGCCATTGAGTTGAGAGTCGCTCGCCGTGTAGGAGGAATAGCCGATCTTCGTGCCCGACATGTACAGGCCCAAATAGCTGGTTTGGGACCAGGCGGAGCTTGCAAGAACGACTGCGCCCAGCGCAAATAAAATTTTCATAAATGGATTACCTTCTCCTTATAACGGAAGCAGGACTGCGGTGCGTTTAACTTCGTTAGATTTTATCCTTCTTTCGCAATGCACCCCCTTCGTCTTGAGGCAATTGCACTAGCGTGGCGGCAGCGATATGCGGCTCCGGAAAGCATGAGTGATCGCAACCGCCAAGGCATCGCAAACATCGTCGGGCTTTGGTTCCTTCTCGAGGCCCAACAGCTTGGTGACCATAAAGCCGACTTGCTTCTTGTCGGCGTTCCCATTGCCGACCACGCTTTGCTTAACCTCCGGCGGCGAGTATTCCGTCCAAGGAATACCCTTTAGGCTGGACGCGAGCAACACGACTCCTAGGGACTTCGCCACGTCCATTGCGTTCGTTTTGTTGACAGTGAACAGCAACCGCTCGGTAGCCATCGCGTTTGGCTGATGCTCCTCGATCAGCTTGACGACTGCTTCGTGAACCAGCCGCACGCGATCAGGCAGGTCGATGCGCGGAGTTTGGATGAGCCCAAAAGTGATCGGTGTCAGACGCGAGCCCTCACGGCGAACGATCCCGTAGCCAATGCGCTCCAACCCAGGGTCGATGCCGAGAATGATCATACTTCTGTGGGGCCAAGGTATTCTGCTTGCCTCCGGGAGCATAGCAAAACATGGATAGGATTCAAGAACTTAACGAGATTATTGCGAGGCACGATTTGAACTCTCACCCGTTCTACCAGGAGTGGCGCATGGGCACCTTGCCCAGTGAAAAGCTTACGGATTACGCCGGAGAGTATGGGCGCTTCGTTGCGACCATCGCCAAGGGGTGGGACACCGTCGGAGAGGCTCATTATGCCGAAGAGGAGCGAGAGCACGAGATCCTTTGGAACGATTTCAAGGCTGAGCTCGGATGCGAAAAGCTCTCGAACCGTTCCCAAACCGAGGTGCTTGTCAGCGCCGCCGACAACCTATTTGCCACTGCACCAGAAGCCGTGGGCGCACTCTATGCGTTTGAGGCTCAGCAGCCGCACACATCGCGCAGCAAGCTCGACGGCTTGAATGAGCACTACAACATGAGCGACAAGGCCAAGCATTACTTCGTCGTTCACGCGGATGACGTGCACGAGGTCGAGGATTTGGCGAAGAAGGTCGGAGACATGTCCGACGCGGAGTTCAGCCGTTGTAAGACCGCTTGCTCCATCGTCAGCGCGGCCATGTGGTCGGCGCTTGACGGCGTCTATTACGCTTGATCGGATAGCTTCGAGGTCGAACCGTAGCGCGAAGCTTTCAGGTTCGACCTCATGCTTTTCGGCAAAGACTCGAGCTGCCGCCTGTTGAGGAAGTGAACAGCCTCGAACGCGTACTTGACGCGGTTCGCATAATACGCCTCATGCTTCTCGGCGTGAATCAAGAGAACGTCGATGAACACGTTTCCGCGCTTGATGATCAACATGCGGCCCATATCGGTATGGCCGAATCGGCAGGGGTATTTGAATTGCAGATACTTCGCCGGATAACCGTCGACCTTGCGATCGGACGAGGTGTACTCCAGCGAAGGGTAGGCGCCACGTGTCCTTGAAGAAGTGAATGCTACGGTTCACTACATGATCTTCCAAGCTGGGGTTCAGAAGAGGCGTGTATGCATAGAGCCCGATGGACATCCAAATTTGGGACGTGTCCGATTCCATGACATAGCCGCTCCTGTGGTTCAGCGGGAAGTTCTGATCGGCACTCCACTGTCCCATGAACCGATAGGCAGGCTTGGCAGGCCCCATCACCGTCATCTCGGCTTCTGGTAGCCAGTTCACCTGCCAGCCTCTACCCATGTCCTTCACGAATACAGGATGCCCATAGCCCGGAAAGGCAGTCGGTGCCCGCGACCCCCTGAAGGCGACCATTGCCGCCAGGCCGAGCGCTCCCATCAACAGAGCCTGTAGTAACAATCTCCAATGCCCCGACCATTATAGAGGTACAACACACCCGCTAAACTTGCGAGGTTTTTATGTGTTGATTAGGCTGAAGTTGTTGAAAGACTCGCCGACAATTACCACTAGAGCCTTGCCGCGCCAGTTGATTGGCCGATATATGGAAGGAACGATAAATGCCGCTATTCGCTTACACCGCAATTGATAGCACTGGACGCACTGTCAAGTCGACAATGGAAGCCGAGAGCGAGAGCCTTGTGCTTGCCAAGCTTCGTGACCAGTCCCTTCACTGCACGGAGATCAAGAAAGCCACCAAATCCGGTGGCGTCAGCTTCGGTACGAAGAAGATGAAGCCTAAGAGCCTCGTCGTCTTTTCGCGGCAGTTCGCCACGATGATCGACGCGGGCATTCCGATCCTTAGGGCGATGGAAATTCTCTCGAGCCAGTGTAAGGACCTCGCCCTCAAAGTGGCGCTGGAAACAGTCACGGTCGATGTCAAGAGCGGTCTCGCATTGAATGAGGCGATGATGAAGCACCCCAAGGTCTTCAACAAGCTCTACATCAACATGATTCGAGCCGCAGAATTGGGAGGCATCTTGGACCTCATTCTCGACCGGCTCGCCGGGTTCCTCGAGTACGAAGCGGAGATCCGCGGCAAGATCAAGAGCGCGATGATGTATCCCGTCCTCGTCCTCTGCTTCTCCGTCGTCATGCTTTTCGCACTCTTCTCCTTTGTCTTGCCCAAATTCAAAGAGATTTTCACCGGGCTGGATGTCGAACTCCCCGGAGTCACTCAGGCGCTGTTTTCGATGGGAGACTTTATGGGTGCCTATTGGTGGATGATCATCCTTTTCGGGGTGGGCAGCTACTTCGGAATAAAGCAATGGGGCAAGACACCGCGGGGACGTTTCGTGATGGACTCCTTCAAACTGAGGTTGCCCATCGTGGGCGAGATTTCGCTGAAGATGAGCATTGCGCGCTTCTCGCGAACATTTGGAACGCTCATCAACTCTGGTGTTCCGATGATGCGCAGCCTGGAAATCGTTGGAGAGACCATGAACAACGTGGTGCTCTCGCAGGCAATCGAGGCCACGCGGAACAGCATCCGAGAGGGAAACAAGCTTTCTGCGCCCCTCGTTCAATCGAATCTCTTCCCGACCATGGTCACGACGATGATCGACGTGGGCGAAGAATCGGGACGACTATCGGAGATGCTCGTCAAAGTCGGCGATTTTTATGACCAAGAGGTCGAGACGACTGTAAAAGGGCTGACGTCCATGATCGAGCCGATGCTGATTATGTTCCTTGGCGTCGTAGTTGGGTTCATTGCGATCTCGATCATGACTCCCATGTTCAAACTGGTCAACAGCATCAAATGACGAAGACTGCTAATTATGCTTGTTCAAATACCGGTGATATTGCGGTCATTCTGATGGGGGATGCCTCCTCTAATCGAGCAGAAGCATCGTATAACCAATGAAGGCATAATTTATGGAACAAGTGCGCCAGGATCCAGAAGAGCTTGTTGCCCGCTATATGGCACTCCCGCGTCCGGAGCTAAAAGACCTCATCATGGTCGAATACGCCGGACTCGTCGAGAGACTCGCCAGAAAGTATGCGGGCATCGAGCCTTACCCCGACCTCGTTCAGGTCGGTTTCATAGGGCTCCTCAACGCTCTGTCCAAGTTTGACCCCGAGTCAGGCACAAGATTTACCACCTACGCTACGCATCTCGTCACGGGCGAGATCAAGCATTACCTCCGCGATCGATCCCAGACGATTCGGCAGCCGGCATGGCTGCAAGAGCTTCGGCACAAGGTTAATCGCACCACCGGAATGCTCCACCAGAGCACGGGCAAAACTCCGACTGCAGACGAAATTGCCCGAGAACTGGGGGTCACCGAATCGTCCGTCCAGGAAGTGCTCAACACCCAAGATATGCTGCGGGTCTCGTCTCTGGACTCTTCGGGGCCCATGGACGACGATGGCTCGCCGGACATCGACCGCCTAGAGGCTGCGGACGGCTGCTCCGAGCAGATGGGGGTCGAAGAGCGACTTGTGCTCGAAAAGGCGATGAGCCAGCTTCGAGACCTGGAGCGGCAGGTTTTGGTTCACTTCCACTTCGACAGTCTGAATCAAGCGGAAATCGCCAAGCGCCTGAGTATCTCCCCCAACTACGTCTCGCACATCTTGCGACAAGCGCAGGCAAAGCTTCGAAAGATCTTGGAAGACGAAGAAACCAAGGATCGGCTGCTGCGAAGCAAGAGCGATATCAACTTCGACATCGTAGACCGATCGACTGGTGCCTATACAGAGGTGTTCTTCCGCAATCGCCTTCAGGAAGAGCTTCACCGGGCCGTCGGCACGGATGGAGATGTGGCAGTGCTCATCATCGACTTTCGTGGTTTGGAAAGCCTTCGTCGTTTTTACGGGCCAGAAGCTATTTCTGGCTTTCTCACGGATGCTGCAGAGTTCATTCGCGGCCAGGTCCGCCGGCTGGATTTGGTGGCTCGAGTGGGCGAGAGCGGGTTCGGCATCATTCTGCCGTTCGCGGGTCAGAATGTCTCCATTGTTCGCGAGCGCATTGCCGCGAAGACGCTGGAGTGGGCACCCTCACGAACGGGCGGAAGCGAAATGGTATCCATCCTGGTCGGCGAAGCTTGGGCGCCGCACGATGGCCGCAATAGCGGCGACCTGGTAGCCGCGGCTCAACACTGCTTGGGTCCCGTTCTCATCGTATAGCACGGCACAATGGGCGCGCTCATGAAGTCGAAAGCTGAATGAGCGTGGCGAGTCGCTGGGGCAGGCGGGCCATCGAGGCGAGCAGAAGCTCGATCACGTGGTTGTCTTTTGCCCTGGCGTCCTTCTTGATTCTAGGGCTCCTCGTTCGCTACTCGCTGCTGCAGCATGTAGACGAAACGGTTAGCCGGGAGCTGCAAGAAATGAGCTTGCCGGTCGTCGACCAGGCGATGCGAGCGATTAGCCACTGCGGCGACGCGGTCACGCTTATCACCTTGGCTCTCGCACTCTCACTGCTGCTTATCTACAAGGGCCACCGCCGGACCGGAACCTATGTGCTTCTTAGCCTGCTCTCTCTCCCCCTCGACTATCTTCTGAAATCTGTTTGGGGTCGCCCACGTCCGGATCGAGAGTCGGTGAACGTGCTGGTCGAGCAATTTGGTTATAGCTTTCCCTCCGGCCATGCGCTGGGAAGCACCGCCGTATACGGCTTCCTCGCCGTCATCGCCTGGATCCATCTTAAGGACCATGGCATTCGACTGCCCAGTGTCGTTGTATTGGGGTCCCTGCCGGTGCTCGTTTGCGTCAGCCGGGTCTATCTTGGTGCCCACTGGTTCTCAGATGTCATTGGCGGGATGACGGTTGGTATCGCCGTGGTTCTTGTCTTAGCGTCTTCCTATCGGACGAACAAGGAAGAAGTCGCTAAGCCGATCGACCCCTCCACGGAAGCGGCACCCACGTCTTGACGCCTACTTCGCGCGCCAAGTGGCAAGCTCGGTCCAGCGCTCTGCATTGAAGATCCGGGCGATGGCCGGCACGGAGGCGGGAGACCATACGACGACATAGCTTGCGCTACGGCGAACCTCATCGTTTGAACCGATCCCTGTCTCAGCGCCCGTGGCAGTATTGACGAGGATGCGTCCCATAGGCGAGGTCGCAATGAGTATTCGGGGTGTTCCCCCATCGACAAAGCGCGCAGGGCCTCGGCCCTGAAAGAGCAGTTTGCGCTTTCCTGTCACGAGATCGATCTCTCCGGCGAGGGTCGTGCCATAAGGGGTGCTTTCTACGAAGAGGCCGGATGTCGCGGTGAGAGGCACATAGCTCTGAATTTTGTCGCCGAGTTGCCTAAAGCTGAAGATCTCCTGGTTGGGGTCGAATCGTGCGACTCCCCATCCCTTGGTGGACTGGGTGACGACCTCTAATCCGCCTTCGCGCAGGGCGAGATCATCGTCGATCGGACGAGTTGCCAGCGACCGGCCTTCGAATCTGCCGATCACTTTCGGCTTGGGCTTAGGTCCATCGAGGTCGATCGACGTCAGGGCTTCTTCCCATGCCTTGCCCGAAACGTCATCCCAGCGTGCTAAAAAGTAGGCTTTGTTGCCCAGTCGACGCGCTCCTGAGACACCGGTGGCTTGCAGCGTTCGAACACCGCGCCTCACCAAGTCCATGGTTTGCAGAATCTCGTCTCGGTTGTAGAATCGGGACGAGGTAGGTAGCTCAGTGAGTTGGGTTGTGAAGCTCCATGCGCCGGAGCGAGCCGTCAAGCCGCGTTCATCCCAAACGGCGTAGTTGTCGTCGCGCCGGAACAGCGCTGCGGGCGGCGACTCAATCACCGAAGACAAAGGGATGCGAACCACCTCTTTCGCGGTTCGAAACACAAACCTTTGCTGGTACAGTTCTAGCGTAGGTTTGTCTACTGGTTGCTGCGCGAGCAGAGTCGTGGCGAGGGCGGCGACCGTGACTAACATCGAGGTTACGCAATTGTACTGCCGAGACTGCGCCCGTTACGATTTGGATGCCGAAAAATGCTTGGACGGCAAGATCAATCCTCCGAGTTGGGAGATGGCAGTGACCGTGAGCCAGGTGCTCGGGCTGCGTTCCATCTGCGTTTTTAATGATCACCGAGAACGCCTCGTCCGGGCGAGAGCGCCGATCGATCGCACAGAAGCGAGCAAAATTTGGAAGGATTAATTCCCTTTCCTCGGCGGTATAATCGTTTTTCAACGCGCGCCGGTGTTGGAATTGGTAGACAAGCATGCTTGAGGTGCATGTGCTCACAAGGCGTGGAGGTTCGAGTCCTCTCCGGCGCACCCTATTCTGCTCTCCTCCCTAATATCGAAGGGAATTCACAACATCAATCGGGGGGCTGATAACCATTCTAGAACGTGCATACTCGTTTAGGAGATTCGCGTATGGAGGAACAATCGGGAGCAATCAAGCGGCACGTTCAGTCCTCTGCCTCCACCATCGCGCTGCTCGCGATTCGCGGCGAAAACCTTGATATCGCGGTCGGCGATTTGCAATGCGATGTGGTCCAGGTGTCTGGGCCTTTTCGGGTGTACGCGTTCCTCGAAGGTGAGTCTGCGCTTAGTTTCGCGATTCGGGCTCTTACTCAGCATCCCCGAGCCTCGGCTGGCCTGCTGCTTGGCAACGTCTCGGAACTCGCGATCCAAAGGGCGCGGGCGCTGGCAGAATACGGCGATTCCGGACAGCTCGTCATCACGCTGGCGATGCAGGATCTTGTGAGAGACTGCGACCAGCAATTGAGCTTTCTTGAAATTGGGTCCACCGAGTTGGTCGGTCGCCTGGAACGCGTCTTCCTGGTCAGCAGACCAAGTGAAGCCAATCACGAGAGTGCCCTTGGCCGCACGAGCAAGCTTCAGGAAGAAGCATCGCTGAGGTCGTACGCATGCGCGGGATCTTTTATTGGCAGGCGCAATGATATGGCGCGGTTGAGCCGGGCGCTAGACCTGTCGAAGTTAGTGACCCTTCACGGCGGGCCAGGCACCGGCAAGAGTGCGCTGCTCCGACGATTCTTCTTCGAGTCCGAACGAACATTCGAAGATGGTGGTTGGTTGATCGACCTGGGCCATGTTAGGCACGGTGATCTTGTTGTGCCCACCCTTTGCCACGCGATCGGAGCGCTCAAGCTGCCTAGCGAAGAACGTGCAGATGCGCTCGCTTCGAGTTTGCGAACCAAGAAGGCTCTGCTCGTGCTGGATAACTGTCAGGCTACGATCTCAACGGTCCGCCTTGTCGTTTCCAGGCTGTTGCACGAGTGTTCCCATTTAGCGATCATCATCGGCTCGCGGCGGCCAACGAAGGCAAGTGGCGAAACGCGCCTACTCTTGCAGGGCTTGGAAACGCCTGCGTTCGCAGAGGATTGGCGATCGATTCGCGAATACGACTCGGTCGTGTTGTTTGAGGAGCGAGCCCAGGCATACGATGCAACGTTTAAAGTTTCCGCACTGAATGCGAGTGACGTGGCGCTTCTTTGTCAGAAACTCGACGGGGTTCCCCTCGCCATCGAACTCGCAGCATCCAAGGCAGCGCTGCTCACTCCCCGACAAATTCTAGGAAGACTTGCAGACCGGTTCTTGCTTCTCAAGGACGAATCGGGCACCCAAAGGCTTGAAGAGACGATCGAGTGGTCGTATCAACTCCTTTCTCCCAACGCTCGGCTGCTGTTGACCCGATTGTCTGTGTTTTACGGCTCGTTCTCAGTTGATTCGGCGGAGACCGTCTGTGCCGGCGAGGAACTCGGAAGCGATGCCTTCTTGGGCACGTTTGAAGAGTTGCTGGACAACTCCCTGATTACGCCGTCAGCATCGGAATTCCTCGAAAAGGACTTCTATTTGACCGAGAGCGTGAGGGCGTTTGCCGCGAGCAAACTGAAATTGGGCCCGAACAAGCCGAACGTGGAAGCGAATCACCGGCATTGGTGCCTCGCATTTGCCAGCAATGCCACCGAAGGTCTCTACAGCACGAATCAGACGCAGTGGCTGAACGCGATGGACGCCGCTTACGAAGATATGCGTGCGGTTGTCTCGAGTGGCTGCTTACCTCGCGGCGACCTTGAACTGGCCGGGCAAATCCTTATTGCCTGCTGGCCGTACCTCATGGAACGGAACTTCTTCCGAGAGGGGTTCATGATGGCCGAAAAGATTGTGAATGCGCGAGGTGCGGAGCAGCTCGCTGATTTTCCTAGGCTGCTAAACATCTGCGCCGCATTCGCTTACTATTTAAGCGAGCTGACGAAGACGCGCGCGTATGCCCTTCGATCCGTGCGTGAGGCCCGGAGGAGAAAGGACGTCCCGCTTGAAGGCAGAGCCCATTGCACCCTCGGAATGGCCGCTCAAGGTGGAGGCAGAAACGCAAGAGCCCGACGGCACTACCTTCGAGCCGCAGCCGCCATGCGGGGCAACGACGAGAATCGGCTTCTGACGGTACTTGGCAACCTCATCGGTGTTGAGACGTTGTTGGGGATGTTCGAATCGGCAGCGGCTCATCTGGACGAGGCGAAGCGTCTGGAGGAGCGATCCACTTGTAAGTCTACGCGCACGTCCATGAAGCTGAATGCTGCCCATCTAGCCTTCAGCACGAGCGACAACCGCCTCGCGTGGACGCTTTCGCTCGACTGCCTAGACGGTGCAATCGAACATCGCGACGATCTTACACTTGCGCTCATTTTAAGAACATTTGTTCGGCTCCTCTGGCAGGATCAGCAGGCCGAGTTTGCCGCTGTGCTGATCGGCGCGGGCCAATGCGTTCTCGCATGCTCGGAAGCTCAGCCAACTGATGAGGGCCCTATCACCTTCCAGGCGACCTGTTCTGAGATTGAGCAGCACTTGGGGGCCGAAGCCTATGAAGAGAGAGTTCTCGAGGGACGCTTGTTGGATCGAGAGGCGGTGCTTAGCGAGGTCCGACAAGTGGCAATCAAAAATTGTTGACGAGAACGCAATAATCGTGTTACGATAGAGTAATCCTCTTTGAGAGGGTTCCAGGCGTTCCGGCTGCTAAGGGGAGAGGCTCACATCCTGTGCGAGTTCAAGGCAGCCGGGCGTCATCCGCGTTTTCAGGGAGACGAAAGCGGTAGATTTTTGAAATGCTCATCCGATTCGCGACGGAAGCGGATATCCCAGCCATTTGTGAAATCGAGAATGCCGAGATCGACTCCAGCTTTGCCAACTTTGGCCTAGACCCGGTCAGCGCTCAAGCCGCCATGAACCAGTTTTTGCTTGCCCAGGGCCGACATCCTTGGGTTACGGCTGAGGAGGATGGGTCGGTAGTCGGGTTTGCTCGAGCAAGTGCTTGGAAGTCACGAGGCGCCTACGCCTGGACTGCGGAAGTCGGCGTGTACGTAAAGCAGGAATTGAGGGCACGAGGCATCGGCAAGCTGCTCTACGCGCAGCTATTTCCTGCGATGGAACGTGCAGGCTTGCGCACGATCGTTGCGGGCATCGCTTTGCCCAATCCTGGAAGCGTAAAGTTGCACGAATCGTTTGGAATGAAGCACTCTGGCACCCTGCCATCCATGGGATTCAAGCATGGCGAATGGAGAGATGTGGGATATTGGATGGTGCACCTGGGAGCGGGGCCGCCAAACCCGTGCTAATCTGAACCAGGACCTTGGCAACCGTGGACCCACAACCAAACCAAGAAGCCAAGCGCAAGGGTTTCCGGCCGATAGCGGTCATCCTTGCGTTTCTTCTTTGCGTCCCGGTCACTTTCGCGGTGGCCAACCAAGGGGTGTCCGGAATCTTTTCGTTGATGGTCGCGCCCATCTCGGCGATGTTGATCCTTCTGGTGTTCAACATTCCTCTGCGAGTGTGGGTGCCACGGTTCGCACTTACTCAAAAAGACTTCGTTGTCATCTATGCGATCGTCAGCGTCGCCGCCGCGATTGCCGGCGAGTGGGCCTCCGTTTCGTTCGGCGTGACGAACGCCATTCCTCTGCGGCCCACCGAGCCGATGTACCGCGACTACATGGCGAAGTACATCCCCGACTGGCTAGCTGCCAAAGACCTGGCTCAGGTTGGCGATATTCGGGGCGGAGGCAAAGGCTGGCAGTACGTCTTGGGAAAGCTGCCCATCTTCGGTCCGATGTTCCTGGGCTGGGGATTCATGATCATCTCGCTTTGTCTGGCGATGCTGTTCATCAACCAGCTTATGCGCGGTGCCTGGTGCGAGCGCGAAAGGCTCACCTTTCCGCTTATTCAGCTTCCGGTAGGCTTGGCCGAAGGCGGCGGTTCGGGTGGCATGTGGCAGAGCAAGCACATGTGGATCGCCTTCGGCATCATGTTCGGGATCGACATTCTGAACGGGCTCAACTACTTGTATCCGAACTTGCCCGCGATTCCTGTCAAGGATCTTTTCTACATCGACCGAGCCTTCAAAGAGCCGCCGCTCAGCAATATCGGCGACTTCCGTATTTCGATCTTCCCGTACATGGCGGCCATCGGGCTCTTCATCCCGAGTGATCTCGTGCTGAGCGTAGTGGTGTTCTTTCTCATGCGGAAGGCCACCCACGTGATTCTTGCCTCGCAGGGGATCCCTCAATGGACCTTTTCGGGACTTGCGATCGCTCCAGGGCCGCCGTATTTCGATGAGCAGACGTGGGGCGGCGTGATTGCCCTTTTCCTGGGATCGTTGTGGGTTTCGCGGGATTACTTGAAAGAGGTGTGGAGGGACATCAAGTCCGGGCGAAAAGCCGCGGATGGCGGGATCAAGCATCGCTGGTCTTTCTTCGGGCTCATCATCACGTTTGTCATCCTTTGTGGCTGGGGCATGATCGGTGGGTTGCCCGCCTGGTACATGATCCCGTACGTCGCCCTCTTCCTGATTTTCTCATTCGTGCTAACCCGCATCCGTGCGCAGCTCGGGCCCCCGACGCACGAGTTCGCATTCTTTGGCCCGAACTCGATCATGCACCGATTTTTGGGCACAAGGTGGCTGTCGGACCGGCAGGCAACTTGGGCTGCGGCGGGCTTCCTTTCGATGAATCGGCTGTTCCGCAATCACCCCATGCCCTATCAACTCGAGGCGATGAAGATGGGCCAGATCGAGGGTTTGAATCAGAAGCGTATTTTTCAGGCCATCGCGGTGGCTACGGTCGTAGGGCTCTTTCTCGCCTTTTGGTTCCTCCTCGTCATGCATTACCGCACCGGCCGTGTCGGGTGGACCGATGGAGCGACGTATCTGCAAAACATCCTCAACGACCGCAAGGGCACCGACATCCTTGGCATCACTATGACGATGCTGGGCTTTGCGATCGTCATGGGCATGGACGCGATTCGCTTCAAGTTCCCCGGCTTCCCGCTTCATCCTGCCGGCTACGTGCTCTCAATGAACTACGGGGTCGACTACTATTGGTTCGGCCTGCTCGTGGCCCTCTTCGTAAAGAATTTTGTCCAGCGCTATTACGGTCTCAGAGGTTACGACAAGCTGAGGATGGTGGCACTGGGAATTTTGCTTGGTGAATATGCGGCGGAAACGATCTGGCTGGGAATGGCGCTGATTACGAAACAGAGCACCTACACGATCTCGTTCAACGATCGCAGCCTCTTGACTCAATGAGCATCAGAGCTCCAGGTCAGAAGAAAACGACAACACCCCGGCCCCCTCCTACCCGCCGCTCGGGTTCCTCCCCGGTCCCTCCTACCCGCCGCTCAGGTTCCTCCCCTTGCCGCTCCTGCGGGAGGGGGAGGTTAGGTGGGGGTTCCGGCTGAGAACCCGGCTATCCCCCACCCCCTTGCTCGGTTTCCCTCCCTTGCCTTCCTACCAATCCCCCCTGTAGCCCGGGATGCAATCGTGCCCCGGTCCCTCCTACCCGCCGCTCAGGTTCCTCCCCTTGCCGCTCCTGCCCGCCGCTCGGGTTCCTCCCCTTGCCGCTCCTGCGGGAGGGGGAGGTTAGGTGGGGGTTCCGGCTGAGAACCCGGCACAACCGAGAACCCGACGCCCCGGATGATCGTTCCTAGGGCATGTCCGCCGCCAACAACAACCCCAAATCAACCTGAACACCCAAACGCCTCCGCGACCCCAGCGGGGTCCCAGAACTTAGCCGCGGGTCGAACGACCCGGGGAAAAGCACACAGCCTTCCAGCACACCGGAGGGCGTGCCAGACTCCCACTTCGCACCAACCCGGCCGGTGAGACTCTTGGCGGTATGCCTCTAACGTGAGTGCCGACCAAAACCGAGGACAGTCCTCGTCGCGCCAGAGCGGACGCAAAGCAACCGCAAAGCTCTCTCCCACCCCGCGCCAACACACAAACACGCCAAAACACCAACAACTTTCCCCCGAGTTAGTTGAC
>JBBQWO010000005.1:0-138203 GCA_038210535.1 Fimbriimonadales bacterium | reverse complement strand
TAATATTGGCCGAGCTGCTCGATCAGCAACGGGTGCGCCATCGCCCATCCAATGCCGCAATACTGAATCCCCATGAACGGGGCGGTGTCGGTGAACATCCCATTCGGCAGCGCGTTCTCCGTCCAGTCGCTCACCGCTTTCGCGTAGAACGTCGCCATGTCGAAGTTGCGCATGAGCGCCTCGCTTGTGGCCGCGATGTCTCCGCCGTAACCCATCCGCTCCCGATGCGGACAGTCCGATTGCACGCTGAACAGGTTCGAGAGGAACGTCCGTCTGCACATCTCCTGGATCTGGTTGAGCATAGGGTTCGAGCACTCGAAATCTCCCACGCTCTCGACGTCTGCGTGGAGCCGGATCGCCGTGATCGCATTCAGCGACGGTGGCGAGGGTAGCCCGGTGATCTCGACATACCGAAACGCGTGGAACGTGAACCGCTGCGTGTAGATATCTCCCCCGCCCTCCGCGATGTACGAGTCCGCTTGCCAGGCTACGTCGGGCGCGCCCGGACCGCCAACTCCCGGTCCCTTGATCTGTCCCGCCACGCTCGTCAGAGGGTTCAGATTGCCGTCCTTGTGGAGCAGCTCTCCATAGCGCAGGCGAATCAGGGTGCCTCTCGGCACGTCCAGCTTCACGCGCAGCCACCCTGCGAAGTTTTGTCCGCAATCGTAGATGTACACCCCAGGCCGCGGCTCGGTGACCTTCACTGGATTCCACGAATCCGCCGCCCGGATCGGAGGCTGGGGCTGCGTACTTAGCTTGCCAATCTTCTCCGTTGCTAGCGCAGGCGCACGCCATGCCGAGTCGTCGAAGCCCGCCCGATCCCACCCCGGCTGCGCCTTGCGCGCGTCCACTTCCTCGCCGAGAAGATGTTGTTCCGCCGAATCTCGCTCTCGCCGACTCGCCACGAGAGGTCCGACCTCACCGTCTGCGAAGAGCCATCCAGATACTCGACCATGAGCTGAGCAAGGAAGCGCGGCAGTCCGATCGCCAGATGTTCGCGCAGGTTCAGCCGGCCCCACATCTGCATCGGCAGCGGGTTGTACCAGCCGTTTCCAAGCATCACGCCAAGGCAGTTCTCGCCCGCCGCAAGCTGCTTGGTGACGTCGTAGGTGCTGTAGAAAACCTTCTCCGAGAACTTCGTCCACCCAGGATCGAGGACGTGATCGCCTACCCGATACCCGTTCAGACGCGCCTCGTAGTATCCCAGCCCGGTGACATAGAGGCGCGCCCGGCGGATGGGTCCGCGCAGCCGGAACTCCTTTCGGAACAGCGGCGCCGGGTCCTCGAGATAGTGGTCTTCCGTATTTAATGGAGTGGGACGCGCGTCGTTCAGCCACCGCCCGACCCAATCCGCGGCGTGCATAAGCCCCATCTCCCATTGCGCAGGCCTGCTCCAGGTTGCGACGTCCGAGCCATCCCACACGCGCACCTTCCAAAAGCACGCCTGCCCGGAGCGGAGGGGCGAACCGGCATAGGGGATGTTGTTCTGCTCTGCGCTCGTGACCTTGCCGCTGTCCCAAAGGTCGCCCCGGTTCCGACCGAGCAGTGTCTGCGAGCTCGCAACGAGGATGCGATACGCCGACTGCCGCACTCCTCGCCCCTCCGACTCGAGCACCCAACTCAGCCGCGGATGCACCGCATCGACTCCCAGAGGCTCGCGCCGAAACTCACACCGAAGATCAGTTGCCATCATTGCGGCCTCTGCCCATGATGCCCCAAGAAGAAGGAGAAGGAGTATGGGGAGCGAGCGCAGCATTGAGAAACTCTAGCAGGGTTTGGTTCCCTCTCACGCATGTCTCCGAACAATGCCGCCCCTTCTTGGCATAATACGAGGATCATGCGCAGTCTTACGTCGCTTTCCCGTTTTGGTGCCACGCTCGTCTCGGTCGTTGCGTTCTCGGCACTTGTCGCACCGCAGGCCAAGCCGGTGTTTGTGGACGGTCAAGCACAGGTTGTCGCGGAGTTCTCAAAGGCAGGCGACTGGATCCGTGAGAGGCTGTGGGTTGAAACCGAATTTGACTCCGATCGCAACGGTAAGAAGGATCGTGTGCATGTCGACGTCACCCGGCCCAAACAAACCGACACTGAGGGCCTCCGCGTACCGGTGATCTACGAGTCTTCGCCGTATTTCGCGGGCACGGCAAACGGTAGTTCGATTCTCTGGGATGTCCGGCAGGAAGTCGGTGCCGAACCTCCGGCGCGAACCACACACCCTCAAGTTGGGTTTGATCCGAACCGGACCCGAGTTTCGAATTCGATGGTGGCAACCTGGGTGCCCCGGGGCTTTGCAGTGGTTCACTCCGAGGCACCGGGAACGGGACTGTCCAATGGCAGCCCAACGGTCGGAGGTGCGCCCGAGCGCCTTGCCCCCAAGGCTGTGATCGACTGGCTCAACGGACGAGCGAGGGGCTACACAACCCTTGACGGAACGATAGAGGTGAAGGCCACCTGGTGCACCGGAAAGGTCGGCATGACCGGAACGTCCTACAACGGCACGATTCCCGTTGCCGCGGCCACGACAGGTGTCAAGGGACTCGAAGCGATCATCCCGGTTGCACCGAATACGTCGTACTACCACTACTACCGCTCCAACGGCCTCGTGCGGCATCCCGGGGGGTGGCTTGGTGAGGACATCGACTCGCTCTACGACTTCATCAATAGTGGCGATCCAGCTCGCCGGGATGTTGGCAACAAGCTCTACCGAGAGGGCGAGTTCGCTATTGGTCGCGACCGCCGAACAGGCGATTACAACACCTTTTGGGCCGAGCGCGACTTGTTGCCGTTCGTGAAGAACATCAAGTGCGCCGTGTTGATGGCCCACGCCTTCAACGACTGGAATGTGGTGCCCGAGCATAGTGTCCGCATCAGCCAGGCGCTCAAAGGACGGGTGCCCCTGGTGCAGTACTTCCACCAAGGTGGGCACGGCGGCGATCCTCCGTTCGAGTTGATGAACAAGTGGTTTACGCGATTCCTTTACGGCGTCAAGAACGGAGTCGAAGACGGCCCGAAATCCTTTGTGGTTCGCGAGAATGCCGCTCGGGGCACTGCCCCCACGGCCTACGCCGATTATCCCAACCCTGAAGCTTTGCCGGTGACCTTGAGCCTCTCGGTGGGTGGAAAGACGATGGGCGGTCTGGTGTCCAAAGCGACTCCCAATCAGGGGCGGGAGACATTGACCGATGACGTGCAGTTTGATGCGGCAACTTTGGCGCAAGCCGCCGATTCGCCGAACCGGTTGATCTATGCGACGCCCGAATTGACTCAACCGCTTCACCTCTCAGGTACGGCTCGGGTGACCCTCCGGCTTGCATCGAGCGCTTCCGCCGCGAACCTGTCCGTGTACTTGGTCCAACTGCCATGGATTCCCGAGCAGACTGGCACAGCCAATCTCATCACCCGTGGCTGGGCCGATCCTCAGAACTTCAAGGCACTCACCAAAGGCGGCGACTACGACTCCATGGACCGCGGCACCCCGCTCAAGCCCGGCGAGTTCGTGACGCTTACGTTTGACCTACAGCCCGACGACCAAATCATCCCAGCCGGCAAGCGAATCGCGCTCATGATCCTCTCCAGTGACCGCGACTTCACCGTGTGGCCAAAGGCGGGCACGATGCTGACCCTTGACCTTGACGCGACACGGCTGACCCTGCCAATCGTCGGGGGGTCGAAGGTCTTCGACCGAGCCGTAAGGGCGATCAATTAGGATTACGAGCAAACCAAGAGGATGCCGCCTCGAAATCGGAGCTTTTTTGCTTGGCACGGGTTCGTGATTCCGGACCCTCACCCTGACCTCTCCCGCGAGCGAGGGGAGAGGGTTCGCGGAGGTTAGGGTGCCACCTAAAGTCTTTCGACTTCGTAGCGCAACCCTTTCACCGTTTTGAATTCGAAGACTCCGCTGGCGGACGTCCCAACGGGTTGAAGGTTGCCCTTGCAGGTCACCTTAACTGGGTATCCCAATTGGAGTCGGCACGGCTCTCCCGCCTTTGAGAGGATGGTCAGGTGGGTTAGCTGCTTGTTCTTCCACTGGAAATCGAGTTCGAACGCTCCTCTCGCGCATGCTCCCTTGAATTCCCCAGACTCCCACTCATCCGGCAATGCGGGCAGTAGCCGGATGAAGCCGTCGTGGGACTGCATCAGCATCTCCGTGATCGCGGCGGTCACCCCTAGAGTGCCATCGACTTGCATCGCGTTACCGCAGAGTGCAAAAAGTTGTGCGCAGCTCTGCCGGCCCAGATACCCCTTGAATATCTTGTTCGCTCGGTTGCCGTCTCCCAGCCGTGACCAGAGCGCCATCTTCCAAGCCATGGACCAGCCCGTGCCACCATCGCCCCGTTCGTTCAGCACGCCTTTGTAGGCCTCGGTCAGCGCGGGAGTCCGCTTATCCCAGAGGACTCTTCCTGGGTAAAGGCCATATAAGTGGGAGAAGTGACGGTGGTTCTTTTCAAGCGACCTCCAGTCATCGGCCCACTCCTGTAGCGAGCCGTCTGAACCGATTTGCGGCGGCACCAGTTTGGCTCTCGCCTTGGCCACGCGTTCCTGGAGCTTCGATTGCTTCCCCAGAATCTCGGAAGCCTTGAGGTAGTAGCCGAACAGGTCATGGAGAATCTGCATGTCGATCGAGGAGCCTGCGCAGATCGTCGTTCCCGGGATTATGCTGCCAGTAACCTCGTCGAAATACGGCTTGTTTCCGCCCCCATCCGGGAAGTTTTCCGGGGAAGTCGACGGATTCGTCACCAGCCATTTGCCATTGGGGTGGGGAACGAGAAAGTCGAGGAAGAACTGCACGGAGCCCTCGATGATTGGAAAGCTCTGCTTCAGGAAGGCCCTGTCTTTCGTGTATTCGTAGTGCTCCCACAGGTGCGTGCTCAGCCAAGCGCCGCCTACGGTGAACGTCCCCCAACTGGGACCGTCCATGGGAGCGGCGACGCGCCAGATGTCCGTGTTCTGGTGGAAGACCCACCCACGCGCTCCGTAGTGTTCTTTCGCGACCTTTGCCCCCTGGTCGGTCAACTCTTTGATCATCTTAAAGAGCGGCTCGGTGAGGTCTCCGAGGTTGGCCGACTCCGCTGGCCAATAGTTCATCTCCGTATTGATGTTGGTCGTGTACTTCGAGTCCCACGACGGGTTCATGTCGTTGTTCCAGATGCCCTGCAAGTTAGCGGGCTGCGTACCAGTTCGCGAGGAGGAGATCAAGATGTAACGACCAAAGTTGTAGGCGAGCGCGGCCAGGCTCGGATCGGGCTCGGTCTGGTTCTTCTGCTTTCGCTGGTCAGTGGGAAGCGACGAAATCTTGGTGCTTGGAAGCGTCAGCGACACGCGTCCGAACAGGCGTCGGTAATCCGAGACCGCCGTTTGCTTTAGTGTTTGGTAGGACTTGCCGGTGAGCTTCTGCAGGTCCCTTTCGACTCGCTGGTGTGGGTCTGCGCTCACGTCGTGGTAGTTCACGAAGTTGGTTGCTGCGACAAAGACCATGGTAACGCTGTCTGCCTTGTCAACGATCAGGTCGACTCCATTCGTCTTGACCGACCCGCCTTGGGCGATCGCCTCGAGACGTCCTTCGTATCGGAGCTTCCCCTCGACCCCCAAGTAGTCGGCCGACTTTCCTGTAATCGCCAGACCAACGGAGCCGACCGGATCCATCCGGAAGTAATCGGTTCCGTAGTTCGAGTGCGCCTGGTTGCGAACGCCACGCAAGTTCGCGGTGAAACTAAGGCTCCCGGGCTGGCTGGCGGTAAGCCGAAGGACCACGGCCTGGTCGGGGGCCGACGCGAAGACCTCCCGGCGGAAGTGGACGCCTTCAACCGTGTATTCGACCGCCGCGACTCCGGTCTCCAGGTCCAGACTGCGGCGATAGCCTTCGGGCGGGGTTCCGTGTTGAAAGAACAGATGGAGATTGGCCAAGCTCTGGTATTTCTGCTGCTCGACCGGATATCCCATCAGGTTGCGGCCAAACAGGTTGTGGGCGTCAAGGTATTTTTCAGCGAAAACCAATCGCTGGATTTCGGGAAGCACCTTGTTGCCGCCTTTGACGACCGTGGAGTACGGGCCACCGGACCAATAGGTTTCTTCGTTAAGTTGAAGGCGCTCCTCTGCAACAGTGCCAAACATCATCGCCCCCAATCGCCCGTTTCCAACTGGGAGGGCTTCTTCCCACTTCGCTGCGGGCGTGGAGAACCAAAGGAAGTTTGACGGGTTCATTTCTCCTCCTGGGGCAAGTGACCCTTCGGCACTCGGGGGAGTGCCGGCAGTCCAAGAAACGCTCGCACTCAGCAACCCCAATAGACAGCCCAGTATCACTTGCCCCCAAGGTTAGCACGGCATTCATTGCATACGTTTCTGAGAACCGCCGTGGCCGAGCAGGTTCGTAAGACTGAATCCTTCACGTGCCGATCACGTTTCTCGCGTCCAACGAATGCACGCCCATCTGAGAGCCCGGACAAACGCGTAGCGCGACCGGCGCGGGTGTAGAATTTGCCTAAATGACGCCGTGGATCCTTGCTTACACTCTCTTACTAGCTCCTTTGGTAGATAAAGACGCCTCCGCTATCAAAGTGACTAATTTGCGGGATGCCGAAACAATTCGGTTTCCCGTGGCGCTGGTGAAGGGAATCGCTCCGGGCCAGGTGATCAACGTGGTAAACCAGGAGAACCGCAGGAGCGGCGGCACAAACGCTGCATCCATTGCCGACGGGCGGTTCAAAGTTTTGGTCGAGCTTGTTCCAGGACGCAATCGACTTCAATTCACCACAACAAGGAAGGATAAGGCGAGTTTTAGCCTTGTATACAAGCCCATGATCTCAGACTACAAGGTCGACGTGGTGTATCTGACGGCGCAAGATGGCGACACGCAGTACGCGACCCAAAAGGCCGACGATAAGCAGAACTACCTCGACAAACTTGACACGGCGGCAAAACTTATGCAGACGTTCACCGCAGAGAGCTTGAATGATTCGGGGTTTGGGCGAAGGACATTTGGCCTGAATTACGACTCGCGCGGTCGGGTCAGAGTGTTGAAGCTGGCGTATCCGGCATCGGGTGATCAGTTGCGGGGCATGACGGGCAACCAACTTTACGATGCGATCTACCCTTGGTTGGATCGCCAGGTGTCGTTCCAAAAGAGGAAGTGCATTGTAATCATGAGCTTCTCACGGTACGACGCAAAGTCTAAGCGGCCCCTTGCCCACATAGCTTGGGGCGGAGGCGATATGGGCTTGTTTTCTTCGCTCTCGATGAGTGCCTGGCCCAGTAGCATCCGCGATGTAGCAAGGGCGTTCGGGGATTCATCACCGATAAACCCCGAGAAATTATATGACGATAGTTTTGGCCGGAGCACCCTCTGGGGTTTGGCGTCGACGGGAATGGGTGCCGTTCTTCATGAGTTGGGCCATACGTTCGTGGGTGCAGAACACTCGGCCGACCCCAAAAGCGTGATGAGCCGCGGCTTCGATCACTTCAATCGATTCTTCGTCGCGAAGGAGGCTCCTTCCGCACAATCGAAGACTGCGGTAACGCCTAAGCCCGGAGAAGTGATGCGGTGGGACGCTTATAACGCGTCGTTGCTCGCTTGCGACCGATTTTTTCAACCCGATGCCCGTGAGTTTAAGAACGATTCTCCTCCCAGGATTTATCTCGACTGGGCCACCGATGAAGTGGTCGGCGTGGCACCGCACGGAGTGAAGCTGGTGCATTTCTGGAATCAGACCGATCCCCCGAGTCACACCACCTACAAGATCTTTCAAAACTCGCCAAAGGTAGTAAGGATCAAGCGATCGCTATTGCGCCAACTTGTGAAAGCGCCGGACGGAGCGGCCATGCACCTGACGGATGCTGAAGGGCAGGTTTTCTCCGTTAACGAGCGAGCGTTTACCGGTGCAGACGATCTTCCGCCCATCACCTCCAAAGAGTATTTGGCAGAATTGCGCAACTTTGTTGCCGGACTCACCTCAGGAATGACGTACGACTGGGCAGACGGCCGCTAGCTCCACGAAGGAAATCTGGCAAAGGGTAGATTGGGACACCATGCCTGGCAAGACGCGCCTCACTCTGTTCGGTCCGGTGGAGCTGTGCCATTCCAATGGGATGCGCGTTAGCTTTAAGACTCGCCGCGGACGCGCACTACTGGCGTTTCTCGCTTTGAGGGGTGGCGAAGAAGTCTTGCGCGAGGAGTTGATTGAGGCAATTTGGCCAGACACAGAGCTGTCCGTCGGCCGAAATCGTCTGAGCACCGAGCTCTCGTACCTGCAGCGCGAGTTTAGGAAGCATGCAGACCTAAGGTCACTCATCGAAACCGATATGGCATCACTCAGGCTGCGCGTCGCCGACCTGGCCATCGACCATAGTGGGATTAAGGAGCTAATCGCCAACGTCGACGACCCTGCTGGGGAGATCGCAGATCGAGAGGCGGCGTTGCAAGAGGTGTTGGACCGCACAGCAACGCCCCTCCTCGCAGACATCTCCGCGGATTGGGTGGAAGACGCGCGACAAGACTTTGAAAATGGGCTGACCGTCGCGTGCCTTTCTCTCGCCCGCTCGCTTCGTGCGAAGGGAGAAGCCGAACGAGCTTTCGCTTGGGTCCAGCGCGTGGCGGGGAGGTCTAAGTCGAACGGTGCCCTCCTTCTCGCAATGGTCCGTCTTGCCGTCGAAGCAAAAAGGCCGTCCGAGGCGATGCTCTACTTTGAGCAGTACCGTGAACATCTCGCTTCACTCGGATTGGAGCCCTCTGCCGAGGAGAGTGAGTTGTTTCAGATTGCGCGCCGCCGGCTCGCCCAGGGAGGGGCGCGCCGGAAAGAAACCCTCAAAGGCAAACGGCTAAATTTCCCAACTTGGATGGACCACTTCGTGGGCAGAGAAGCGGAAATGGCCAGCTTGTCCAACTTGTGCGCTCATGCGCGTTTAGTTACCGTCGTTGGTCTGGGAGGAGTTGGCAAGACCCGACTTGTCACGGAATTGACCCTTGCTTCAAGGGATACCGTTATCTGGATATCTCTCTCGGAAGTAACCACAAATGAAGGATTTAACAAAGCAGTTATCGAGAGCCTTGAGCAACGTGACTCCGCAGGCCGCGGTCTCGATCTCGTTTTGTCGCTGCTTAAGGATCGACGGGTCATCTTCGTCTTCGATAACTTTGAACATCTGCCCGACGCGTGCTCCCAATCTGTAGCGAGGATTCTTTCGGCCTGCCCACAAGTTTCGTGCGTGGTGACGTCGCGAAGAACTTTGGGGTTGGCGGCCGAACTGGTCTATCACCTGCAACCTCTTGCCACCCCGCCATTGAATCTCCCTTCTCATCAGGCGTTGCAGAGCGAATCCATGCGATTACTTATCGACCGCATTGCCCACGCTCGGCCCGACTTCACCTTTGGCAGCCAAAGTGCCGACATCTTGGCAGCCATTTGCCGGAGGCTGGACGGACTTCCATTGGCGCTTGAATTGATCGCAGCACGCTTTGCCTTTCTCGGAGAAGCGGAGATCGAGGACGAGTTGCAGCGCCCAAGCACTCTGAGCTCGACCGATATCGATCGCGATCCACGGCATCAGACGCTCGTGCGTGCCATCGAGTGGAATTTCAAGCAGCTTTCCGATCCAGCGGTCGAAGTTCTCGCCGCTATCTGCACCTTTGCCGGATATTGCAGTTTGGCGAGGCTCCGCGATCTGGTTCCCCAAGTCGATCTCGTTCCTTGCCTTGCGGAAATCACGAAGCTGAGCTTGCTTTCGACTCAGATGCATGAGGGTCGGATGCGATATGGCGCATTGTTCACGATTCGGGACGTCGTTGGCCAACTGGCCCCCGCCCAGAGACTGCTGGAATTACGGCATCGTCACGCCCGGATGTATTACGAAGAGAGCGTACGTGCGCGACCTTTGGTGACTACTGCGAAGAGCACACAGACCCTCGAGAATCTCGATGCTGAATTCGAAGAACTGCTTTCGGCGATCCGATTCTATCAAGGGGAGCAGCCAGAAATCGCCGTTGAGATGTTAATGAACCTGGAGCATTTCTGGTTTTTGCGTCGGCGTCAAGGGCAGATTCTTCCTCTCTACCGAGATTTGGCATTCTTGCAGCATCCGTGGTCCGCGAGGGTTCTACGTGCATACGCCTTCCTGGCGCATGTCATGGGTCACCTGGATGAGGCAAACCTTGCCCTCTGCGAGGCATATCGTCGAGCGAAAGAATCAGGAGATCGATGTGCGTCGGCTGCGTCCGCTCTTCTGATCAGTTACCCCTCGTACGGGCAAACGAATCGATTTGAGTGGCTTGACGAGGCGGTAGCGGAATGCGACGGATCGCCCCCGTGGAAGTCCTTCATTGAGTGCGAGATCGCGATTGCCAAGTGGCAGACGAGCCAATTCGAGGAAGCAAAGTTGGTGATGCTGCAGGCAATTGAATCGGCCGAATCAACCCGCTGCGACTGGATCATTCGCCAGGTCTTGGTTGAGCAGTCACACCTTCAATTCTATGCGGGCGAATTCATTGCGGCGAAGTCCTGTATCGTTCGACACCACGAGCTGAGCAAAAGAATTCTCGGATCATCTCAAAAGCCAACCGAACCTGGACTGCTCGGCACGGTCGAGCTGTTTCTGGGCAACTACGAAGCCGCTCGCAGAATTATTTCGGTCCGAGTAGAGAATGAACGCCGAGTGGGACTCATGTATTCGGTCTCAACCGAGTTATCGCGGTTAGGCCACCTGGAGGCAAAATGCCTGCGCTGTGATGAAGCACTCGAGCATGAGAAGGAAGCCAGCCAAACGCGAGAAGCGATCGGGTATCCCGGCCATCGGCTCGTGAGCGCCCGGCATCACGCGCTCATCGCATTTCACAGCGGAAATCTGAGCGAGACAGAGTTCTGGCTTAGACAAGTCTTTCCCTCCGGATTGTCGCCCAGGGACGTGCAGGGAACGAGTTTGCTTTGTGCCCACGTCTCATTCTCCAAGGCAAAATTCGTCGACGCACGCACCTTCGCGCGGGACGTCATCGACCGAGAGAAGCTGCATGGCAACCGTTATGTACAGTCGGAGGCGCTAGATTTGCTCGCCGCCGTAGATTGTGCCGAGGGCCGGATGCGTGAAGCTGCCTCGAATCTGCGGAGTGCTTTAGCGCTAAGGGATGAAATTGGCGCGATCCTCCCGCCCGCAGATCGAATATGGCGAGATCCGGTGGCCGAGCTGGTGCAAAGCGAGCTCGGGGATGAGCTTCGGCAACTTTAGGGCTTTTTTAGGGGGCACCCTGTAGCATTGTGCATTGTAGCTTGACCGCTGACGGCGGCTACTTTGAAAGCACGAAAACCTCAAGGTTGCCTAAATGATTGTAGACGCTCTCACGCAAACGCCATCAGAGCAGAAGGAGTCCGAGCCTCTGTTAATCTCGGGGCAAGTTATTTGCCTTGAAGCCATCGAGCGCGCTGCAATCGGGCGCGACAAAGTGAGCCTGTGCCCGCGTGCGTGCGAGAGGATGCGCCGCACGAGAGCCGTGGTCGACCAAATCGTAGCTGAGGGGCGACCGGTTTATGGCGTATCTACGGGATTTGGGCGCTTGTGCGACTTTGCTATTTCTCCCGATGACCTTGAAGAACTCCAGTTGAATTTGGTGAGGAGCCATTGCTGCGGGGTGGGGCCGCTTCTCAGCAAGGCCGAAACCAGGGCGATGATGCTGCTCCGTGCGAACGTCTTGGCCATCGGCAACAGCGGAGCTCGCCCGGAACTTGCTCTTGCCCTTTGCGACTTCCTAAATGCGGGAATCTGGCCGGAAGTTCCGTCGAAGGGTTCCGTTGGGGCCAGTGGGGACTTGGCGCCCCTGGCACACATAGCGCTCTGCCTCATCGGCGAGGGTTTTTGTGTCTTTGAGGGAGTGCGTATGCCCACGGTCGAGGCGATGCGATATGCGGGCTTAGAGCCTTTGCAACTGCGACCGAAAGAGGGGTTGTCGTTAATAAATGGAACGCAAGCACTTACCGCGGTTGGGGCGCTGGCGGTCCTGAGGTTGGAGCGGTTGACACGCTTGGCGGACATCGCCGCGAGCCTTACCGCTGATTCCTTGCGTGGTCACTCTAGCCCCTTCGATCCGCGGATTCACGATGCGCGACCTCACCGGGGCCAAGGGGAGTCAGCTCGATTACTGCGGGAGATGCTGGAGGGGAGCGAAATCCAGGTGACGAATGATCAAGCTGCTCGACGTGTTCAAGATGCTTACTCCCTCCGCTGCATTCCCCAAGTGCATGGGGCGGTGAGAGGAGCCGTCGAGCATGTGCGGGGAACTGTAGAAATTGAGACGGGCTCGGCCACGGATAATCCACTTGTTTTCGAGGACGGTTCGGTGCGGTCTGGCGGGAATTTTCACGGTGCTCCGCTTGCAATGGCGTACGACTACGCGGCCATAGCCGCCGCTTCGCTGGTGGGAATTTGCGAGAGACGCGTTGAGCGGTTGCTGAATCCCGACCTCAACGAAGGGCTGCCCGCATTTCTTGCTCCCACGCCAGGCCTGAGCAGTGGACTAATGATTGCCCACGTGACTCTTGTGGCGCTGCTCAATGAAATCAAAGTTCTGTGTTCACCTGCGTCCATCGACAACCTGCCGACTTCTGCGGGGACAGAGGATCACGTTTCGATGGGGATGACGGCGGCGCTCAAACTGCGTTCCATTGTCGAGAATGCGGAGCGGTGCATCGCCATCGAACTGATCGCGGCGGTCGAGGCCCTTGAACACCGGCGGCCACTCAGGACGGGCCACCGGGGCAGGGCGGTGGCAGAAATCGTTCGGTCCACGGTGCCCCCGCTTCTGAAGGATCGCGTGCTGTCGCAAGACATTGAGAATCTTGCCGAGGAGATTGCTTTGGATCGGCTGAGAAAGGACTTCCTAAAATCAACGGAACTTCGGCAGGAGGTGGCCGCGTGAAGGGCGACCGGACGGGGGCAACAATCCTCCAGCCCTGGCGACGGGTGGCTTGCGATGTCCTAGTGCCAACCTATCTCTGCGTGATCTTCGGAGCGCCGGCGGCGTTGATTGCATTGCTACTCATGAGCACCGAATCGGTGTTAGCTAAAGCTGTGATAGCGCTGCTTGCACCCATAAGTTACGCCATCTTCTTCTGCCTCTCCGCGGGCTTACTAGCGTTACCCCATCGAAAGGCGATCGTAGAAGGAAGATTTCCGAGAAACGTGGCTCATCCTATTTACTTCCATCGAAGGCTCTATGGCCTGTGCTGGACTTCGCTCTACTATTTTAAGCCGATCTACTATCTCTGCCTGACGATCCCCTTGCTTAAACGGGTGACATTCCGTCTCTTTGGCTACAAGGGTCAGATGGAGTTTACGGTCTACCCCGACACATGGATCCGAGACCTTCCCCTACTGGACTTCGGAAAGGGCGCCTACATCTCGAATAGGGCGACCATCGGCACGAATATTGCGATGCGAAACGGAACGATCCTGGTGGGAGGGGTCAAGGTGGAGGCGGGCGCGTTGGTGGGGCACCTTACGATGCTCGCGCCGGGCGTGAAACTCGAAGAGAAGGGCGAAGTGAGTGTTGGGTGTGCAATCGGTATGTCGGTTACGATCGGTACGCGTGCCTTTGTCGGACCCTGTAGTGTCGTAGATGCTGGAGCCTTGTTTGAGCCGAAGTCGGAAGTGGGATCGAGAACCTATGTGGGCAAGAAAGCGGTAGTGGGGTGTGGATCGGAGTGGCCCTGCAACTCCTTTCTCGTTGCGCGGGAGCGGCACGGGGAACCCTCCGCGATCAAGCATGAGGAGGCGGAGTGTCAGGCTTCGCGCGTGGAGGTTGCAGCGTAATGTCAGACTTTTTGGACGGTCAAAAGACAGGTAGCCCAAAGGGGGTCCGAATAGCCCCGGATAAGGCCCGAGTCAAGCTCCTCAGCAATGCCATCAACGTCGGGTTGCCCGCCTGTGGAGCAGTTTGGGCCGTGGTCTATTTTCAGGATCATCGGATCACCTGGGTTGGTCCAAGCTCATTCTTGCTCTTCTACCTTCTTTCAGGAACAGGGCTTAGCCTAGGCTTTCATCGACTCTTTACGCATGGCAGCTACCGATCCGTCCGTTGGCTTCGCCTTGCGTTAGCGGCGATGGGAAGTATGACCTTTCAAGGTCCGGTGATTCGCTGGGTGGCAGATCACCGTCGGCACCACTTTTTGGCGGACGAAGAAGGGGACGCGCACAGCCCTTACTACACTGCGGCCGGTCGCCAATTGAAATCTCATGAGCGATTCGTTCACAGCCACCTTTTGTGGATGTTTGATTTATCGACAACGGACGAGGCCGTTTATGCGGGCGATTTGCTAAGGACCGAGAGATCTCCGCGATCAGCCGCACCTATTGGCTTTGGTGCTCTTTGTCATTGGCAATGCCGTGGGCGCTCGGCTACCTCGTTGGTGGGCCTTCTACGGCGATTGAGTCTTTGCTGCTTGGTGGATTCGTGCGAGTGGTGGTGCTTCACGCCATAACTTGGTCAGTCAACTCATTCGGTCATCTCCACGGACATCAAGATTTTGCCGGAGGAGACCAAAGTCGCAACAGCCTAGTTCTGGCATTGTTATCGTTTGGAGAGGGCTGGCACAATAACCACCACGCCTTCCCCAACAGTGCCCGATTTGGTCTAAAGGAAGGCCAGCTCGATGTCGGCTTCCACACCATCCAGTTTTTTCAAAAGTGCGGCTGGGTATCCAGAGTTCACATCCCAGATGATCGTACCATTGCCAACCGAAGTCGGAGCCAAACTTGCGAGGCAACGAAAACATCAACTAACGTCCAACTATTAGCTGAGAATCTGGCCATTCTTCAAGAAGCTTCAACGATTCAAAATGAAATGTCGATGAATGAAGGAGAAGAGAAATCTAAGGGCCAAAGTGAAGCCAATTCAATAAGCAATTTATTAACTCAGGATCCAGCATGACCGACACCACTCTTGCTCTATTCTGGGAAGAAACTAGGTTTAATTCAGGAAATTATGGACTCAACAAGTCGTTGAGAACTCGTGAGCATGTTACAGACTGTGGCTCTAACAAAGCACCTTGCTTGCTAAAAGTGATCGCAATTAGATTCGACAGACTTTACTTACTCTTCATAATCACGCAACGTTTAGAACAATGAAATATTTTCACAGCTTTTCAAACTGCCGAATCATCTTAGGGCTGCTATTCTTAGCCCTTTCCATGGTCGCTCCGGCCCAGAACTTGTACACCGTGACGGTGGCACCGAGCAATATCGTTGGCGGGGCTACGGCAACCGGCACCGTCACCCTGACCGGAGCAGCAGCAGCCGAAGTTGTTGTGGCCCTCACATCCTTCAATGGGGCAGCTACCGTGCCTGCCAATGTGATCGTGCCCAGCGGCGCAAGCAGCGCCACCTTTAGCGTCTCCACCACACCCGTTTCGGCCAGTGTTTCAGGAAAGATCACGGCCGCTGCTGGTGGTGTGACAAAGGCGAAGGCCATCGCCGTAGTTCCTCCCACACTATTGAGCCTTAAGGTCAATGTTACGTCCGTGGTGGGCGGGTCGGGCGCCACGGGCACGATTACACTGAACGGGCCGGCCCCAAGTGGCGGAATCACGGTCGGAATATCCACTTCATCGAGTTTCTTGCACGTCCCGGCGAGCGGTTTAGTGACGGCTGGGTCGAGCAGCGCCACTGTTCCTATCGAATCCGATCCGGTCGCTGCGAACAGCGTCGCCCAGCTTACGGCAACGCTAGGCAGTTCCAGAAGCGCTAATATAATCGTCAAGGCACCACTCCTTCAGAGTGTAACGACGGCGCCTTCCTACGTTTACGGCGGGACGAGCTCGGTCGGAACGGTCCTCCTTGGAAGCGCTGCTCCTGAGGGGCTTACAGTTAGCCTCTCCTCGGACTCCTCTTGCGCCACTCCACCCGCCACCGTGACGTTTAGCGCCGGCACCACTTCGGCATCATTCTCCATTACGACAACACCGGTGTCGCCTAGCACGGCTGCCCGGGTCACGGCCAGCCTGAACGGCCTCTCCCGCGCAGGGAGTCTGCAGGTTCGGGCGCCATTGGTCACGGACCTCGCCTTTTATCCCGCCAAGTTGTACTCTGGTTGGCCGACTGAGGGAACTGTTACGCTCGGCAGCCCTGCGCCTTCCGGCGGGCTGGTTGTGAGTCTGGCGTCGGCTACACCCGGATTTGCCACTCTCCCGCCGTCTATGATAGTGCCGGCCGGAGCCACCACGGGAACGTTCACGTTGCGGACGGGATCCGATCCAAGCTTCCCTTACGGCCTTCTGAACATTTCCGCAGCCGGTCTCAAGAAATCGACGATCACCGTGCTGAACAATGGCCTGAACCCGCGATCGCCGTGGCCCAAAGCGGCAGGTGACGGAGAAAACCCTGGTTCCTCTAGCGTGTTTCCCGGCTCGATAAGCGGACAAATCGCCTGGACGTATACGACAAAAGGGAGTATCGAGCCTGAGAGCTCTCCAGTGTTTGGCGCGTACGATTCAGCTTCTGCCAGCGAATCAAACGGTATCACGTACATCAGCTCGACGGACAGCTACCTTTATGCGATCGGTCGGACTGGCCGCAAGCTTTGGGCATATCTCGCGAGCGATAACGGTCTCCCTCACGGGCCCGGCACAACGGGAGCCGCTGCCGTTGGCGGCGACGGAACGATCTACGTCAACAGCGGGAATGGCAACCTGCTTCACGCAGTCAACAAGAACGGTACGCGAAGGTGGGTTTACCCTCTCCTCGCCGGACCTATAAGCAATCCCACGATCGGACCCGACGGAACGATCTACGTTCAGACTGCGCCGACGCTTTACGCCCTCTACCCTGATGGGACTCTCCGGTGGTCCAAGGCTCTGCCGGGCAGTCGCCAGAACCCGGTGGCGATAACGCGCTGGAATCAAGGGAGTTCCTATGCAGTTGTGATGGCAGGAGACCGTGCGCTGGCGATGCTTTCTCCGACAGGATCGACGATATGGCGCCTCGACTTTGGGAACAATGGCGCTGTTGTAGGGCCGGTGCTCACAGGAGGAAGCGCCTTGGTAACACTTGACGGCCGCCTGACATCCTTTAGCTTGGCTGACGGATCGGAACAATGGGCCACCATGGTATCGGCAGGGTCATTCAGGCCTGCAGTGAACCCATTTGACGGCACCATCTACGTAGCCACCAATGGGCAAAACCAGATGTGTGCAGCACTGAATCCGGACGGCTCGCTGAGATTTCGTTTTGGCGACACCCTTTCGGCTACGGGGTCGCCTACGATTGGTTCCGACGGTACCGTCTACTTTCCGATGGGCAACTGCGTTAAGGCCTTCTTTGCAGATGGAAGTCTGAAGTGGACGATGCCTACGGGCGTGGGGTATTGCACTTCCGTAGCCTTGAGCGACGGTCTGATCGTCTTCGGATGCCAAGACCGCAAGGTCTACGCAATCAAGTAGGCGTGAAACGAGAGGGAGCCGCCCGACAGGCACGGCTCCCTCTCACCACTGCAAAATGCTCCCTCACCAACATCCGCAGAGCCGAGTGACGAAAGCTTTGCGTTTCGTAAGCGCCCGCGTTGGCGAGTACCCGTCCAGTCCTTCACACGAAATTCACGGGCCCTTGGCTCAGGAGACTTTGAGTCACAACTCTTGCCCGAGTGGACTTCGGCGGAAGAAGCCGAACAGAGTCGGACGCTCGGCCACACAAGGAAACCCATTGCCGTCAAATCAGCTTTCTGAAAAGCAAAAGAATCTCAATAAACTGAGGCGCCTAGGTTTAGAATGTGGCTGCCGCACTAGGACTCGAACCTAGGGCCAGCTGTTAACAGTTCTGTGGTTTGTTGTTCTTGTTTGTTCAGCCTGGACCGCTCCTCCGACTCTGGGTTACTCTACTCGGCTCTCTTTGCCGACACGCGTACGCAACTACATGGCGGGGCTAGGCAGGTTTTTGACGGCTGCGCGGCTTCAAGAGCACCTCGGAGGAGAGCACCCATACGGGTATGCGCTAAATAACCCAGTGACGTATTCCGATCCAAGCGGCCTCAATCCCATGATGCGGTGTTCAGACGATTGCGACGACGCATGCGACAAGTTCATTGCGGCCAATCCAACAGTTTGCACCGACACATTGACAAGTCCTCCTTACCCACCGGGATCAAAGGCAATGGTTTTTGCGTATTGCTGCAGTGGCAAACCAAACCAATGTTTCTGCCCGGGCAAGAAACCTATTAATTCGACCGAAACCGATGTCAGGCAAGCATCGCAGTCTTGGTCAACAGCTTCCTAGACGGCGCTTACTACATGACTATCGATAGGGGGCGTGAAAGGCGCTGGAAGGTCATGCTCATCCCGCCCTTAGGTGACAAAGATTGGCACATTCAGGCCCTCATTCCGAAGAAGCAGCGAGATGCGTCGAGAGATACTGGCCTTCAGACGTCTAGCCAAAAGAAGCCTTCTCGACGTTCGCGAGTGGCTTGGTCCCTCTTGTTCGCAAGCGCGCTTCCAGAACTTCCTGCATTGTTTGCCGATGCTGCGACCTTCAAGGTCGGAGCGACTCCCGAAGAGAATCGGGTTGTATTCTTTTTTGAAATTGCGTCCCCAGTACCGGCGTGGATCACGTTTACTGTAGAACAATCTGGGAAGTTTGTGCCCCTCGATCGCGGGTTTTAAGCGACGCGAAACTGCAGGTCGAACTCCGAAAACCGTTCGATTTGATGCTGAAAACGGCCCCGACGACCCCCGTACTCGACCATGGGCACTTGGCCGCAACCGCTGAGAACAAGATTGGTGGAGGCTAGGGGACTCGAACCCCTGACCCTCTGCTTGCAAAGCAGATGCTCTCCCAACTGAGCTAAGCCCCCGAATCGAGGTGTATTTTACCTTGAATCGCAACTAAAAGCTGTATCCTCTCAAGCGATGTCCGCCGTTACCGTAAGACCCGTGCAAGAAGCCGACCTGGAGGGCTACTACAATGTCCGCTCCATCACGTACAACGATGGCGATCCGATCCCGCCGGAGAGGCGAGCGTTCAAGAATTCTCGAGGGTTTGTGGCGGAGCACGAGGGGGAGATTACGGGTGCCTTCAACATCCTTGATCTCACTTGCACACGCGGCGACGCGCTTTTGAAGTGCGGCGGAGTTGCCGGAGTCGCCGTGCTGCCCCATGAGCGCCGGTCCGGCGTTGGACGCGCGATGATGTCCTATTGGGTCCGACAAGCTAGGGAAGAAGGCATCCATTTGGCCTCCCTTTACGGCTTCAGCGAGCGGTATTACCGGATGTTTGGCTACGAAGTTTGTGGCAAGAGAGTCAAGATCACCTGCCCAGCAGTCAAATTGCCCGGCCTGCAGCACGATCTCCCTTTTAGGTTGCTCAACCCTGAGGATTGGCAGCAGTTCGACGCTTGCTATCGCGCGTTTGCCCACTCCCGAAGCGGTCTCTCGATGCGTGACGAGAAGCAGTGGATGCGGATTCTGAGCGAAAATCGCCCCCTGAAAATTTACGTTGCCGGTGACCCGGTGCAAGCCTACGCAGTCGTTTCCCACAAAGTCGACTTCTGGACCACCGACCATATCTCCGAACTCGCCTGGTCCACTCGAGAAGGGTATGCGGGCTTGATGGACATCCTTTCGGGGCTGTCAATCAATAAGACGGCGCTCAGTTGGTTCGAACCGTCGGACAGTCCTTTCCTTAGCGCCTATCTCGACACCAAGGTCGAGGCAGTCGTTGATCGACCGATTATGTTCCGCGTGTGCGATGTCCCGGAGGCGCTTCGGGCTCTGAAGCCAACGAGCTTCGGCGCGTTTTCGATCGGTGTTGTGGACGCGTTGATCCCCGAGAACGAGGGGCCCTGGCTCGTGAGCCAAGTTGGCGAGAAGGTGAGCGTTCAGCCGACAAACACCGCCGACCTAGAGATGGACATCAAGCATTTTGCCCAGGCATTCCTTGGTGAACCGAGCTTTGCAGATCTTGTGAGAAACGGCTTTGTGAAGGTTCAGAATGCAGGGGCCATCGCATCAGCAGCAAGCCTTTTCACTCCGTTACCGGTGTACTGCCCGGAGTTTTTCTAGCTACAAGGTGGGCAGGGCGCAACCCACGGCCGACGTTCGCGGCATGCTTACGGGCTTGCCGGCAAGGACCTCGTCAAGGGCGATTCGGAGGTCCTTTCGAGTCGGTGCCCGCCTCTCCACGCCAAGCTGCGGAAAGCGGTCGTCGATGCGGCCCACATAAACCGGCTTCTCGCCCATGTAAAGAACTGCCGAAGGAACGTTCTTGACTCCCGCCTTTCGCGCCAACTCATGTTTCGTATCGAGGATTTGAGTCATCGTAAACGCGAACTCCTTTTTGAAAGCTGCCGAAGATTTCGCATCGGCAGAGGGGTCGAGATGAACCATCGCGAAGGTCACCCCGCGCCGCTCGTAGTCGGTCTGGATTCGCTTGAGTTCCGGCGCATACTTGCGTGTGATCGGGCATTCTTCGAGCACGAACACGTACACCTTTTTCTCCAACTTTGGCGGTTGGAAGGCGAGTAGAGCGCAAAGGGCAAGCGAAGTCATCTTCCTATATCTTAACGCTTCAGTTGGGCGGCGGGTTCGGCGGTGCGGTAGAACCAGGCATGATTGCCTCTTCCGAGTTTGATGCGCTCGACCAGTCTCAGCAAATTGAGCGGCTCGAGCAGCTTGGACGGGCGGCGTTGCTGCAGTACGACCTGCGGCCCACGGGTGATTCACGCCGATCTTCACCGAGGCAACTTTTTGTTCGAGGGCGAGCAGATCAAGCTGATTGACTTTGACGACTGCGGCTTCGGCCACTTTCTCTATGATTTCGCGACCAGCCTCGCGTTCCAGGTGCTACAGCCGAATTTTCTCGAGCTTCGGGAGGGCTTGTTTGAAGGCTACGAATCGGTAAGACCGCTTCCCCCAGGTACGCGTGAGAACCTCGCTGAGTTCTTGCGCTTGCGATGCTACGGCCTGATACGGTGGGCTGTGGAACGCAGCGACAATCCTGGTATGCGAGAGCACGGAAAAGGCTTTGTCGAGTCGCTGTTCGAGCGAATAGATTTTACGTACGGCGAGGCTTAGCGCAACGGCCTCAGTTCGCGGCTTCCTTTTGACCCTTGCGTTGAAGTACGCGTTGAAACAGGTCCTCCGCCGAGGCTCCGGATCTTCTTAGGGCCTCCGTTTCTCGTTGATCTTTCGCGTCCTTGAGCTTGCGTAAAGCGTCGATGAGCCGTTCCTGCGTGAGGTTCTCGGATCGGAAGTCCATCGTCAAATCGCTTAGCGTTTGGCGAAGGTCTTCGGGTTCGATGTTGTGCAGCCAGTCAGAAGACCGGCCCTTGGGGGCACCTTCGGGATAGGCGATCTTCAGTGCCTCCCCAATGCGCTCGCCGATAGGAGTTTCATAAAGGTCGGCGGAGCAGGCGAAGCGCCACGTTCCCTCTCGAAGCTGGTCCGTCAGACAAGCCTGCAGCATGACGATCTCGGCTGATGAAAGAGCCCCTTTCACTGAGTGGTGTTCGGGTAGGACGGTGGGGCGCTCTTGCTGCAGACCTCGCCTGAGGCGGCTCCTCACAGCGTTCACTTGACGCCTCAGGTGCTCCAGCGCCTTCGTTGCGTTCCGTTCCCAGGGATATTTGTGGGCGATCTCATTGAGATGCCGGTCTACTTCGGGGCGCGACTCTGATTCGGCGATGATTTTGATAGCTCCCGTCCAGTAGTCGTCGTCGCGAACGTCGTGCCGCTGCGCCAGCGCCTTCAGCTTGTAATCGATAGGCGAGAGAGCTCCGTCTACCGCTTCTTTTAGCACCGCAGGGCCTCCGCTTTTGAGCAGAGTGTCGGGGTCTTCGCCCTGCGCCATCAGTGCGACCCGAACTTTTAGGCCTTCGGCTTTGAGGATTTCGATGCCTCGCTCCGCGGCTTTGCGCCCCGCGTCGTCACTGTCGTAAAGGATGACAACTTCGTCGCACCAGCGCTTTAGAAGCTTCGCGTGGTCTTCGGCCAAGGAGGTGCCCAGGGAGGCAAGCGCGTTGTTCATCCCACCTTGGTGGCAGGCAATCACGTCTGTGTATCCCTCCACGAGCACCGCTTGGCGCAGCTTTGAAATGGCGTCCTTTGCTCGATTCATGCCGTACAAGACTCGGCTCTTGCGGTAGAGGGGCGTGTCGCTGCTATTGATGTATTTGGGATGGCTGTCCCCCAGCACCCGTCCACCAAAGGCGACGAGTTGCCCCTTTTCGTCACGGATGGGAAACATCAGGCGACCGCGAAACTTGTCGAAGTAGCCTCCGTGGGCATCCTCATCCACCAGGAAGAGCGTTTTGCACTCCGCTAGGGAGAAGCCTGCTTTTTTGAGCCTGACTGCGAGCGCCCCACCCACCTCGGGGGCGTACCCCATCTCCCATTGCGCTTGGATCGAGGCATCGAGACCGCGTCGATCGCAATATTCGCTTGCGGAGGAATTTTTTGAGAGCTGGTCGCGAAAGAAGGCGAGCGCCTCGTTCATTGCTGCCTCTTGTTGAAGGCGCACCGAGGGGGGGAGAGCGTCTTTGCGGGTTTTGAGGGTTACGCCGGCTTCTTTTGCGAGGGTTTGGAGCGCTTCGACGAAGTCGACATTCCGTCGCTTCATCTCCCAGGTGAAGATGTCACCTGCTTCACCGCACGACCAGCACTTGTAGCGGCCTGTCTCGGAGCTTACGGTGAAAGAAGGGTTTCTGTCCTGGTGGAAAGGACAGAGACCCTTGTAGGTGCGTCCAGTTTTTTTCAACTGGATTTCTCGGCCGACAAGATCGACGATATCTATCCGAGCCCGGATGTCGTCTCTCTCGTCAGCCAATTGTATTACTTGCCGGCTGCGACAACGATGCCGGTCACGACCTGAGGCTTGCCTTCACCAAGACGTGAGAAGCGGAACGCGACCTTGTTGCGGGTCAGATAGCGCGCCATCACGTTGCTGCCGGAGATGTCATAGCCGTCCGGTGTCTTGTACTTCTTGATCACTTGAGCGAAGGTGTTGCCGAAGGTGACGCCTTGGCTGGTTCGAACCTTTGGGTTCGACATTCCAATCGCCTCGATCTGAACAACCTGTCCTTTCTTATTGATGATAAAGCCGTACTTGCTGCCAGAGCGGTTGTAGACCCAGCGGGTGTACGTCGCGTTCTCGGCTGCACCACCGCCTGCTGCAGGTGGGGATCCACCGGGAGGGCCACCGAAGCCGCCTGGAGGGCTTGACCCGCCGGGGCCCGACGGTCCCATCGATCCGCCGCCGGCTCCTGGCTTGCTTGGCATGGGAGGGGCACCCTGGCGAAATACGTAGTCTCCGAAGCTGAATGCGGAAGTAGGGCCACTGGGGCCGCCACCGCCTCTTGCTCCACCACCGGATGGCCCTGGTCCGCCCATGCTAGGTCCGCCGCCGCCACCGCCTGCGCCGCCCATTCCACCGATGTTGACCGCCTGGATCTCGTTAGGATTGCCATACATGGTGACAACTCTCACTCCAGAGTCAAAAAGTTTGATGCCGAGCAGTCCGCTCTCAGCGGCGTTTGCACCTGCAGCGAGTGCCGCAAGCAACGCGGTTGTTGTGATTCCTGTCCACCTAGTCTTCAACAGTTCAATTCCTCCACAGGGATTCACTTACGCAGCGATCCGTGTCTAGTTATATGACGTACCGATGGCTTTCAACGTCACATTGATTGGAGAGGGGTTTGGGGATGACTGGGGTGATGGGGAGGATGAAGGGGTGGGACATTTCAAATTTGAGAAATCACTCAATCGCCCTCTTCACGCCATTCACCGCCTCATCTCCCCTCCCACGGGGTATACCAAATCCCAAGCCCAAAGAGGAGTTTTTATAACAATGGCATCTAATCTCGCAATCACCGCAGCCGAATTCGACCAAGAAGTTCTCAACTCAGACATGCCCGTGCTCATTGATTTTTGGGCGGAGTGGTGTGGTCCTTGCAAGGCTATCGGGCCCTCCATTGAGCAGATCTCTGCGGAATATGCGGATCGAGCGAAGGTTTACAAGGTGGATGTTGATTCAAACGGTGAGTTGGCGATGAAGTACAGCGTGATGAGTATTCCCGCTCTTCTTGTCTTTAAAGGCGGCAAAGAAGTGGATCGGATGGTTGGCGCTGCGCCGAAGGCGCAGATTGCAGCTCTGCTTGATCGCGCATTGCGCTAGGTTTCAATGCTCACCGCGCTGTTAGCTTTGTCGCTCACGAGGACAATGTGGCCGGACTCATCACGCAGTGGTATCAGGCAGCGAGAGCGGGCGGTGAGCCAGCAGACCCGGTTGAGGAGGAGCTAATCATGGAGGCCCAGACCGATGTCAACTGAGCAACCCAAGCGACCCCGAGGTCGTCCCCGCTACGTATCGCCCGACGAACGGCTAGTCCCGATCACCATCGCAGTCCCTCCAGCAGTGAGGGACTGGATCAAACGCCAGACCCCCACGGCCGTACGAGCAGCTCTCGTCAAAATCTCAGCCTCGGATTCGTGAGGGCTGCGAATCTATCTGCACGAAGCACGGCCGGCGACGTTTTATCCACAAGACTTTCGCACTCGCGCAAGCAGTTTGAGACTGATTTGCGCCAGCCCCCGCAAGAACTAGGATATGCGGGAAGGGGCAGAAGTAGAGCATTCAAAACTCGCCCTACAAGAAGCTGGCTCCTACCTGCCACTCCTTCACCATGCGAGAGTTGGGGTTCGGTAGGAGCGGACGGACAGGCGATTCCCAAGGTAGGCTGAGATCATCCACTCCAAGGTGGAGGAGATGCATATTGCAACCTTCGGAGATCACTAGACGACAACTCTTGGCGACAGGAGCCGTGGCCGGCGCTTCGTGCGTTTTAGGCCTCCCCGGCATTGCTGCCGCCCAAGCAAAACCAAAAAGGAGCAGAATGGAACCCAAACTCGTTCGCGTACCGACAGAAGACGATATCAAAAAGGCGCTCAATAGCGCCAAAAATGGCATTAGTGAGGCGACTCATAAGGCCCACCTCACCCTGTGGCAGGGCTATGCCAACAAGACCAACGAGATTCGCAAGGCGCTTGCCGAGCTGGATACTGATCCGGCAAAGGCAAACCAGATTTATAGCCAGATGAGAGCGCTTAAGGTGAACTACGCGTTCGCTTTTGGAGGCTATGTAAACCACAACGTTTACTTCGACACGATCGGGGGAAGCGGCGGTCCGGCGACCGGAAGGGTTGCTACGCTCATCAACGAGGCGTACGGCTCCTTTGAAAACTGGGCAAAAGATTGGAAAGCCACTGGGATCGCGGGCCGTGGCTGGGCCTATCTAGGATACGACCACGAAGAGGGCCGAGTGTTTAACTTCATCGGCGATTCTCAAGACTCGTTCCCGGCTTGGAACCACCATCTGATCTTGGCGATGGACGTCTACGAGCACGCTTATTTCCTGGACTTCCAAACAGCCCGGGCAAAGTACATCGATGCTTGGATGGCGTCAGTTGACTGGGATGCGGTCAATGCCCGGCTCGCGAAATCGGCGCATTAAGGCATTAAGGGTCAAGCGTTGAGGGGTTAGTTCTCCTCAGCGCTTGATGCTTTGGTTGGCCTTCTTGGTCATTGGGACCGGAGGAAATCCGGACCCTCTCCCCAGCCCTCTCCCTCGGAAGGGCGAGGGGAGCTTTCTGTCTCAGTCCTCTTCGATTTCGACGTGGCCCTTCTTGTCAGAGTTGGCTCGCCGCTTGACTTGACCATAGGTGCGGCCCGTTTCCTGATTCACTACCTGTGGTGTTTCGGCGGTGACGGCGAGCGTGTGCTGCCTCTGGAAGTCTTTCACCGCTATCGACACTAGCGACTGATCGTTGCCGTGCTTTCGCATGACCGCCCTGTCCCAAAGGTAGAGGATCGGCGAGGCGTTGTAGATCGAGCTGTAGGTTCCAGAGAGGATGCCGACGAGCATCGCGGCGGTAAAGAGCTTCAGATCTGGCGTTGGCGTGCCTGCGGCGAGCAGGATTATCAGGGTCGCGATTACCGTCATCGAGGTGTTGATCGAACGGGCAAACGACTGGGTGACGGATCGGTTGATTAGGTGGCCGAAGTCTTCGCTTTGCCGCTGGCGGTGCAGGTTCTCGCGGATTCGGTCGAAGATGACGATCGTGTCGTGCACTGAGAACCCGATGACCGTCAGCATCGCCGTTAGGAAGAGCGCACTAATCTCCCAGCCGAAGAGGTAGCCGAAGACGGCGGCCATGCCGATGACCACGACGATGTCGTGCACCAACGCGCCAATCGCGGAACCAGCGAACCTCAGGCCAGCCTTGAAGCCGCCGAAGCCTGTGCCGAATCGGAATGCGAGATACAGCACGATCAGAATCGAGCTGATCACGACGGACAAGATGGCGTTACGAATCGTCTCCTGCTGGATAGCGGGACCGATCTTTGTAAAGCTGGTGGCCGTGGTGTCACTGACCTGAAGGCCCGCCGCCTGACCTACGGTTTGAAGTTGAGCGGAGCCCGTCGTAAGATTCTCGGATTCCGGAAGGGTGATAAAGGCTCGCCGCTCGCCACCGCTGGATTCCCCGAGTTTGACGTTCGCGCCGACAAATCCAGCTTTTTCTAGATTCGCGGCAATTTGCGTGGATGTGAGGGTTGACGGTTGAAGCGGGTAGGAGAGTTCGTAGCCTCCGCGGAACTCCACGTTGAGCTTGAAGCCGCCCAGTAAAAAGAAGGGAAGGGCAACGACCATTGTCGCAAGCGAGATCATGAACCACCGTTTGGTGTGTTCGACAATCTTGAAAGGCCGCTCGTTGGCGCGCTCCTCGATCTTCTCGCCAAACCAGTTGCGCTCGACGGCATACCATTTGGGGTTCGCGCCGATTCCGGATGCCGCGAAGAACACCAAGAGTGATCGGGTGACGGTAATTGCGGTGAAGAGCGAAATGACGACGCCGATGATCAGGGTGGTTGCGAAACCCTTGACCGGTCCCGTGCCAAGCACCAGCAAAACCAGCGACGTGAGAATCGTACAGGCATTCGAGTCGAGAATGGCTGGGAAGGCACGCCGGAAGCCAAGGTCGATGGATGTCAGCAGCGATTTGCCGGACTTCATCTCTTCCTTTAGCCGCTCGAAAACGAGGACGTTCGCGTCCACGGCCATGCCGATCGAAAGAATAAATCCGGCAATTGAGGCGAGCGAGAAGGTCGCACCGGCCAGTTTGAGGACAGTGAGCGTGAAAAGAATATAGAGGCAAAGCGCGATTAAGGCGACAAAGCCAGGAAACGCGTAATAGGCCAGCAGGAACAGCGCGGTGATGCCGAAGGCGATGAGGCCCGCAGTGACCATCTTGTCGAGTGCGAAGTTACCGATCGTCGGATCTATCTTCTCGAAGGCAAGCTCGTTCATCTTCACCGGAAGCGCACCGGCGTTGAGCAGATCGACGAGTTGCTTGACGTAGGGTCGCTCGAAGGTGCCGGTAATCACGGCGTTGTCCTTTAGAAGCGCGTCCTTTTGAACGGGCGCGATGCTCAGGACCTCTCCGTCCAGAACGGCGGCGATCTTTTCGCCGCGTCCGTAGAATTTGCGGCTCCAGGCCTCCATTTTGGCCGAGCCTTCGCGTGAGAACTTCATCAGCGGCTGGGTGCTGTTCCCTGCTGGCTGGGCTTCTGCGCTTGCAAGATCTTCGCCGGCAAGCACCAAATCCCAACCCGTGATGACTTTCGCATATTCGGGGTTGACGCTTCCGTTGGGCAATCGGAAGTCGATTTGCTGGTCAGGTGAGGAGGTTCTTCTGAAGCTGACCGTCGGGCTTCCGGCGGTCTTGTTGTCGACCTCGGTGTAGGGCAAGAACTGCTTGAACTCTGTTACCACGTTCTTCGCGTGATAGAACTCGATACGAGCGCTCGTGCCAATAATCGTGCGAGCCTGCTCGATATTGGTCGCGCCTGGGAGTTCGACCACGATCTGGTCGTCGCCTTTGGGCACGATCACGGGTTCGACGACGCCCATCGAACCTGAGGCACGACGACCCAGGATTTCAATGAGCCTCGATCGGGTCCGCTCAGCGTCTTTACGCTGTTCAGCCTTCAGCTCCATCTGATACGTCAGACGTATTCCGCCCTTGACGTCAAGGCCGTAGTGATATTGAGTCTTGACGTAGATAAATCCGGAGAGAACGCCGAGACCGAGAACGAGAAGTAAGAAGAGGTAACTTTTTGACCGCAAGTCGAATACGCCTCCTGGCGCTGAACAAGGCCTACGGATTATACCGGCAGGTAATCCAGGCTGAGTTGAACCCGGCGCATCCTTTGCGCGTAAAGTAGCATCGTAGGACCCTCTATGCTCATCTCACTCATCGCACTCGCCCCGGCGTTCATCGCGGCTCCCGCCGACTTCTATACCTATCTGGCGAAGCAGGACAACGCCTATCGGGCAGAGGTCACGCGCTCGGCAGCCGAGACCAAGATCAGCATGACGAGCCAGGTGTGGCAGGGCATCCCTTGGAAGCACACGATTCTGTTGCGCCAGCCGAAGACGCTCACCGCAAAAGGTGTCGGCATCCTCTACATCACGGGTGACGGCCCTCGTCCCGCCGATCTTATCGAGTTGCCGATGATCGTTGGTGCCACGGGTTTTCCGGTTGCCACTCTGTTCAATGTTCCGAATCAGCCGATCTGGGACATGAAGGAGGATGATCTCATCGCTCACTCCTTCGAAAAGTATCTCGAGACAAACGATCCTTCTTGGCCTCTGCTGTTTCCGATGGCGAAGAGCGCCATCAAGGCGATGGATGCCGTGCAGGAGGCCACGAAAGGCACGGATAACCCGATCACGAAGTTCGTCGTGACGGGGGCAAGCAAACGCGGGTGGACGACGTGGTTCGTAGGTGCATCGAAGGATCCCCGAGTTCTCGGAATCGCACCGCTTGTCATCGACAACCTCAACATTCCCAAGCAGATGCCCTTGCAGCTTGCGAACTGGGGCAAGTACAGCGAGCAGATCGAAGAGTACACGCGGCGCGGGCTGCAGGCGAAGCTCGATACCAAGAAGGGGCAAGAGCTGACTCGCATGATCGACCCCTATTTCTACTTGGATGCGATCAAGAAGCCGGTGCTGATCGTCAACGGTGCGAACGATCCGTACTGGTCCGTCGACTCGCTCAGCCTCTATTGGAGCGATTTGAAGATGCCGCACTGGGCGAGCATTATTCCGAACGCGGGCCACGACTTGGGCAGCAAGATTCAGGCCATTGAAGCCGTGGGCGCGTTCGCCCACTCATTGTCCGGGCAGTTCGAGATGCCAGCGCTTGACTGGAAGCTAGACAAGGCGGAAAGGTCGGCGAACCAACAGGTTTACGTGATGCAGGCGAAGTCGGGGAGGCATGCAATGTCGAGCTTCCGGGTGATGATTGCGCTGTCTGACAGCCTCGACTTCCGTGCGGCGAAGTGGGAGGCCGCCGCTGAAGTCAAGGTCGATCCTCCTGGCAGTAGAGGCTCTTCCCATATCGTGAAGTTTGCGGTGCCGGCAGATAAGAATGTTGCGATCCTTGGAGAAGCGCGGTTCAAGATCGGAAGCAGGGCATTCACTTTGTCGCGCCCGGTGACGGTCTTTAAGAAGTCTTGATCCTGCCTTTCTGGTGAAAATATGCTTGACATTCTGGGTCCGAATAAGGATAATAATTGTTTGTACCGCGGGGTGGAGCAGTCTGGTAGCTCGTCGGGCTCATAACCCGGAGGTCATAGGTTCAAATCCTGTCCCCGCACCTCAATAGAAGCCTTTCAGAAACGTCTGAGAGGCTTTTTCCTATTTTGCCTGCACTGATGGCTTCTTCCCGCGGCGGCTAAGGAAGGAGCGGAGGGCCACTACGCCGAGCACAGCGAGGGCTTGCACGATGTAGATCAGGGTGGGACCTGCAGAAGTGAACCTGGCAAGATTCTCGGAGCCGGCGAACAGCGCTCCGAACAGGAGGGCACTTATGACGGCCACCATTGGATCCAGTCCACTGAGCAACGCCACGGGAATTCCCAGGAAGCCCCAGTTCTGCGAAAACCCGGTCCCTAGTTGTCGAGCCATGGCGATGTACTCGATGCCACCGGCCAGACCGCACAGCGCACCCGAGACTAACATTGCCTGGATGCGCATGGCGGCAGCGTCGATGCGGTTTGCTCTTGCCACGCGGACGCTTTCGCCGGCAAGGCGCACATAGAATCCAGCCTTTGTGCGAAAGAGATAGACGGCTACCGCGACTGCTACCAGCAGGGCCAACAATACGCCTGCGTGAAGGTCCATCTGCCGATCGGGACGCCATAGAGTGAGAGCTTCGGGTAACAAAAGCGTGAGTGGAACATCGCCTGCTCGTGCTCGGAGGGGGCCCGTCACGCAGTAGGCCAAAAGTTGGATGGCCACAAAGTTGAGCAGAATTGTGCTGATGACCACATCGACGCCTCGCCTTACGTAGAGCCAGGCCGCGAGCCAAGCCCACGCGGCACCACCGACTGCGGAGAGCAGGAGCAAGAGCGGAATGGCGATGGCAGGCACCTGGGCCCCTCCGCTTTTTAGTAGCAGAGGGACGAGTGCCGCGGAGAACAAACCCCCTACGATAAATTGTCCTTCTCCGCCGATGTTGTACATTCCGCCGCGCCAGGCGACGACCATTCCGAGGCCGGTAAGAAGCAGGGGCGTGGCCTTGACGAGGGTGCGCGACCAGGCGAATTTGTCAGCTCCCGCACCTTCAGCAATCAGGCTGAATCCTTCGATCACGGGAATTCCGAACACGAATAGGGTCACCCCGAGGAGGAGAATGAGGGCCGCGATGGTGCCAAATACCCGCTTCAAAGCAGAAATCAAGCGGACGAGCCTCCGAGCATGCCCTCAGCTCGGTCCGCCGCCTTCAGATCTCCTCCGCTCATGAAGAACCGGCGGTCGGCGACTTTGAATAATTCGTCCAGATCGGTCGTGAAGAGCGCGACGGCTGCTCCTTGGTCGCTTGCGCTGCGGAGTTGATCGCGAACAAATTGGGCGGCCTTCAAATCCAGGCCACGCGTCGGATTGACGGCTACCACTAGTGATGGCTGTTCGGATAGCGCACGGCTCACCACCACCTTTTGCTGATTTCCGCCGCTGAGCGCTCGGACTTTCTCGTCTGGGCCCGAGACTCGAATATCAAATCTATCGATGAGATCGGTGGCCCAGGCCCTCAATCGTCTGGCGAGCAAGAATGGGCCCCGCGTCATACTCGGGAGGCGAGTGCCCACGACGGCCATGTTTTCTTGTACGGTCATCTCTAAGGCTAGGCCGTCAACTTGCCGGTCTTGAGGAATGTAGGCGACCGGCCTTACCTCGCCCGGAGCCCTAACGGGACCCGAAAGAAGGCTGATGGCGGGGCGCACTCCAGCTAAAAACTCCGCCAATTCCACCTGCCCATTGCCATCCACCCCACCGAACCCGACGATCTCCCCGCGTCTTAAACTAAAGGAGACGCTGCGAACAGACACCTGTCCGCGATCTCCCAGAATCGTTAGGCCCTCGAACCTCTCGCCCTCTTCAGTGCAGACTTGCTTGGGTCTCGCTGATGGGTTCGGCAGTTCGCCAACCATCCACTGCGTGAGGATCCTTTCGTCGAGATCGCTAATCGGGGCGCTGCCGATGTGGCGACCCAGACGAAGCACGGTGGCACGGTCCGCGACGCTCATGATTTCCTTCAGTTTATGAGCAATGAGGATGACGGTTCGACCTTCATCGCGCAAGCGGCGCAGCACTCTGAACAATTCTTCCACTTCGTCAGGTGCCAGAACGGCGGTTGGCTCATCGAAGATGACGACCGGAGCATTGGCGGAGAGTGCCTTGAGGATTTCCAGGCGCTGCTGTACGCCGACCGCCAGGTCTCCGACTCTTGCGGCAGGATCGAGTTGCCATCCGAGGGTCTTCCCCACTTCAAGGGCTGGGCGAGCGAGGTCGGTGATGTTGACTTTCGAGGCCAGGCTTGGCAGACGAGCTAGCGCGAGGTTTTCTTCCACCGTGAACTCCGGCACAAGCGTGAAGTGCTGGTGAATCATCTCGATTCCCAGTCGGCGGCATTCGTGGGCGCGTCCCAAGGGAATCGGGCTTCCTTCTAACAAGACTTCGCCCGAGTCGGGGCTAGCGAACCCAGACAGAACGGCCATGAGCGTCGATTTGCCTGCGCCGTTTTCGCCAAGGATCGCGTGAATCTCCCCAGGGAGGAAATCGGCGGACACGTCTTGAAGAGCTTGCAGGGAGCCGTAGCTCTTGGAAATCTTGCGTGCCACAAGCTTCATGAACGCTGACTTAGAACTTGGCCATCGGAACGACGAGGTCACCGTTCTTGATCGAGTCGGTGGTTTCCTTTAGCTTGGTTTTCAGGGTCTCGGGAATCATGGTTTCGAACGCGGGGTTAATTACAAATTCGATGGCACCGTCCTTCATGCCCATGAGCACGACCCTTCCTTTAAATTTTTTCTCCTTCACTTCGCGCGCAATCGATACAAAGGCAGGCTCGCTGATGATCACGGCAGAGGCAACCACCGCGCCGCTCGGATTGTCGTTTTGGTTCCAGTTCGCGCCAATGGCGTGGATGCCTTTTGCCTTGGCCGCATTAAAAACGCCTTGCGCCGCGTTGTTGGCCTGATGGATGACGAAATCCACTCCTGAATTCGCGAGCTCTTCAGTTGCGCGTTGCGCGGAGGCTACGTCCTTATCGTCTTGGAGGACCTGCTTTCTAATTTCGATGCCCGGCTTTGCCTCTCGTGCCCCGGCCTCGAACGCGGCGAGGGTTGAGTCAATCGAGGGAATGTTGCCGAGTGCGACCCAACCGACTTTATTGGTCTTGCTCATCGTAGCGGCCATTATTCCGGCTAGATAAAAGCCTTCTTCGAGGCCGAAGCGAAAGGCTCCCACATTCGCGGCGGTTTTGCCACCCGACGAGGTCACGAACACCGTGTTCGGGAAGTCTGCGGCAACTTCGGCCGCAGGTTCGTTGTACTCATAGCCATGGCCGAAGACGAGCCCGTATCCTTTCTGCGCGTAGCTACGGTAGGCGTCTCGAATTTGGGTTCCCTTGGCTTCCTGCGAATTCGTTTCTGCGCCTGTCTCCTTGGCGATGGCTTGCAAGCCCTGGCTGGCCAAAGCGTTCCAGCCGGCGTCGCTTACCGGGCCAGGGGTGAGGAGGGCAACTTTTAGCTCACTCGCGGCCGGGCTGTTTGCGTTTTTTGGCTCACCCGCTGCGGAATTCGTTGAGCCGGAGTTGCAAGCCGCAAACAGGGGCAGCAAAAGAAGGGAAACACACCTAAGGGATTTCACGGGCTAGATTTTAGCAAGATCGACCAAGGTTTTAATTCAGTTCGTGCACCCTCTGGTCGAGCCATGATTTTAGATCAGTGAGGCTCTGCATGCTGACCTCGTGGGCCATGGGATAGTCCTGGTGCTGAACTTGCGCTCCCGCGTTCGTGAGGTAGCTGGCGATGCGTCGGCCGTTCTCGACGGGAATTACGTTGTCGTACAAGCCGTGCTGAACAAGCACAGGCAGGTTTCGCACCCCATCGTTGGGCTCGTAATGATTGGCCATGCGCCCGCTTAGGATCACTGCTCCAGCAAGCAGATCGGGCTTTGTCATCAGCACGCCCATGGTCATTGCGGCCCCTTGGCTGAAGCCGCCGACAAAGAGTCCGGCATCGCCGATCTGCAATTCCTCCGGCAGGGCCTCAATTTCTTTGATTAAGCCGCCGAGCGCGTCCTGTGCTTGGGCTTCGTTAAAGGTGATGCCCTGGGCATCGAACTGGATATCGAACCAGGAGAAGCCTGGCCCATACGCTCTCGGAGCCCGGAAAGCGACGATGTTTAGAGTTGGGGCCAGTTGGGGAGCCAGGCCCATGAGGTCTTCCTCATTGCTTCCCAGGCCGTGCAGCATGACCAGAGTTGCGCCTTGGCGAGAGGGTTGCAGGGCAGGTCTGACGAGTCGTTTGAGCCTCACTGATTCAGTTTATCTAGTGAACTGCCTCATCGATCCTGGGGCTGAAACAGTGTCGAGCGCTGACAAAAATCATGTCATGGCGATCGTGAGGTGCCCGGAACTCCCCCTAACGCTGTGCGAAGGGGGAGGATCCACGCGCTCGGTTATTTGCCGGCAGGTTTTCCGGACCCTTGTCCGCCCTGCTGGCTCATTTGTCTGCCCATTTCAATGCCTCGGATGGCACCCTGCTTTGCCTCTTCGGACAAGTTCGGATCGGCCTTGACCTTTGCGATCTGGGCGTCGATCATCTCAGGCGTAATCACCGTGGCGGGGGGGTTATCCGCAGGCCCCTCGCCACAGCCAACGAGTGCCACTAGGGCTAACAAAGAGATTAGAACGGTTCTTTTCATAAGTCTATCAACCAAGAAGCCCTCCAATAAAGGAGGGCTTTGTTCGTACGGGGGAGTTAGGGCGTTTCGCCGCTACAAGGCTGGCCAGACTGGTACAGCCATTCTTGGCCGGGGTCCATTCCGGCGATGTGGATCGAGCGGCACCAGTTCATGCGGCCCTTGGTGACGGATGAAGCGTGGCCGTCTGCCCATGCGACGATCGTGCCTCTACCGCTCTGGCGATAACGAGGGACGCACCATTGCGGCCAAGAAGTGACATCGCCTTCGGTGACCTTGTCTGGGTTGCCGCCCTTGAGAGGAGGTGGCCAGCTGAAGTCATTGTTCTGGTATCCCCACCAGTTCATTTCGAAGTTACGTCCTGGGCTGTTCCATTGTGGGTTTACACCCTTCTCGGCAATCATCAACGTATCGGATACTCGGTCGAGCCCGCTCTGAGAAAGTGGGTTGTAGACCCTGGAGCCGTTGACAACCTGCGGGTTCAGGCCCGTGCCCAAGTATTCGTGCATGTCCACGATGCCGTATGAGCCGGGCTTGATGACGGATTCCCAAATGCCTTTATCGGCCCAGGGGCCCATGCTGCCGTCGGTGGTCACCCAGTTGTACTTGCTCTCGCCGCTCTTGATGTAAGGGCCCGTAAGCTCTCTCCAAGTGATGGGAGCCCATGACTGACGTGGAGCCATACCATTGCCGCTGCCGTCGACAATCTGACGAATAACGAATACGTCGTCGGAGTCTCCGGAGTACATGAGGCCACCCAGTCCGATCTGCTTATGATTGGAAAGCTGCGCGGTCTTTTTGGCCGCGGCTTTCGCTTGGGCAAAGACTGGGAAAAGGATCGCCGCAAGAATAGCGATGATCGCGATGACTACTAGAAGTTCAATAAGAGTGAAACCTTTGCGTTTCATAATAATTACTCACCTATAGGATGCAATGTGGAGCCTCGAATATCGAGACTACATGGATAAACAAGCTCGAGTGGATCAGGAAGCGTCCCACTCATGCTTTGCACGAGGAGGTTGATCGCTCCCTGGCCCATCTCTGCCAGCGGTTGATAAATTGATGTCATTTTCGGCGTCAATTCCTCGCAAAACGAGGTGGAATCGAAGCCTATGACGGATAAGTCTTGAGGAATTCGCATCCCTCTGGCAATCGCCTTCTGCATAACGATGGCTCCAAGCGCTTCGTTATGAGCGATTATCGCCGTGTGACGCGGACGGAAAGCCAAGTAGTCGTCTAAGTCATTCGCTTCGATCAGGTCGCAAGGGCCGACACTCATGCCATGTCTCAGCATATGGGAGTGGAAGGCTTCTGCACGGAGCGCCGACTCGCTGAAAGGAATGCCTGCCTCGAAGGCGAAGGCTATTTTGCGGTGTCCAAGTTCGATCAGGTGGTCTACTGCGAGCCCAATGCCCTGATCGTTGTTGCAGATGACAGAAGGATATCGATAGTCATATTCCGATGCTCGCGTGTGAATGAGCACCATTGGCACCGAACACTTGCGCAACATCTCACGCGTTTCGTCTGAGGGGAGTGTGCTGTACCAAACGAGACCATCGAAGCGGCCATCGGACATGGCATCTTCGGGGGTCTGGCCAAGGAGCGTGGGACACAGCGTCAGGGAATAGCCGTTCTCAAACGAGCCTTCGATGAATCCGTCCATGAGGGCGGCGAAATAGCGGGAGTTTTTATTGAGGAGCGGTCTCGCGAATCCGATGCCATGAAGAACCCCGATCATCATGGTCTGACGGTCTCTAAAACTACGCGCCATGACGTTCACGCGGTAGCCCAGGTCGACTGAGGCTTGGCGGACGCGCTCGGCGGTGGCTTCGCTCACTCGGATGGCGGTGGCTTTGTTGTGAAGCACGCGCGAAACGACGGTGGGTGTAACCCCCGCTCTCGCCGCAACATCGCGCATCGTGACTGACATAGCTTCTTCGCTTGAGGATCGCTACAGCGCGATCCGTGAGTTAGTATATCGGTGTATCTACCAAATGCCAAATACTTTTTTCCCGATTTGCGGCTGTTTCCGCTTAACTCTGTTCTTTTACGCCGGTTTGGGCTCAAAACCCCGTTTGCCAAGGCTTTGCTTTTATTTAAGAAGTTTATTCTCTAAGCTGCAGCTAGCCAGGGGCGGCAGCAAGCCCCACTCCCGTAGATGAAAACGCATCTGCTCGACAGTGTCTTCGCCGGGGCGGATGCGAGCCGCGAGCCATCCTTCCGAAGTGGCGGCCTCCGCATTGACCGGATGATCGTCGAAGAACACGATCTGGGAGGGACATAGGCCGAATTCGGCTGTGTAAGCTCTGTAGATGAGCGGGTCTGGTTTATTGAGCCCAGCAATGTGAGAAGCCATTTTGAGATCGAGGCCCTCGATGACGGGAAAGCGCCCATTCATAGCGAGATGGGTCCAGTGAGCACCATTGGTATTGGAGAGACAGCCAACTTGAAATCCGGCTGCTCGCAGTTCTTCTACAAGCTCTCTGATGTGCGGATATTCCTCTACGATGATGCTGTTGTGGATATTCAGAGCCTCCGCAGTCGAGCAACCGATAAAAATCCCCAGATCGTCGAGATAGTTCTCGAACGAGATCTTCCCCGCCTGATAGAGATCGAAAGCGGAAAAGCCGCCAAGGGCCGTTGGGCCTTCAGATAGAGGATTGTGCGGGATCCCGGCGACGGAGGCGGCCTCTTCCCAGGTGTGGCAAATGCGAGCGAGCACTCCGCCTAAATCGAAAACCACCACATTCCGTGTACTTTGCCCCATCCGATATATCTCTTCTAGCGCCGAGCCGCGCAATAACCACCACAGTTCCCGATTCCTGCCAAAAACACCACAACGAGCGGTGTTAAATTGCGGTGGCGCAAGGCCTATGTTTAATTGAGCCGCGACGACAACCTGGTTTTTAACCTGGAAGTAGTTTGACCAATCTTCGCTTCTGTTGAGACGGCTTGATCGAAAAGGAAAAGAATGCTCGCAAGCCGCATCCCCGTTTTGCTCGCCACTTTGGCGATCGCTCTGCCAACTGCCCCCGCCAACGTGTCGGGATCAGCAGTTCCTGTCCTGAATGAAGTGACGTCTCACCTTCATGAGGCGCAAAAGTGCTTCGATAAAGGCACCTTCGCATTGGCCGCAGCCCACGCCGAGATGGTTCTCGTCGATGAAGAGCTTAGCGTGCACTACAAATTCCAGAACGTCCCGGACAATATCCATCCGACGGCCGTGAAGGCAATGGAAGAGGCGTTCAAGGGCTGGGAAGAGTCGTTGAAGGGCTCGATCAAATTTAAGCTGACCAACGACGAAGAGGCTGCCGACGTGGTCATCCGGTTCAAACCGGACGTTCGCATGGGCAGGGAGCCGGTTGCAGGCTTCGCAAATTGGAAGCGTGTCATCGATAAAGATGCCAACGGCAACATCATCTCGAAGTTCACCTCCGACCTTCAGATTCGGACGATGACCCTCAACTTCAAGCCGATGCCCCAGGAAGCTCTGCGGCACGAGATCATGCATGAGCTGGGACACGTGCTCGGCCTGGAAGACACCGAGAGCACCGGCGATATCATGGGACCCCTCGACATGAACAAGCCGGTTTCTAAGCCAAGACCCCACGAGTCGAAGGCGGTGTGGGATATCCGATTTCTGGCCACTAAGATTCGAAAAGAGTCATTGGCTCAGCAGATCGTCAAGTAGCCGAGGAGTTGGATCAAAGAAGCGCGGCTGCCATAGGTTGCCGCGCTTTTTGGTAAGTATGTCGATCGGTGCCGGTTCAGGCGCTGAATTGCGGCAGCCACTCACCCAACTTCATGTTTTGCCCCGGTGAGCTCGACGCGATGGAGCGTGTGACGGAGAGAAAGGCATCCACTACCTGTGGGTCGAACTGGGTTCCTTTGCAGCGAAGCAATTCGGACACCGCTTCCTCATGGCTCAGGCGCTTCCTATAGGGCCGATCGTTCGTCATCGCGTCATAGGAGTCGGTCACGGCGACAATGCGTCCGCTCAGCGGAATATCCACGCCCGAGATTCCTTGCGGATATCCGTTTCCGTCCCAGTTCTCGTGATGCGTCAAGGCGATCTCGTAGGCCATGTTCATGACCGGTTCGCCTGAGCCTTGCAAAATCCGTGCGCCGAGGGCACAGTGGCCCTGCATGATCTTGCGTTCCTCCGGCGTGAGATCGCCAGACTTCATGAGGATTACGTCCGACACGGCGATCTTGCCGATGTCGTGGAGAAGGGCGGCTACTTCCATGGCATCTGCGAACTCGGTGGGACTGCCGAGCTCTCTTGCTACCAGACGAGCAAGCTTGCCGACGCGCTTGGTGTGCTCACCGGTCACGTCGTCTCTGGAGTCGAGTGCGGCGGCTAGACGCTCGAGCACGTCGCGCCTTGCCTGAAAGAGCTCTGCTGTTCGGATACGGACGATTTCCTCTAGCCAGGTTTTCTGACGCGTCACTTCGAGGAAGAGCTGGTGGGCGCCCAGAACATTTCGAACTCGCAGGATCAGCTCGGTGTCCTCAGAATCTTTGCGGAGGAAATCTGCGACGCCAGATTCAAGAGCGACTCTTTGGATGCCGGGATCCTCACCCCCGGTGAGGATGATGACGGGGGTACGGATATTCTCGACTTCTTGCTCCCGACACGCGGCCATGACTTGGATGCCATCCGACGGAGGAAGCTTAAAATCGACGATTAGAAGGTCAGGGCGTTCTCTGAGGTAGGTCGCCACCACGCCTTCTGGCCCCGTGATCGCCAGCACGTTCCAAAACCCCGCCCGTCTAAGCGTTCGACACAAGCTATCACGCATGTCGGGGTCATCATCAACAATTAGAATTCGCGACGCTGCGATATTGTCTGCCAAGTGGTTCACTAGTTTCCACGCGAGAGGTGATGCACCCTGTTATCTATATCATAGGCCGTACTTTGCACGTTCTAGAGACAAATCGTTTTCAACGCTAACAGAAAGTGGATAAATCGCAGCAATCGCTAGACGAGACCACTTATCTGCCAGCATAATTACTAGTAAATATGCTGTATCCGACCAGGGGTTCGCCAGCAGCTCAGAGTCGAGTGCAGCACAAGCCTCCAAAGGCAGCCCTAGTATTTTTGCTGCGACGTCGCCCAAGCCCGAGCACCGATGTGGGTGGCCAATCGTCTAAAGGTTCTCACGGCAGGCAAGTCCGTAACGATCACCGCAAGCAGCGGGGGCATCACGCGAGCCAAGGTGCTTCGCGTCACAAAGAGCTAGTGGGGGGCAGGCGGTCATAGTGGCCGCCCTCTCGCCGTCATAATCAATTGAATGTCCGACAAGGTCAGAATTGTAACGCTTGGCTGCGCTAAGAACGAAGTGGATAGCGAAGAAATCGCTGGTGTCCTGCGGGGCGCGGGTTTTGCTATCGATGGAGCGTCCCAAAACACTGACGTTACGATCATCAACACGTGCGGCTTTCTCGAATCGGCAAAAGAAGAGTCGATTAAGGCGATTCGGGAAGCTATCCGCGAGAAGCAGGCAGGGCGCACCGGACGCGTCATCGTCGCCGGTTGCCTTGCCCAGCGGATGGGTGCCGAGCTCACGCTTCTGGCCCCCGGGGCTGATGCCTACATCGGCGTGGGCCAAATGGGCCGCTTTGATTCGATTGTCAAGGAAGTTCAGGCGAGCCGGGACCAAATCCTTGACGTGGCTCCCCCCCACCATCGTTGGGCGGATGTTCAAACGAGAGCACGCTCCGGACAGCCGTGGAGCGCTTATCTCAAAATCAGCGAGGGCTGCGATCATCGCTGCACGTTCTGCACGATCCCTTCCTTCCGTGGCGGGCACCAGAGCAAGCCGATTGAGCGGGTCTTGCAGGAGGCGCGGCACTTGGCGGCTACGGGGACCAAGGAGATCAACCTGATTGCCCAGGATGTCACTCAGTACGGCTTCGATCTCTACCGCGAATTCACCCTCCCCAAGCTCCTGCGCGAGCTAAATTCCGTCGAGGGACTTCAGTGGATACGGTTGCTCTACTTCTATCCGAACCGCTTGACCGACGAGGTCATCGAGACCATGGCGTCTTGTGAGAAGGTGGTGCCTTACATCGACATTCCTCTTCAGCACGCGCATCCCGACACACTGCGACGGATGAAGCGGCCGTGGGACGGGGAGCGGTATCTGAAGGTCTTCGACAAGGTTCGAGCTGCCATGCCGGATTGCGCGATCCGAACGACCTTCATCGTCGGTTTTCCTGGGGAAACGGAGGATGAGTTTCAGTATATGCTCGACTTTACGGCTTCGGCTCGGCTCGATCGCGTCGGCGCGTTCGTGTTTTCGCGGGAGCCGGGTACGCCCGCCCATGACATGGAGGGGCAAGTTCCGTTTAGGGTCAAGCGACAACGCTATGACCGCATCATGACGTTGCAGCAGGGGATTTCGACGGCGATCAACGAGAGTTGGATCGGACGCGAGTTGGACGTGCTGATCGAGGATGAGCGCCAGGGCTGGCTCATCGGGAGGAGCCATCGAGATGCGCCAGAGATCGACGGCATGGTCTTCGTACGCGGCAAGGCAGAGCGGGGCCAAATTGTCCGAGTCAAGGTCACGGACGCCGAGCCTTACGATCTTTATGGCCAGACGCTGCGGTTTCAGAGTTCCGCGGGCAGGCGCACTCCCCTTCGGATGGCTGAGCCTGCACGGCCTCTGTAATCTTTAGCCGGTTAGCCGAAGACCATTACGGAGCCAAAGTGACCCGCCGCGGCGACTAGGATCGCGACGAAGGCAAGAGCGAGCCAGTATGCGAGGCTCTCGCGATCTGACTTTCGCCTCCACTGCGCCAAGGCGATCATGCAGACACTGGATGTCACGCCCAAAAGGAGGTGAATGAGCATGGTGCCTTCCAATGGAAAGCCAATGCGGAGCCATGCCGCTACGCCGGTTGGGATGGCTAGGAGCGATGTCAGTGCGCCAATCCAAAGCGCGATCGCCGCACCGTAGCGCGCTTCGGGCTTGCGTTTTCTCCAACCCCAGAAATCCAGCGCCCCCCCGAAGAGGAAAAGCGCGATCGGGAAATGGACGACGGCGGGATGAAAACTGTGATCCGGAATCAATTCCGGTGCCTCCGCAGCTTTGGGAGGGGCAGCACCAGCGGCGGGCGCCCCCGGCAGCGATCCTACGCGGATCTCCTCCCCATTCGTGATCCCATTCTGATTGGCGTCGAGATTCTCAACCTGCTGCAGCATGAGGACGGTCAACTCCTTCTTGCGGTTGGCGTCCATTAGCTCTTCCAGTTGAAGCCCAAAGGGATTCCGGGTGGTCTTGTCCTTTGAGGTGTGGCACGTCACGCAGGCGGCCTTAGCTATCTCGGAATCGACGCGGGGCTGGTAGTGCGTTTGAAACACTTCCCAAAAGTCCGGCATTGCCTGAGCGCAGACAGCCGCCAACGCGGCGGATAGACAAAGGAAAGCACGCAGGGGCCGCATTAGATTGAACCGGTTAACGCGGAACAGACGGGGCATGTTCCGCTATTCTTCCCGAAAGGTTGCATACTTTTCTCTGTGATCGTTGGGCTTGGTATGGACATCGTTGAAATCGCCCGCGTAAAGAGGGCCATGCGCCGTCCGCGCTTCATCTCCCGGATTCTCACGGACAAGGAGCGCGAGTATTGCGTCACCCCAACTCAGGTGGCGGGGCGATGGGCGGCGAAGGAAGCCATTTACAAGGCACTGGGAATTCCCCTGAGGTGGCAGCAAATCGAAATCCTTCCCGATCCTCTGGGGGCACCACGGGCAGAGATTAACTCGGCACATTATGATCCGGGGCGACTCAAGCTGAGAATGACGATCTCGCATGAGCGGCATTACGCGACGGCGATTGCGATTGTCGAACGCGTCGTTTTTCAGGCTCCGCATCCTTAGTCCCCAACTGGCAGGACGGTTTTCGCTGACCTAGCCTTTTGATATCAGACCCGGTTGCGGAGAGTGGCTCTACGGATGCTCGTGGGTATGAACTATCCAAGCTGTTCAAGTCCGTGGAGAGCTGCGTTGCAATGTGACTTGACCAAGCATTCTGTTCCAGAATGATCTGCTTGAGGCACGCTTCGCCTGGCACCAGGGTCCACTGAGTTCCTGATCTCCGCACTTTGCCTCGTGTTGCGTCCGCCAGCCGCTCCAGCAATTGATCCAGCGGCTTGGCTGTGACTCGCAACAGCACGAGTTCGGAGGAGAGTTTGGGAGAGGCAATAATGGTCTCGCCTGTGGTTTGCGCCAGCCTCTTGCATAGCTGACCCAACGTTATGCATGTGGCATCCATGCTCTGGCCCTGATTTGCACAAAGCGACGAGTAGCAGAATTGGCAACATGATCTAATCAGTTTAAGTGGAAAGTTCGGCCCACGTGGCGGCCTTCAATTCCCGAATTGCAGCAACGATCTTTGCTCTTCCCTCACCGCCCTGCCACTCGCGCTGAAGAAGATCGACTAGAAAACTGCCCACAACGGCACCGTCTGCCACTTGGCAAACCATCCTGACGTGCTCCGGCTTGGAGATTCCGAAGCCGACACAGACGGGCTTATCAGTCAGGGCCCGTATGCGTGAGACGAGGCTCTCGACGTCGACAGGCACTTGATTTTCCGCGCCGGTTACGCCAGTGCGGGAGACTGCGTAGACGAACCCGGTAGTCCGTTGCACCACCTGCTCGATGCGCGTGGAGGTGCTCGTCGGTGCGACAAGAAAGATCGTATCGAGATCCGCTTGAAGGCTCGCCGCGCACCAGGCATCCGATTCGTCGGGAATGAGATCGCTGATGATCGTTCCGCTGGCACCTGCCTCTTTGCTTGCGCGGGCAAAGGCCGCCAATCCCGTGCGGAGCACGGGATTGTAGTATCCCATCGTCACGACGGGTACCGATCCTCGCCAGGCCGAAAGCGCCTCAAGAATTGCAGACGGAGTGACTCCTGCATCAAGCGCCCGCTGGCTACTTGCCTGAATAGTGGGCCCCTCGCCAAACGGGTCGCTGAACGGGATGCCCAACTCGATCACGTCGGCACCGCCCTCTACGAGGGCGTCCATGATGGCAGGGAGTTCAGAAAGGGGCTGATCGCCGGCGGTCACAAAGAGCACCAACGCCTTTTCGCCCTTCCTTTTTAGTTCTTCAAAGCATTGAGAGAGAGGCCGCACCGATTAACGCAACCTTGCCAGCACACTCAGCCATTTCGCCCAAGCCTTGTCCCGGGCTCCCTTGTTTTCCTCACTCGCGTCGGGCATTTCACCTGCCCTCATAAAGCCATGGCCCGCCCCTGAGTAGGTGATCGCCTCAAAATGTTTATGCAGCTTGCCCATGGTTTCGACGGACTTGGGCACCGTTGTATTGACCCGTGCATCGTTTCCGCCGTAAAAACCAAGAATCGGGGTGTTGATCCGCTTCATCGCTTCCTCGTCTTCGGGACCCGTTCCATAGAAGACCACCGCAAGGGAAAGGTCCTTTCGATTGGTCGCAAATCGGAACGACTGAGACCCGCCCCAGCAGAACCCGGACACCGTAATCTTGCCATTGCCCGCAGGAATTTTCAGCCCGTAATCCGCGACTGCGCTGAGGTCGGCCGTCACTTGATCGGCCGGTAATCCGGAGATCGCTTCTCGCACTTTTCCAACGTCGGCAAACGAATCAGTGCGTCCGCTCCCTGGGCCCATGCCGGAGAGAAGGTCCGGCGCAATCGCGATGTATCCGGCAGCCGCGAGTTGATCTGCGACGTTTTGGACCCAGTCGGTCATCCCCATGATCTCGTGAATCACGATCACCACCGGCGCTTTGCCTTTGACCTCCGGGTAGACCACGAAGGACTTCACCTTGCGGGTTCCGTTGGTGACCTCCACCCACTCTTGATGTCGCGGAGATTTCTCAAGCTTCTCCTTCGCCCACTCCTGAGCCGTGCCGAAAACACAAAGACTGAATACCAAGATTGTTGATAACAACCGCATGTGCGCCAGATTACCGGGACGGCCGAGCCTTCTTGATTCCGCGACTCTTAGTCGAGCTGAGCGTTGACAATCAGGCTGTCAGCTACGTAACCTGCTGCGCTCGGTTTGGCGGGCATGTATGCGGAAACGACCGCCTGCTGGGACAGCGCCGACAACGATTCCCAACCCCCTGCGGACTGCACCGCCGCATCGGAGGCGCTCATCTTCATATACTTCACCTTGGTGACCGCTCGCGTTTTGCCCGAGCTTTCCTGGACGGCAGTCAGCAACAACGTAATCCGGCGCTTTTTGGGCTCGAGTTTTCGGATGCATCCCGCGTAGCGGACCTTGCCCTTTGCGGGTTTCTCTTGAGCGTTCTCGAGTTTGACACGAGGGGCCGTGAGTCTTTGTGAATATTTGAGCGAGGCAAACGGGTTGCGCAGACGGCTGGCGATGGGTCCCTTGCCGGGCGCGAATAGCTCGAAGTGGAGATGGGACCCGGTGGCGACGCCACTTTCGCCGACATAGCCGATAAAGCGACCGGCGCTCACGTGGTGGCCGGGCACCAGGTCTGGGGCGAACATAACATCGCGGTTGCCCGACTCGTCGTTCACACCGATGTTGTCATCGTTAAGGTGGGTTCCCAAAATAGCCCAACCGTTGTCGCCGTAAATCCAGAACGTCTCACGCTTGAATCCGATAATTCCCGAAAAGGGGGCGACGATGGGGGTCATCTTTCGAGCGGCGATATCGATGGCGGTGTGCCGGAAACCACTGCGGTTGACGTTATAGCTATTCTTGAAACTCGAGTAGCCCACCACCGGGAAGATCATGGGGCACACCACGCGTTGAGCGGGGAGCATGGCCTGGGTGTAAGGGGCCACCGGCGGGAAGGGTCCCCAGCTCATATACTCACTGTTGCGGGGCGTAACGGAGCCGAACGCGATTGCGCCCACGGAAAGGCTTGCAAGTAAGAGTCTTAAGGATCGCACCATTCTGATACACGGTAGGACGCTGCCAGAACCTTAGCGGTATCGCTAAACTTCGCGCCAAAGAAGGGATACTGCGTCGTTCAAGCCCCAGTCGATGAGGCCTTTGTACCAGGAGGTTGCAAGATAAACGACGAGACCGAGTGTGAGGAGCCCCAATGGGATGTAGAGGACGACCATGAGGATCGCTCCTGCACTGCCGTCGCGGCTTTCAAAATCAGCCCCTGAGGCATTGCCCATTTTCTCCAGCGCGCCCGGCACATTTCCCGCGAGTTCCCCGTTGTGAATCATGTCGGCATATTCCCGCGGCAAGATCGTCGAGCGGCTAAGCGCGATGCTCAGAGGCTCGTTTTCTTTAGTCAGCAGCGCCTCCTCCATCGCCCGCTCTCTGATGTGCAAGTTGGGAATGCTCTCGACGGCAAGTTGATAAGCCGCTTGGTGGGGCAGGCCCGCTCGGGTGGCCATTCCGAGAGACCAGCTCACCCATTGCATCGCTTCCGCCTGGGCTCGCTTCTGCAGAGGAGGCAAAAGCCCCAGACGGTGACGCATTCGACGCATCGGAGCCTGCTTCCAATACCAGAGCAACCCCCACAATCCGAGCCCAAAGACGAGCGCGAGGGGGAGCATGAACTTCAACTGCTGGCCGATCCCCGACAGAATTGTTCCTCCCACGGGCAAGCTCCCGCCTGCCGCATCTTGGGCCCTAATGGAGGCGAGCGAGCCGTTGATTACGGCTGCCAACAGAGGCGTTATCGCCACCATCACGGCCGCCATCAAAAAGAAGATAAGCGCTTTGGCTCCTATTCGCCGAGCGCTGTGGACGGTCTGCGCCATCCTACGCACTGCGTCCGGCACAAATCCCGCAGCTTCGCCCGCCCGAATACACCCCACTACGTGAGCCGGATAGAGATTGGGATACCGCGAGAGGGCGTCGCTCAAGCTTCCCCCTTCGCCAACTTTCCCAGAGGCGAACACGAGCGATTCCTTGTACAGCTCCGGCGAGCGATCGGCAAGGTGCTGAAGGGCCTGGCCCGGCGATATGCCCGAGCGGTAGAAATCGCTTAGCTGAGTAAGCAAGAAATAGAGGTCCTTGTCGTTACCGGGCTTTGTCTTAACACTTTCCTGAGCGGCCGCTGGCAAAGAAGCGGTCAATAGCGACCGGTGAGCCGTCGTGGTACGGGCGGGCGCATCCACGACGTGGCGAGTCGGTGTCATCGAGGGACGCGCTTGCACCGCCACTTGCTTCTTGGGAACTCGAACATCCACGGTGCTGAGCCCGGCACTGAGCAGAGCTTGGAGGGCTGCATCCGAGGTGGCCGCCTGCAAGGTGCCATTAATCGTTCGCCCCGTCTTATCAGTTGCCGTGTATTGGAAGAAGGGCATGCTCGATTCTCTGGACGTCTTCAGCCTGCTCAGAGGTGCGAGCAAGCAGATCGCGGATGCTTCCCATGCCTGGCAGAGACGCATCGGGAGACACGTCGGCCAGCGGTTGCAGGACGAATCTTCTCTCCGCAACGCGGGGATGCGGCACTTCAAGAGTCTTCTCGCCGCCCCTAAAACGATAGATCAGGCAGCCATAGGTGATGAGGTCGATGTCGATCTCACGCGGTCCGAATCGCTGTCCTGCCCGACGGCCAACTTCGGCCTCGATGTCTTTCAGCAGTCGCAATAGCTGCAGGGGATAGCAGCAAGTTTTCGCGCGCAAGGCGGCGTTGAGAAAGGCTTGCTGTTCCTGCACGTACATTGGCGCGGTTTCGTAGACGGAACTGACGGCTAGAAGCTCCAAAGTGGATGCCAGCGCCTCTACGGCGGCCGAGAGGTTCGCGATTCGATCCCCGACATTCGAACCAAGCGCTAGTAGAACCTCGGGCACGTGCACGGTTTACCCTGTCTGCAGGTAAAATGCCGTTTCATTCGGCGGGTGTAGCTCAGCGGTTAGAGCGCCTCTCTGTGGCAGAGGAGGCCGTGGGTTCGAGACCCATCATCCGCCCTTTTTTCCCTTACCCTTCAGCGTAAGGCTTCAGCTTGAACTTAGGCTCGGAAGTAAACTACCGATCGAATGAAGTTCCCGTACTCGATGCTTCGCGATTTTGTACAGACGCGTCTGACCGCTGAAGAAGTTGGCGACCTGCTTACGATGGCTGGGTTTGAGCTCGAGGGCATTGAGGAGGTCTCGGGGGAGGCGGTTCTGGATATCAAGGTCGTCAGTAACCGAGGCGATGGGCTTTCCGTTTTTGGGCTCGCTCGTGAGGTTTTGGCAAAGGATGCTGAAGCGGTTCCAACGGCCCTTTACGCTGCGGCCGCTTCACGCTTTGAGGGCTCTCAGGCTTCGTTCGTCATTCCCGACAACACCGCGACTATTGAAGCCGACGCTTGCACTCGCTTCGCCTGCCGCTCCTTCCGGCGCATTTCATCCGATGCAGCTTCCCCGCAGTGGATCCAAGATCGGCTCACCCAGGCTGGCATGCGTCCGATTTCGCTACTCGTCGATTTGACCAACTACGTGATGCTGGAGTTAGGTCAGCCGCTTCATGCTTTCGACCGAGACATGCTTTCGCAGAGGCGCATCGTCGTTCGTCACGCCCGCGGTGGCGAGAAGCTGACGACGCTGAACGGAGAAGAGCACGAGCTCGCCGGCCAGATGATGATCTGCGATGCAGAGAAGCCGGTCGGCGTTCCGGGGGTCATGGGCGGGCTCGACTCGGAGGTATCGAGGACGACGGGGGAGGTGCTGCTGGAATCGGCGAACTTCCAGAACTCGACGGTTCGCAAGACTCGAAAGCAGCTCGGCCTTAGCACCGAAGCCTCGTATCGCTTCGAGCGCAGCGTCGACCCGGACGGGGTCGTGGCGGCCATCGAACGCTTCACCCAGCTTCTACTGGAAAGTGTCCCGGAAGCAGAGGTGTCCAACATCGTAGACCTCTATCCGCGTCAGCCACAACGCACTCCGATCACGGTGCGCATCAGCCGGGTGGTCCGTCTGCTCGGGATGCCGATTGCCGCAGGAGAGGCGCAGGATTATCTGACCCGACTCGGAATGGAGGTCCTTCGCGAAGACGATGTGCTGACCGTCACGCCGCCTTCCTGGCGACCGGATATTGTCCGAGAAGACGACCTCATCGAAGAGATTGGCCGCGTGCACGGCTACGAGCGGATACCCGAGCTGCTTCCTCAGGGCACGACTCCCCTCGGAGGTCCTCAGGGGTATGAGCTGTGGCTCGATGTCGTCACCGAGGCAACCCTGCGCGCAGGATTCAACCAAACGATAAGCCACTCGCTTCGTGACGTTCACCCGCTCGATGACACGAACATCGAACGCTTCGGGCCCCGAAATCCCGCTTCGCCCGAAATGGCGCTGCTGAGAAATTCGCTGTTGCCCTCCCTTTCGGACGCTGCCCGTCGCAACAATTCCAAGGAGGTGCACCTCTTCGAAGTGGGGCGCGTATTTGGGAAGAGCCCTTCGGGTTTTCTTGAACAGACGAATTTGGGCCTTCTAAGCTCAGGCAATCTATCCGCGAGCGGCTGGAACGACAAGGGATCAGCCGAGGCGAGCTTCTTTACCCTCAAAGGAGTGCTTGAGGAAGTGCTTCAGATGAGCGGGGTGGAGCTATCGTGGCAACCCTGCGACGACCCACGATTCCACCCGACGCGGCAGGCTCGGGTCGGTGCCGGAATTGGACGCATCGGCCAGATTCATCCCGACGTAGCGGAGAGCTGCGACCTCTCCCCTTTGACTATTTTGGCGGAAATCGCCCTCGCGAACGCATACGCGCACCGAAAAGACGGGCTCAATCTGAGGGAGGTGAGCCGGTTCCCTTCGGTCCGCCGGGATATTTCCGTGCAGCTCTCGAAAGAGGTGCCTTACGAGAGCGTGGCGGCAGCGATCGGAACAAGCATTCCCGACGTTCTGGAACATCAGTGGCTCTTTGACGTGTACGAAGGAAAGGGCATTCCGGAGGATTCTCACTCGCTCGCCATCGCCCTTCAACTGCGCAAGCCAGACGGTACGTTTACGGACGAGGAAGCGAACCAGGTGCGGGAGAAAGCCGTTGAGGCGCTTGTCGAGCTTGGGGCGATACGGCGATAACAATCAGATCCAGAGCGACAAGACCCATCGCGACGACAAACAACGAGCGGAAGGCCATCGGAAGGTGGTGATAATGCTCGAAGCGGCTCAACCAGGCCATTGGCAAGAACGCCAGCAGCGATAGGGCATAACTCGGCAAGGCGAGATGCCAACGGCGCTTTACCTGTAGTACAGCAGCAACGTTGGCAAAGATCGCCACGACAGTCACCCAAAAGCTCATCAGGAAGATCATTGGGAGCCCTACAAACGATCGGAAGAATCCTGGCAGCATCGGCAGCGCAGGCAACGCGTAGGCCGAGATATCTAGCCACACTCCAGGACCCGTTCGAAGCGCCTGCAATTGATACCTCGACGGATCGCTTGGTACGAACAGATATCGAAGGAGCAAGTAGACCACTAGCGTAAGCCAAAAAGCGGCCTGCCAGCCCCACCTGACCCGATATCCCATCACCCGCATCGCGCACGCGCACACGACGAGAAGCGAAGGAACCATCACCCCCTGTTCGTAGGAGCCAAGGCAAAGCGCGAGCGCCAGGATGCTAACGAGCGGCCAAATCCAAACCGCCCGAGGCGCGGCCCCTGAAACCTGAGTGCCTTTCGTGGCCGGAGGATCGAGCGGCGTAGTAACCGGCTTCACCCGGTCGGCGGAGAGCCTTTCATATCGCGCATAGGCTGACAGACTGATGAGCGCAAAGAAGGACATGATCGTTGCCGTCCGGCCAGGCAACCACCCCACCACTCCTGCTTCGAGCCACGCAAATGGTGCCGCTTCCAAGCTGACGAAATAGAGAACAAGGGTTGCCGGTAGCCATTTCGTGACGGCAAATCCATGCCGTAGAAGACCGAAGAAAACCACGAGGAGGCACGCGTACCGTAGAAGGTGCCCCAGCGCCCCATGGCCATCCCAGTGCCAATACGCAAAGAGCATCGCCGAAGAGGTCGCCACTGCCACCTTGTCGGTCAATTCCCTCAGAAACCAGAAAAGCAGCAGCACGCATGCGATGGCGAGCAAACAGTTGGTGATGCCGTACCCCACGCTGTTGTCGCCATAGAGCCGGTTGTCCAACTCGAAGGATAGTGACGAGATCGGCCGATAGAAGTGGTTCCCCAGGGGCCAGTCTCCTGTCAGCCAACTCAGTGGGTTTTGCCGCTCCCGAATGGTCTTCAGGATGAAAGCGGTGTCCGAATCGGCAAGAAGAAGGGGCGACGTAGCGCGTGAAAGCAAGATCGGCACACAGGCGGACAGCACCAGGAGTAGCCCAGTGATCCAGCGTTTCACGCAGCATTATGCCTGCTTTGGGGAGAACCTTGGCGCTTCTCAGACGTATAGTAGGTCAGGAAGGCCCCTCGGGGTTAATTGGAAATGAGAAATATGAGATTTGTTAAACCCCTAATGGCGTTCGCGCTCCTCTCGGCAATGGTCGCCGTCAACGGACAAGCGGACCCTAGCGCCCTGAAAGGAAAGGCGCTCCCTGCTTTCAAAATGACGGACTTGAACGGCAAAGCGGTCACTAACGCGAGCCTGAAAGGCAAAGTGGTCTTGTTCGACTTCTGGGCAACCTGGTGCGGCCCTTGCAAGAAAGCATCACCGCTCATGCAGACGCTTCACAAGAAGTACGCGAGCAAGGGCTTGGTTGTCGTGGGTGCAAACGTAAACGACGCCAAGGGTGCCGCTTCCAAGTACAAGAACGAGCACAAGTACAGCTACCTGTTCACCACCGGCGGCGAGGAACTTCTCAGGAAGACCGGATTCAGTGGAATCCCCGGATTCATTTTCGTCGACAAGAAAGGAATCGTCCAGAAAGTCCAACTCGGCTTTGGAGAAGAGTTGACGACGGAATTCGAGAACACGGTCAAGCAGCTTCTCGCTGGTTGATCTCTGTCCCTAAGATTAAAAAGAGCCCACCTCGGATGAGAGGTGGGCTTCTTTGTTTTTGGGGAGGTGTGAACCTAGCCGCCTGACTTCTTAGACGGGCGCATGCCGTAAAGGCGGTTTTCGTAGAGAGCGTTTTCAACTGGCTGCCCAGTTTCTTGACTCTGCACGAGCGCCTCTGCGGATTTCTTTCCAGCTGTAGCCCGCCTGTCTCAACGAATAAAGCCGGTCCTCACCTACGTGGTATCGATCGCCGAACTCGTCCGCCCACACCTGATCTGAGTTAAGCTACTGCGTTTGAACCAGGGTGCCGTAGGTGGGCTGCGAGACCCCGCTCAGTCCTGCAATCTGATCCCATCCAAGACCTGAAGACTGCATGCCGTAAATTTGGCTTGGAGTTCCATTTCCGAAGGCTCCCATGGCAAGTGCCGGAGCCAAATCGAAGACACTAGAACCAGAATTCATTCTGGCCATCCTGATCATGTTAGGATCGATTCCGAAGCGGTCGGCGAGAATCATCGCGCCGACCGTTTCGATAAGGTCCTGAGCTTGAGCCTCTGCAGGAGCCGAAATCCTTCCGGCTCCCGTCAGTGCCAAGGCGGCATTTGCCGTTTTCTCATTCTCCTGTCTTTAGTTTTTTCCTTTACCCTTCGACTTGCCCTTAGACTTCTTCTTAGCTTTGTTCTTAGCTTTGTTCTTTAGGTGACCAAGCTTTTTTCCATTGGATGAGGGGTGGACTCCGTCATTTCGCCACGTCGGGTTGATTCTCTCCGTTCTCCAGTTGGAAGGAAGGGACTTCGATGTCCTCCAACTTGAGATCCGCTTGGACACGGAATCCCGATTTACTCGGTAGTAGGTGGCAACGGTCGTCCAGTTACGCGTGCGTCGATAGCGGTCGCCGACTTTGTCCACGCCAACGCCGGCCTCTCGAGCGATGACCGCGGCCTTGCCGATCTCTTGCCAGTTCAGACCCATTCCACGAAGGGTGTTGATCTGGTTTGTGCTCAAGCCAAATTTACTCTGATAGGTGCTGCGCCAAAGCTGGTTGTTGTCGATGTGGCCGCTATTGCGAAGCTGCACGTAACGCTCCTGAGGGACGCCGACTCTCGTGGCCACCTGATCCCAGGGCAATCCGCCTTGTCGCAACTGGAAGATCTGCTGCGCCGAAGATTGCGGTGCGTACTGCTGCAAGGCAAACGCCGGGGCCATGTCGAAAATGCTTCCTCCGGAGCCCCCGAGGGCACCAAGTATTCCGCCGGAATCGATACCGAGTTTGTCGGCTAAAAGCATGATCGCGATCTGCTGGATCATGTTGTTGTCGATCTGTGCCGAAGCCTGTACCGGCATCGCCGTGATCCCAAGTGCCGCAACGGCTCCAATGGCTAAATTTTTAAGTTTCATATTGCTCTCCAGAGGTTTAGACGACTCAGAGAAGTCCCGGGCACACTTTCGACGCCGGAAGCCTTACCGACGCCTACGTTGCACTTGCGATACGGGCCAACTAGCCAGCAGAGAACAGCGAAACAAATGCAAGATCGGGGCCACCGCTACGGGTTCAGATTCGCCTAGTCTCCGGTGAGCTCCACCGTGCCTGGAGGCAGCACGGCCTTCTTTTGCCAGCTCATCCAGTAGTCCGGATCTTCAATTTCAAGCGCGTTCTGCGTGATCTTGAACGGATGGAACGTGTCAACCATCACGGCAAGCTCTTCGGTGAATTTAGCGCCCAGCGATGCTTCTACAGCCCCTGGCTGCGGGCCGTGAGGGATTCCCAGGGGATGCAGTGTGATGCTTCCCTCTTCAATTCCCTTACGCGATCCGAACTTGTCGTTGCAGTAATAGAGAACCTCGTCCGAGTCTACGTTCGAGTGGTTGTATGGCACGGGGACCGCTTGAGGATCCCAGTCGAGCATACGCGGGCAGAAGCTGCAAACCACGAAATTGTGCCCGGTGAACGTCTGGTGGATCGGAGGAGGCATGTGCAGCCGGCCCGTTATGGGTTGAAAATCCCGGATGTTGAACGCATAGGGAAAGACATAGCCGTCCCATCCAACGACATTGAACGGGTGGAAGGGATACGTGTAGAGGGTGAGCCGATTCCGGGCGCGAATCAAAACCTGTGAGTTCGCGCGCTCCTCATGTACCGGAAGTTCGGAAGGTGCCCGGAAGTCTCGCTCTTTGAACGGCGCGTGTTCAAGCAGCTGGCCGTATTCGTTCCGATACCGCTTTGGAGTCTCGATGGGCCCATAGCTGACGATCGCGAGCATCCTCACGGGCAGGCTCTTGAATTGAAGTCGGTACGTGCATCCCCTGGGGATGACCAGATAATCCCCCGGCCCAAACTCCACATTGCCGAACAGCGACTCGAGCGTGCCTTCGCCATCATGGATGAAGAGGCATTCGTCGCCGTCCGAGTTCTTGAAGTAGTGGGTCATCTGCTCGGCGACGAGCACCTGGTTCCACTCCAGATCCTGGTTGCCAAGCAAGAGCACGCGCCCGGTTACCGCATCACCGAACGGGGTCATTAGCCTGGTTTTGAGATGTCGATGGTGCAGGGGTCCATCTTCCAAGTAGACCGGCTTGACGCTTCCACGATCTTCCCATCCAAGCACCTCTGTGGGGGCGTAATGGTAGTACAAGGTCGACATGGGCCCGCTGAATCCGCGAGTGCTGAAGAGCTCCTCAGCGTAGAGAGAGCCGTCCGGCTTGCGAAACTGAATGTGGTGTTTGGGGGGTAGTTGACCGAGGTGATGGTATCTGGGCATATTTGCTCCTATCCGTGTAATTACCTGATATTCTACTTTTGCGAGAAACTCTCGTGGCCTGCCCTAAGGAGGCTGCTCGTGAGACCCAAAATTTAACTATCCGACCTAACGGGGTCAGATGACAGAAAATGGCACGATAGGGGCGACCCTTACCACGCAAAGCCAGGGGTCTCGAAGGAGACGGCCGGGTTACCTGTCTGGAACGCAAGAGAAGACTATGCGCATTTCAGACAAAGAGATAAAGAAGATACTCGACAACCCTGAGCTTATCGAAGCCATCGTCAATATCGAGGAAGCTCGAGTTCGACAGCAGGACGTCGAATTAGTTCGCGACCTAACCGCCACTGTAGCCGCCTTGCCAGACCGTGAAGCCATGATCGAAGATCTAAAAGCCCGAATCGAAGCCGGAACCTATAATCCCACTGCTGAAGATATTGTACAGGGCATGGTCAGACGAGCAATTGCCGACCATCTGCAGTAGGTCCGATCCGTTGAAAAGTAGCGCCAGCGCTCGTGCCACAATGAACTCGTGTGCGGCATTGCTGGATATGTTGGTCCGCGAAACGCGGTAGAAGTCGTTTTTGACCAACTGAAACGGCTGGAGTATCGGGGCTACGACAGTGCCGGGGTGGCTTTTCCTGAAAACGGCCATATCGAAGTCGTCAAGCGAGCCGGCAAGCTCAGCGAACTTCATAAGCTCTTGGAAGAAGAGCCCAGGAACGCTCACATTGCCATCGCTCACTCGAGATGGGCGACCCATGGGGCCCCGAATGATGTCAACGCACACCCTCATTACGATGCTTTCGAAGAGATTGCCATCATTCACAACGGCATCATCGAAAACTATCTCGAGCTTCGGGAAGACCTGGTCTCAAAGGGGCACAGCTTCCAATCCCAAACCGACACTGAAGTCGCCGCACATGTGATCGGCGAGGAGTACGCGAAGGGCGTTCCCCTGGAAGAGGCCGTTCGCAAGGGCGTCCAGAGACTTCGAGGAGCCTACGCGCTGGTGGTTCTTTCGAAGAGGGAAAAGGACAAAGTGGTCGCCGCGCGGAACGCTTCCCCGCTTGTGATCGGTCTCGGCGAGGGCGAAAACATGCTCGCGAGCGATATTCCCGCCCTTCTTCCCTACACGCGCGAGGTGATCATCATGGAGGAGGACACGGTCGCCTGCATGACTCGGGACAAAGTCACCATCGTGGATCTCGACGGCCGTGAGCAGCCCGTGGTCCCCATGCACATCGACTGGGATCTGGCGGCGGCCGAGCGCGGCGGCTATGAGCATTTCATGCTCAAAGAGATCCATGAGCAGCCACAAGTGATCAGGCAATGCCTGGCCGGGCGCATTGACGAGAAGAACCGCATCCGCCTGGACAATGTGTTCTCGGAGCACGTGTGGCACGAGATCGACCGAGTCAACATCATCGCCTGCGGAACTGCGTTCCATGCGGGGCTTATGGGCAAGCACCTCTTCGAGAAGATGCTCAGGCTCCCCACGGACGTCTATTTCTCCTCTGAGTTCCGATATGGCGATCCCGTGCTTTCGCCGAGATCGCTCGCAATCTTCATCAGCCAATCCGGAGAGACGGCGGACACCCTTGCGGCGCTGCGCCTTTGCAAGTCGCGCCGAATCCGAACTCTCGGCATCGTCAACGTGATCGGCTCCTCGATCGCACGAGAGTGCGACCGCACGATCATGACGCAGGCTGGACCGGAGATTTCGGTGGCGAGCACGAAGGCGTACACGGCCCAGGTGACGGTGCTGACGCTCCTTGCTCTCTACATCGCCCAGCTTCAGGAAATGCCCGGCGTGCGGGTGGAAGAAATGGTGAACGACCTGCATCAGATGAGCGATTTGGCTCAAGAGGCGCTAAAGCTGGAGGACGAGATCCAGCTGATCGCCGAGAAGCACAAAGACATGCCGCTAGCGTTCTTCCTCGGCCGGGGAGCGGATGCTAATGTCGCGCTGGAAGGTGCTCTGAAGTTGAAGGAGATCGCCTACATCCCCACTCAGGAATCGCCGGCCGGCGAAATGAAACATGGACCGCTGGCGCTGGTTCATCCCGGCGTAGTCGCCGTCTTCGGATCCACTGACCCAGAGATTCGGGACAAGGTGGTCAGCAACATGAAGGAAGTTCAGGCGCGTAGCGGCACGGTTTTGGCAATCACGACGGCCGACGACCACATCATCGAGAAATCGGCGGACGAGGTGTTGCGAATTCGGGGCACAAAATCCCCTTTCCTGAATGCCCTCTTGAGCATCATTCCGATGCAGCTCTACGCCTATCACATCGCGCGCCTACGAGGCTGCGAGATCGATCAGCCGAGGAATCTTGCGAAGTCCGTTACGGTCGAGTAGCGAATTGGCGGTTTGGATTCAGAACCTTCCCGACCTGAATTTGGGCTCAAGGCTGGCATAACAGACCCATAAGAAAAGGCCCGGTCCAATACTGGACCGGGCCTTCTTCAGCTTTCGCTAAGTGGGTTTAGAACTTAACGCTGAGCTGCGTGGTGAGCAGTCCGCCTCTATAGCGCTGAACGCCATTTCGGAGAACGAACTCGTTTCGCACGTCGCTGATCTGGTACTGAACCGTCAGGCGAGCCTGGTCGGACAGTCCGTAGTTGACGCCGAAGGTTGTCCATCGGTAGCGAGGATTGCCGCCGAGGGCCACAGGAGCGATAGCCGTCATGTTCTTGAATTGAGTGTCCTCATAGCCGAACATAAGACCTGCGTTGCCCGTGAGCTTGTAGCCCAGGTTAACCGCGAATTTCTCGATCTTGGTGTTGGTGTTGAAGCCAGTCGTTCCAGCGAACGTGTTGCTCTTGCCCCTGTCGAACTCGCCCATTGCGCTCAGAGTGAGTGCGTTGGTGAGGTCGAGGTGACCGCCGACTTGGAAGCCCTTGATGTTGGTCGGATTCCGAAGAATACCGAGCCGACCCCAGTCGCCAGGAGCGAGGAAGTTGGCATCGATCTCTCGGTAGAGACCCCAGAGTCCCCATCGGTCGCCGTTCCAGCCAGCCTTCAGTTGAACGGCTCTGTTGTTGCCGTTGTTAACCTGTCGGCTATTCCTCTGCAGATCGCTCTGAGAGTAGCTGCCTTCGAGCTTGATGGCTCCGAGAGCGAAGTCCAGGGTGCCACCGAACACGGAGAGCCGGTTCGCCGCCGCCGCGGTGATCGCGCCGTTGCTGTCAAGCCACAGGTAGGCAAGGTTGAGGTTGCCTGCGGTGGTGAGCGGAACGTTGAAGTTCACACCCAGCGTTCGGTCGATGCCGAGCGAAGGTCCCATCGATCCGCCTGGGCCTGCGAACATTCCGTTCAGAGGGCCGGTGACCACTGGGTTGAGGTCAACATTGTTGACACTGTTTCGGTTCGAGTTTCGACCGCCGAAGACGTCGAGCTTGGCTGCACCGAAGTTGAATCCGATGATGCCGCCGTCGAAGTAGTACTGACCGTTATCCCATCGCTCGTTGGCGAAGTATTGGGTCTTGTCGATGCGCTGGTAGATGTACGGAGACACCTTGTAGCCGACTCGGCCGATCTCAGCATTGAATCCGAGGCCAGCAACGCTGGTGTCGAACTTGATGCCTAGGTCCTGAAGATAAACATCTGCAGATCCCTCGGTGTATCCGAAGCCGGACATGGGCCGTGACTGGTTGCCGAAACCAGCTCCGCCGCCGCCGCCGAGCATATTGCCCACGACGACAGTTCCGCGCCACTTAGGACCGGTCTCGTTGGTGCCTGCAAGCACGAGTGCAACCTCGTGGAGCAGGGTGAGGTCTCGAGTGAGACCCACTGGGCCACCGGTGACCCCAGCATTGCTGGTGCCATTGAGTCGACCGTCCATATCCAGGCCGAAGTTGTTGTTCATGCTATTTCCAGCACCGAGCCAGAAGTTCACATCGCCGCTGATATCAACGGCTGGCTTGCGGGCCTCGAGTCGGGTGACTCGATCGGCGAGGTCGCCGAGGTCGCGCTTCATCGCTTCCACGTCAACGCCGAGCGACTGCAGCTCGCGCTGGAACGTGTCAGCCATGCGTCGCATGTTGGCCATGTCGTCTCTAAGCCCCTGCAGTGCGTTGACCTGGTTCTCCAGGGCTGCAATGCGGTTGGTAAGAGAGGTTAGGTCAACCCCTGGGCCACCCTGTCCGATCTGTCGGCGCAGCTCTTCGAGCTGGCCTGCGAGACCATTGTGGGCGTTCTGCAGGTTCTGATAGGCTGCGTGGAGGGCAACGGCGAGCTCATAACGAGATGCCGGGCGACCGCCACGATAGAGACCGTCGGGGTAGCCAACGAGGATGCCGGCAGCCTTGAGCCGCGCGAGAGCCTCAAAAGCCCAATGATTTTCGGGAACGTCTGGGAAATTATCCTGCGCCATAGCTGGGGTTACCATGCCAGCTGCGAGGACCGCTCCGAGAGCGTACGTGAATGTTCGCTTCATGCTTATAGTCAGATTCTCCTAATAGTTCTCGACTACAGGCTCGCTCCCTGACCTAGCTTCTCCCCCTCCTAGGGTGGAACCCACAACTTTCCTTGAGTTCCCTATGAGATCCATTCCTTCTTGGTGGATTCGCTCTGTCCGTTTGCTTCCTGCGTCGGATAGGCTGAGTTACACTCAACCCAGTCCATTATGCACCCACGCAGAAGCAATCGCAAGGCATCAAGCAAAATATTCGACTAAAAGTTCGATATGAGGCTTTAGACCTAGTGAAAGTGCCTGGGGTTTTAACATACAGCTCACTTTAGCTTACTGCGGCAAGCGATCCCGACCATCGTCCACCGCCTCATCGGTAAACTCCCTACCTGATGCCCCTGCCCTGGCCCACCATTCCCTGGACCGAGTTGCAGACGCCTCCGCGACTTGAGGCCGTTCAACAGCAGGCGGGCGTTACCCAGCGGATAGACGAAGATTTGATCGTTTCCGCTCAATCCTCCACCTACGATCCGGTCACCAAGATCTTTATCTTTAACCGCGGCGTCGTCGCGACCTACGGGCTGACGACCGTGAAAGCGGACCGGCTCGAGCTTTTCATGGGCGAGGCGGAGCAGCGAGGCAAGGCCACTGGAAACGTCACCATTCAGGATCCTGAAGCTGACTTGAGTGCCGAAGATCTGGATTTCACCTGGAAGACAGGTGCACGAAAGGGGAACGCAAAGAACATTTCCATACGGGTGGGGCGCGCTCACATCCGCGCCAAGGAAGCGATTCTCACGCCGGAGCTCTGGACGTTTATCGACGTGGAGGGAACGAACTGCCCAGAGTATTATTGGGTGCGAAGTCCGCGATTGACTCTGGAGCCCGGCAAGAAGGGAAAGCTAGAAGACCCATCCCTTCATTTCTTTGGCCGCAAACTGGTCACCTTGCCCGATCGCAACTTTAACCTCGACAGCCGTACGCAAGGAGTCAGCATTCCTTCGCTCAGCCTGAAACGGGGCCAGGGACTCGGAGTCAGTTGGGACGCCGGGTTCTTGCTGAACGAGTTCACAAATCTCTATCTCAATGCCGGCGCGTTCAAGGGCTCCTATCCGGGATTCGGCGTCACGGCAACCCGCACGAACGTCTCCTCTACGAAAGCAAGCGCCATCATTACGCCTGGTTCGGAAATTGGCGAGCGGTTCCGCTTTGGTTATCTCGAGAGTATCGAAATCGATAACCCCTCGGAGGAGCGGCGATTTCTAAGAACGCCTCGCCAGTCCGTCAGCGTGTCTTCCCTTTGGAATGCGGGGGTAGGGGGTCGCACGTTTGAAACGAGCGTCACCAAGGCGCTCGAAGGCGTTTACGAGGTGGGCGGCGTCCTGGGTGGTAAGAACGTGACCCGGACGGATGCGAAAGGTGAGAATACGACGTCGCTAGAAGGCGGCCTGTCCTATTTGAGCCAGATCCGGTTGCAGCATATCCGCGAACGAGGGGGGCCCTTCGTGTCCAGGGCAGTGGCAATAGGGTCGTTGGAGTTGCCAAGTATTCGGCTCGGGCCGAAGCTGAGCACGTTGACGAGACTTGATGCCAGCCAATTTCTGGGAGAGAACGCCTTCGGATGGATACGTGGTTCGGCCGGTTTGGTTTATGAGCCCATTCCCCAGCTTCGGCTCGCGGGTGGGCTCGTGCTGTCCAAGCAGGCGGGCCGACCGGACTTTCAATTCGACCGCCTCGTAGCAGAACAGGGCTATCACCTCAGGGCGGACCTCAATCTGGGGCCGACAAAGATTAGCTATCTCACCAAATATGACCGGACACTGAAGTGGTACGACCGCGAGTACACCATCTCGCAAGTGGCCGGTTGCTTCGAGCCGTTCATTCTGTATCGTAAATTTCCAAGTGATTATCGCTTCGGCCTGAGGCTGCGTTTGGATGACTTCTACGATATCCTTCAGCGCCGTCAATTCAGGCGCTCAAAGACAGCCGCTCCTACCCCGGTTCACAAGATGATCATCAGCCAGCAGAATCCGAAATAAAAACTTGATGCTTTACACCCTCGACGAGCAACAATGTCGAAACCTGGAAGTCTCGACTCGCAAAGAGTGGGTGCTTCCGAACGGCATTGGCGGATACGCAATGGGCACTGCGAGCGGGATCAATACGCGCCGCTACCATGGCCAACTCGTCGCTGCGACCACGCCTCCTACGGGGCGCATGGTTCTTCTGGCGGCGGTGGATGCCTTCTTACAATCCGGCCCGCATCCGGTCGGAATCTCAGCGAATCAATATCCGGGTGCGATTTACCCGGAGGGATTTCATTACTTGCGGGGGTTTTCGGTTGGACGGTCGGCGCGCTGGCACTATCAGGCAGGCGGACATGAGCTATGCAAACGGCTCTTTGTCCACCCAGGTGTGAACGCGGCCACGCTCGAATACGAGAACACCGGCTCGGACTCCTATCTCCTCACGCTTCGCCCGCTTGTGTCGCATAAGGGTCATCATGGCGATTTCCTGGAGCATGCCGGATATCCCGAGAATATCGAATTCGGGGGGTCTGCTACGATCCTCGATCACGGGGGCGTCGCGCTTCATCTCGGGCACGAGGGCGCGACCCGGTTGCCCGTTCAGGGCTGGTATTACCGCTTCGAACATCAGCGAGAGGTGGAGCGGGGGCTCCCTCCTCACGATGATCTGTACTGCCCTTGTGAATTAACCTACCGACTCGCGCCGGGCCAAAAGGCCGTGCTCGTTGCTTCAATTGAAGAAGGGATCACGGCAGCCGAGATTCCCGAAGAGGGCCCCTCGCACGAGTACCGCATTTCAACGATGCTCAAAGATGCTGCGAGCAAGTTCTTCGTCAACTCACACGAACGCTCCACCCTGATCGCAGGCTATCCGTGGTTTACCGACTGGGGCCGCGATACCATGATCGCGCTGCCCGGGCTCTGTGTCCACACTGGCAGATTGACCGAGGCGCGGGAGATTCTTCGCAGCTATGCCTCGCAAATGCGCCAGGGTCTGATCCCCAACCGCTTCGTCGAAGTCGGCGAGGAGCCTGATTACAACACGGTAGACGCGACCCTCTGGTTCGCGAACGCACTCTACAAGACGCTGCTGGCGGAGTGGGACTCAGCATTCGCTCACGAAATGTTGGGGGTCTTGCGCGAAGTCCACCACTGGCATCGGAATGGGACCCTTTATGGAATCCGTGTCGACGTGCGGGACGGGCTGCTGACCCAGGGAGAGCCGGGTACTCAGTTGACTTGGATGGACGCCAAGGTTGGCGATTGGGTGGTCACGCCACGTCATGGCAAGCCCGTAGAAATCAATGGTCTGTGGATCAACCTTCTACGCGTGATGGAGTGGCTGTGCGAGAAGCTAGGCGACTCGGATGCCCATCGATTCTCCTTGGAGGCGGAGCAAGCTACGGCTTCGTTCGAAGAGAAGTTTTGGCACCCGGTGCGGGGCCACTATATGGATACCGTCGATCCGATGGATGCCTCGCTTCGACCCAACCAGGTCATCGCGATGGCGCTTCCCTTCTCGCCCATGAATCCGGAACGGGCACGCCTGGCCCTGCAGGTGGTTGCGAGAGAGCTGCTCACGCCCAACGGCTTGCGAACCCTCGGCCCAAAGGAGCCGGGCTATCAAGGCAAGTTCACCGGAACGCTCCCCGAACTCGATGCCTCGTACCATCAGGGGACCGTCTGGCCCTGGCTTCTCGGCTCCTATGCCACTGCTTTGGTGCGCTTCTGCGATGATCGTGCCGAGGCCAAACGGGTCCTTCGAAACGCGAAGGACATGCTTTCCGAATACGGGCTGGGGGGCATTGCGGAAGTGTACGACGGGGATGAGCCGCAATCGCCTGGGGCGTGTCCCTGGCAGGCGTGGAGCGTTGGAGAGTTCCTGCGAGCCTGGGTCGAGGGAGGCCATGGAGAGTGACCGCTACTCGAGGGTGAAGTAGAACGTCGCGCCCTTGCCGGGCTCACCTTCCGCCCACACTCGCCCGCCGTGGCGTTCGATCGCCCGCCGCACATTGGCTAGCCCAATGCCGGTGCCGGCGTACTCCTCCCGGTGGAGGCGTTCGAACGGTTGGAAGAGCTTGCCCACATATCGCATGTCGAACCCGATGCCGTCATCTCGCACGAAGAAGATCCGGCCCTCTGCGGACTCGTTCCAGCCGAAATCAACAAGGCTCTTTCCTTCCCCCCGAGAATATTTGCAGGCGTTGTCAAACAGATTGAAGAGTGCCATGCCGATCAGTTGCGAATCTCCCTCGGCAACCATGTTTTCCATTTCCCCGAGCACCAGTTCGCAGTCGGGGTAGTCCATCTGAACCGCGCGAGCGGTCTCCCGCGCGAGGTCATTTAGATTCAAAGAAGTCCGATGAAGCTCTCGTCGGCCCAGTCGAGCGTATTGCAGGAGATCGTCCACCAGGCGCGCCATGCGCAATGCGGAGGACTCCAAACGCTGCAAGCGTTGTCGGCCCAAATCCGAAACAAACGGACCGTCTTCTTCCACCACCAGTCGCGCCTGGGCGATCATCCCTCGCAGTGGGGCTCGCATGTCGTGGGAAATGGAGTAAGTAAATCCCTCCAACTCTTGATTCTTCGTCACGAGATCGGCCGTTCTGCGCTCGACTCGCTGCTCGAGTTCTTCCTTTAGCTCTTGCGTCCGCTGCTCGTGCTTATAGCGATGGGTAGCGTCGCGAAACACTTTGACGAAGCCTTGCAGCTCGCCTGTCTCGTTACACAGGGCACTCAGCGTACCGCTCCCCCAAAACGTGCTCCCGTCTTTCCGAACGTGCCAGCGCTCATCGAGTGACTTCCCGGTTTCCGCAGCAATTGCTGCTTCTTCATTCGGGCCTCCGCGCTTTCGATCTTCGGGAGTAAAAATGATGTCGGCAGGCTGGCCCACAGCCTCTTCGCTCGACCACCCGCAAATCTTCTCGGCGGCCCTGTTCCAGGACAGGATGGTGCGATCCGCATCCGTTAGAATGATCGCATCATCTTCGTCGTTATCGAAGATCGCCCGCATCTGCTCGGCGGTCGCGGCAAGTTGCTGGCGCACGCGCGTTTGCTCGGTCACATCGACTCCATGCGCCAGAATTCCGCTTACTTGCCCCGTTAAGTCCCGCACCGGCTGATACACAAAATCAAGATAGTGCTCTTCCAGTTGGGCGTCGTTCTCCGGTTCCAAAAGTATTCGTATACCGTTGCCGACATAGGCTTCACCGGAGTCGTATACGTTTCGCAACAATTCGATGAAGCCTTGATCGACCACTTCCGGCAATGCCTCGGCGACGGTCTTCCCGATAATATCGCGATGGCCAATGAGCTTGTAATAACCCCGATTGGCGAACTCGAAAACCAGATCAGGGCCTTCGACGAGGGCTAGGAATGCCGGAGCCTGATCGAAGAGCGTCCGAAGCTTTTCCTTCTCCGCGTTCAACTCGGCCAGCAGCAGATCGTTGCTGTGATTCGTTGCCTGCTGCCTGTGCAGCCGATGTATATGCTCGGTGATGTCGCGGGTGGTGCCAGCCACCGCAGCAACGCTCGCGTTTTCATCGAAGATGGGCACGAAAATGTACTCGTAGTAGCCAGAACCGAATGCGCTGACGAATTCCGTTTCTCCCCGAACCAGGCTGCGAGTGTCAATCACTTGCCGAATCTGATCCTGCAGAGTGCTTGCCAGAGGCTCCGGATAATTCAGATCATGGAAGTTGAGGCCCACCATCGACCCAAATGGCTTTTCCAATAGATGGTGCAGGGCCTGATTCGCGTAGAGAAAGCGACCGTTTAGGTCGAACGTATACACAAAGTCCGGCACGGCCGAGACAATTGAATCGAGAACTCCTGGGGGCGTGGCGGACATCCAGTATTAAGTGTACGCCGGAGAACCTCCAATCTAAGCGCAGAGTGCCCTTTAGCTCTCTCAGTCGACCCAGAAGGCCTGCTGGTCAGGGCTGAGGCCCATAAACTTGCCAAGATCTGTTTGCCTAAAGCGAAAATCTAGATCTTGGAGGGAGGCGTGCTTTGTTGCGTCAGGGCGTACACTAGCTATACGATGCGCTCCAAAAAGACAAAGAGCCAAAACGAGGTGAGCATGACTCAGATGGCACATGCAGGGGCCACCGACGTGCAGATTGCTGATCGGCTAAAGATGAGTGTGCCCGAGCTTCGCGAAGCTTGGATCACCCTTCTGGAGAGTGTCCAGGCGAAGAATCGTGAAGAGGCATTTGAGCTAGTGCTCGCGCGACGCATATTGGAGGCCAAGGCCGCGTTACTAGACGAGCGAGCCGAATTGGCAGTGATCCTCGCCAGTCACGAGGACGAGGCGGTATTGATTCTCAACAATATGGGCACGATTACCGGAGTCGGCCAGTCGAGCGCCAAGGTTCTCGGAAGGAATGCCTCTGATCTAATTGGCATGCCGGTCGATGTACTCCTCGCGGGACGTATAACCGACGTAAAGGCCAGTGCCGATGAGATGGCGCGAGCAGAGTCTGGCGAGCGCGTACACACGACCCGAGTTCACGTGCGCGACGATGGAACCACCTTTCAGGCCGAACATACGTTGATCGCGTTGGTTGGACACATGGGAGAGATCAGCGGGTTTGCACGCGACATTTGCGATCTCAGTCAACGGCGCATCCACGAGGTGCGGATCGAAGAGCTTGGTGCCACCGTGGCACTCCTCCTAAAGGAGTGAAGTCGCCTTACTTTTAAACGCGTCTCATACGAGCACGGAGCGTGTCGATCTCATCGTGGCTATTCCTGGCTTTTTCGGCAGGAAAAGCCAGCCCTTTGGGGACGGTTACGATCATTCGGCTACCCATGCGATCTTGCCGGACCTGGCAACCTTTCTCTAGAAAGGCGGCGACGACTGCGGCCTGCATGGAATCGTCCGGGGGGACGATATCGAACTCTCGCTCTGAACCGTATAGTTCGAGCGCAATCTGAACGAAGCGTTCCGCGGCGTTGTACTTCGGATTCTCAACAGCAGCCATCTTTCTCGATGTCCAAATATAGTTTACTGCAAGTAGGAAGATCTGGAGGAGCGAAGAGAATTAAATAGCAAGATTCGCCTTCACGATTAGGGGGACAACATGGGCTCCCCAACCCTTTGCGCGTGACGACCCACGGGCTTTCGGGAGGCCATCAAGAGAAAGGGACCAGGCATCGAGCCTGGTCCCTTGGGTTGCACCGAATCTCGAACTTACGAGTTCTCAGGTTCCGTGTTCGTGGTCTCTGTAGGTGCGTCGGCTTTGGGAGCTTCTTCAACTGCAGGGGCCTCTTCGGCTGGTTCAGCTGCCTTTTCGGCTGGTGCCGCTTCAGCGGGTTCGGGAGGAGCGGAGGCGGTCACTGGCGTTGTTGCCTCTTCCGTGGTTTCCACAGCTTCGGTTCCTTCCGTGGTCTCCTCGTCCTCGTCCTCGTCTCGCGTCAAGAATCCCTTGAGCATTCCTAGCCGCTCGCCGATGGTCGCGCCACTGGTCGCAAACGTTCTTCCGCGTCCGATATCCTCGAACTCGTCGTAATCGTTGCCGCCACCGCGGGCACCCTTCTTGCCGCCTCGTTTCTTGTCCTTGGCTCCGGCACCTGCTGGGCCGCCCATGCCTCGGCGATCATCCTCGTAGGAAGGTGACGGCATGCCTCCAGTTCGGAGTTCGCCTCCACCGCCGAGGGCTCTCATCGAGAGCACCATTCGGCGCTCGTCTGGCCGCAGGTCGATGATCTGCGCTTCGACTTCCTGGTTCTCTTCGACGACGTCCTGAGGTCGCTTGATGCGTCGGTACGACATCTCGCTGACTGGCATAAAGGCTTCCGCGCCTTCGGCAAGCTTGATAAACGCGCCGCTCTGCACGATCCGTCCGATGATGACCGTCAACTTTTGGCCGACCGTGTAGTTCGTCTTAATCAGGTTCCAAGGATCGGGAAGAACCTGTCGATGGCCGAGAGAAATCTTGCCGGTGGTGCCGTCGAGACGGAGCACCATGACCTTGATCTTTTGGCCCTCTTTAAACATCTCCTTCGGATGGTTGATGCGCGCCCAGCTCATTTCCGAGATGTGCAGCAGGCCATCGACCCCGCCGAGGTCGACGAATGCGCCGTAGTCTGTTAGCCGTCGGACCGATCCGTCGAGGATATCGCCGGGCTTGACGTCGCGGAAGATGGCTTCCTTGGCGGCAACTTTGCGCTCCTCTTCAGCCTGACGGTTGGAGAGAACGACCTTCTTTCGGTCTCGGTCGATTTCGATGACCTTGAGCCCAAGCGACTGGCCAACATACTTCTCGATATTGCGCAGCTTGCCCGAGCCGACATGGGTTGCCGGAACGAATCCGCGCACGCCGATATCGACCACCAGTCCGCCCTTTACGCGGTCCAGCACGAGGGCCATCATCGTCTCGCCGGTGCGGTGTGCCTCTTCGATTCGATCCCAAACTTCTTCAAAGTCCGCTCGCTTCTTGGAGACGATCGGGTTGCCCTCTGCGCTTTCGGGGCGCAGGACGATGACGCTGATCTTGTCGCCGACATTAAAGTGGCCCTTCGCGGTCTCGAGGTTTTCCTCGCTTAGCTCGCTGAGGGGCACGACGCCTTCCGACTTTGTTCCGAGGTCGACGAAGACTCTGTCTTTGTCGACGTGGACGATGGTTGCCTCGATTCGCTCACCCTTCGAGAGGCGCTTGTAGCCGCCTTCGGGGCTGGTGAACTCCTCTCCCAGCTCGCCACGCATGGCTGCTTCGAAGAGATCGGCGTCCGCTTGAACGTCCCGCTCCACTGGCGCAGCCTGTTCAACCGGTGCGGGCGCGGAAGAGACTTCTGGCTCTGGAGCAGCAGGCGCTTCTGTCTCAGCTGGTGCGGGAACCGGATCAGCTGGCGTTGGCTCAATTACAGGCTCCGGCTCGGCTGGCGCAGGAGGAACTTCGGGCGTTTCGGGCTGAGCGGGCGGCTCTGGCTCGAAAGCAGGTAGTTCGATTTCAGGCTGCGTCGTCGGCGGCTCTTGAACTTCGGGCTCAGAAGGAGCGGAGGGCGTCGTCATTTCAGCAACGGCATTTGCGGTTGCGTCGGGCGTGTCGGACGCCTGCTCTGGCTGAGCATGCTCGGCCAAGTGGGCTTCTTCTTCAGCCACAGGCGTCTGGTTTTGGTCGGTCGTCATAGGGGGTTGTTAGGAACTGGTCTCCAAATAAAAGTGCGCTCTAATTTACCTGAAACCAGACGCTCTGCTCCCTGGGAGGGGCTGAGAATATGACTGCAAGAGAGAGCCTCGCGAATACGCTTTTTTGTTGCTCTGCGCGATTAACTTCAATTATGGCTCACTCGCGCCTTGCGGCGTGAAAGTGCACGGAAGCGGCCAAATCTGAAGCAGCCTCGCCTAGATCTGATGGTTCCAGTCGCGCAAACTTCCATACAAACTGCGGTACCGCTGAATGGCCTCGCCGTAATCTACGCCAGACGGATCTGTCCGACGCAGGGGCCTCACGACCTTGCTGCAAGCCTCTTCCACGGAGGGCCACACCCCTGTGCCAACCCCCGCCAGGATCGCCGCGCCAAAGGCAGGGCCCTCGTCGGTTTGGAGCGTGACGCAAGGCTTTTGAAAGACGTCGGCCAGGATTTGCATCCAAAACTCGCTCTTGGCCCCCCCGCTGGTGACGCGAATTTCTTCGGCGGTAGCGCCGAGATCTTTGAGTAAGTTCATGCAGTCGAGCAGTCCGAAGCTGATCGATTCAAAAACGGCCCGAGTCAAGTGGGCATGGGTGTGGCTGAGAGTTAAGCCAGAAAAGCTCGCTCGAGCCCGGGGATCGTTGTGCGGGCAGCGCTCTCCCGTGAGGTACGGGAGGAACGTCAGGTCGTCACAGCCGGGCGGAACCGCTTGCGCCTGCTCGGCCAGCGTGTCGTAGCTGACGCCGGGGTGGAAGGTGTCGCGAACCCACCGAAGTGCCCCTCCGCACGCGAGCATGACTCCCATCGCGTGCCACTTGCCATTTGCATGACAGAACGTATGGGCGGCACCCTGTGCCTCGTACTTTGGACTTTCCAAGGAGGTGAAGACCACTCCGCTAGTGCCGAGGCTGACGCTGATAATGCCGGGCTTGACGGCACCGGTTCCGACCGCTGCCGCAGCCTGGTCTCCGCCGCCCCCAACTACCGGCACGCCCTCTTTGGTCCGGCCGGTGATCTCATGGGATTCGACGGCTCGGGGCAAGATTTCGGAATCGATCTCCAGTCGCGCGAGCATCTCGTCCGACCAATCGCGGTGCGGAACGTCGAAGATGCCGGTCCCGCTAGCATCGCTCACTTCGGTTACTTTCTCGCCGGTGAGCTTGAACCGGATGTAGTCCTTGGGGAGAAGGAGGGAACGGACTTTTTGGTAGTTGCTCAGTTCATGGTTGCGGAGCCAAAGGAGCTTGGGCACCTGGAAACCGGTTAGAGGCGGGTTGCAGGTGATCTGCATGAGCTTTTCGCGGCCAATCGTGTCGTCGATCTCCTGGCACTCTTCGACCGTGCGTTGGTCATTCCAGAGAATGGCGGGCCGAATGACCTCGTCGTTCGCGTCGAGGAAGACGGCCCCGTGCATTTGCCCAGCGACGCCAATGGCGTCGGGCGTCTCGCCGATTTCGGCGATGCACTTCTGCACACTGGTCCACCAATCCTCTGGGTTCTGCTCCGACCAGAATGGTTGCGGCGTGCTGATCGGATACTCGGCGGAGGCTTGTTTGAGGACAGTGCCGTGCTCATCGATCAGGAGGAGCTTGCAGCCCGAGGTGCCGACGTCGATTCCGAGGAGCTTTGCCATCTCAAGATGGATTATGTGCGGAGAGCTTGAGAGGCTGCAAAAGCGGTGGCATGGCCACCGCACTCTATATTAGAATGAACTATGCGGCAGTGGCCCCATTCTCCGTCTCGTCTGGTCAGTGGGCCCGGGACTTACATCGTGACGGCTGGCACGCTGCACAAGGAGAAGCTGTTCGTTGGTGACGAGCGGCTCACGTTGCTTCATGACTCGCTCCTTGAAGTTTCCGAGGAATTGGGGTGGCGGTTGGAGGCTTGGGCGGTTTTTGCGAACCATTACCACTTCGTCGGCAGGTCACCTGATGCCGGCTCGCTTCTAAATAAGTTCAGCGGCAAGTTACATAGCATCACGTCCTGGTTGCTGAACAGGCTCGACGACGCTCCCGGGCGAAAGGTGTGGTTTAGCTACCACCAAACCCGCCTAACTTACGAGAAATCTTATCTGGCGCGTTTAGCCTACGTGCACAGCAATCCTGTGAAGCACGGCCTTGTTTCGGAGGCCAGATTGTATAAGTGGTGTTCGGCTAGTTGGTTTGAGCAGCACGCGGAGCCAGGATGGCGAGATACCGTTCTGAGGTTCAGAACGGATCAAGTAAACGTAGAAGACGACTTTTAGAGTGCTGCGGCCATGCCGCAGCTTTTTGAGGTCCTTTGATGTTGGGAGGCCGTAAAAGCGGTGGCATGGCCACCGCACTCTATATTGGGCGGGTCGTTTTTCGCTCGATTCGCTTCTCGTAGGTTTCGCCCTTGATCAGGCGCTTTACGTAGATGCCGGGGGTGTGGATGCAGTTCGGATCTAGTTCGCCTGGTTCAACTAGATCCTCGACTTCGGCCACGCAGACCTTCGCCGCGGTTGCCATCATGGGGCTGAAGTTGCGAGCAGTCTTGTTGAAGATGAGGTTGCCGGTAGTGTCCGCGACCTGCGCCTTCACAATGCTGAGGTCCGCGTGCAGCGCCGTCTCCATGACGTACATTTCACCCTCGAATTCTCGCGTTTCCTTCCCTTCGGCGACGATTGTGCCGTAGCCGGTTTTCGTAAAGAATGCCGGAATTCCTGCCCCCCCGGCTCGGCAGCGCTCCGCCAAGGTGCCTTGCGGATTGAATTCGAGTTCGAGTTCTCCGCTGAGGAACTGGCGCTCAAATTCGGCGTTTTCACCCACGTACGAGGAAACCATTTTGCGGATTTGGCGGGTTTGCAGCATGAGGCCGAGCCCGAAATCGTCCACTCCGCAGTTGTTGCTGATCACGGTCAGGTCTTTGACGCCGGAGTCGCGGATGGCGAGGATCAGGTTCTCCGGGATGCCGCAAAGGCCGAAGCCCCCCGCCATGATCGTCATGCCGTCAAAGAGGAGCCCCTCGAGCGCCGTTGCTGCGTCGGGATAGACCTTGTTCATTCGCGCGAGTTTACAGCTTTATAAGCTGGCGGATAGCGCCGAGGTGGTAAGCCACTCCCAGTTGCCTTCGACGAACCAGGTGGATTCCTGGCCCTCGAGACGGCCTTCACAGCATTCACGCAACAGAAGCGTAAAGGCCGGGCGGACGTCGATTTCCTTGGGCATATTAGTTGGAAGGCTACCTCTGGCATCCAATGCCTGATAGGATAAAGCTGAGAGCTTATGATTTTTGTTGCCGCTATCCTTTCCCTGTCCGCCACCCGAGGCTTAGAACCCATTATTGTCAACGGGGGCCTTTGCCATCCCCGAAACCTGTTCGTTAAGCTTGCGAGTGAGCAGGCTCTCGCCAGCGTGGAGGCGAGTGGATCCATCGTTATCGAGAGGTTCGACAAGATTGGTTGGGCGGTCATTCAAGCACCCGCCGGCTCTCTTCAGGCGACCCAGAAGCGGCTAACCCATGCGCCTGGAATCGAGGCGTGCACGTTCGACCGCGCAGCAATTCCTGCCTACACACCCAACGATCCCAAGTGGCCCGATCTGTGGCACATGCGGCAAATCAAGGCGGACCTCGCGTGGGACACAACCCTTGGCACGAGCCTCCCTATCGTGGCCGTGCTCGATACCGGCGTGAAAGTCGACCATGAAGATCTGAGCAGAAATATCTGGAAGAACACGGGCGAGATTCCTGGCAACGGGATCGACGACGACAATAACGGATATGTCGACGACTACAACGGCTACGACTTCGCGTATGGCGACAGCAATCCGAACGACGTCCACGGCCATGGCACCGGCTGCGCCGGACTCGTCGCAGCCGCAGGGAACAACTCGATCGGGATCATCGGCGTCGCTCCGAAGGCGAGAATCATGGCCATCAAGGTAGCGCTCGACTCGGGCTACTTCTACGACTCAGCGACCGTGCCCGCATTTATCTATGCCGCCGACATGGGTGCCCGGGTCTTCTCCATGAGCTACTACTCAGACCGCGTCAGTCAAGCCGAGGAAGACGCCTTGAAGTACGCCTACAACCGGGGCGTTCTGCCGGTGGCGGCGGCGGGCAACGACTACAGCGTTTTGCCCTTCTATCCCGCTGCCTACGATTTCGTATTGGCCGTCGGCGCTACCACGCAAAACAACCAGAAGGCGAGTTTTTCGAACTTTGGGTGGCTCGTCGATGTGGCTGCCCCGGGAGTCAGCTTGACGACGACGAGCGCCAATGGCGGATACGGCGGGTTTTCCGGCACCAGCGGCGCGTGTCCCCATGTGGCGGGACTTGCTGCTCTGCTCAAAGGTGCCTCGAGAACTGCGAACAAGACGATCCTGCGTAATGCAATCGAGGACACGGCGACCTTGCTCACGCAAAGTCCGTTTGGGGAGTTTTCGTTACACGGGCTGATCAATGCGGAAGCAGCCATGGATGTCGTCACCTCCGGCACATCTGCTCCCCCGAAAGCACCGAAGGTCAATTTCATATCGCCGGTCGGATACGTGCAGCAAGGGCTTGGAGCGACCGCGCGAGTGTATGGGCGCAACCTGCTGGGCGCGAAGGTAAAGATCGGCGGAGTGGACGCGACGATGGTGACCACCTCCCGCGACTCGGCATATTTTAGAATAGGCGTCAACACGGGTTCGATCACCGTGGAGACGGCCAGCGGCGAGTTGATCGATACTTACTCGCCTCCCGAGCCCAAGAAGCCGGTTTGGCCGATGAACGAAGCGTCCAGCCCTGGGGCAAGTGTTACCGGCGGCTTTGCTCAGGCTCTGCGAATCGATGGCCAGGTAGTGAATTGCACCCGAAGGAGCGACGGGCTCGTGCTGCTTCAGATGAGCTTCCGGCGCATGCCCACTTCCGGGCCGTTGAAGCTGGTTTTGAAGCGAGCTTATGCTGGTGGGACGGCAGGCGGAGAGAGCGTGCAGCTCTACAACTGGGCGTCGGCTTCGTATCCGTATGGTCCGTTCGATGAGCTTTTTGCGACGACGCTTCCGACCGCGTCGGACAACATTCTGATCTCCATTCCGGACATCGCTCCATATGTTGACTTCGAAGGAACGGCCTATCTTCGCATCCTCACTCAGAACGTGCCTTCGGGAGCTTCGCTGAATTTGGACACGGCTTACTTCCGCAAATAGTCTCCGCAAGCCGAAGTCTCGGACCCTTCATCCGACCTACATCGGGAACTGCCATTGCTTCTTGACTCGTTGAAGGGATAACACAGACTTGTAGAAAAGCAGGGGCATGTGTCTATCAAACGAGTCAAAGAACAATAATGAAGGCAAAAACCATCCTCTTGGGAATGGCGTTTACGACGCTCGCATTCGGAGCCGTGTATGGCGCCTTAGAATTTAAAGACTGGCGCGACGCCAATCGAACGCAGAACGTCTTGTCGTCCGCTGGCGGAAGCGGAGCGGCGGTGCGTCAGGTAATAGATGAGGCGTCTTTGCCGGCATTCGATTTTCGCGCGGCAGCCAAGGCCGTCACGCCTTCGGTCGTCAGCGTTGACCGGCTGCAACGTACGCCCCGTTACTTCTCAGATGACGAGGGTGCGGTGCAACAAACCGGCTCGGGCTCGGGCGTCGTGCTCACGGCCGACGGCATCGTGGTGACGAACAACCATGTCGTGGCGGGAGCTAGCGAAGTCAAGGTCCGCACTCCAGGCGGGCAATCGTACGATGCGAAGGTGCTTGGGCGCGATCCTCGATCAGACCTGGCGGTGCTTCGAATCGATGTAAAAGGTCTCAAGCCCGTTGAGTTGGGCGACAGCAATAGCATCGAAGTCGGTTCGTGGGTCTTGGCCGTTGGCAACCCGCTCGGATTCGATAACACGGTGAGCGTGGGCGTGGTGAGTTCGCTCAAGCGAAGCCTTCCCATCGGCGGAGGCGTGCTCTTAGACGCCATTCAAACTGATGCTGCCATTAACCCCGGCAACTCGGGCGGTGCCTTGACGGATGCAACCGGCAAGTTGATCGGCATCAACTCGGCAATCGCTTCGAGCACCGGTCAGAGCGTTGGCATCGGCTTTGCGATTCCCGTGAATCGTGTGAAAGAAGTGGTCGCCGACATCATCAAGTTCGGTTACGCGCGCTATGCGGGTCTTGGAATTCGACACAATCCCAACTGGGACTCGAAGTTCTTGGCAGACCCCCAGATCAGGGCCGAGCTTGAGAACATCACCGGTTCGACGGACGTACCGACCAAAGGCATCATCGTCAAGTCGCCGATCCGTGGCGATGTCAGCGTAGAGCCGGGAGGAGCAGCGGATCTTGCTGGGATTAAGGAGTGGGACATCATTCTCGAAATAAGCGGAAAGCCTGTAACGGACGTGATTTCGTTGAACAAGGTCCTCACGCCTTTCAAGCCTGGGGAGACGGTGCCGGTGAAGTTTTGGTCAAAGGGCAAGACCAAAACGAGTCAAGTCAAGCTTCAGGAGCTTCGCGACAAGGTTTAACTTCCTTGCTCCCGCAAGAGATCGTACAAGTCGGCAGGCTTGTACGATCTCTTTGTGTCCGCCAGATCACAAATTCGGTGCGCCCCTTCACTCAACTCCTGTCCGCCATTGCCAGGAACTTTAACAAGACGTTTATGATGCATGCGAGACCTCTCAAGCGTCGTAGTATATAGGCAGCGGGGGCTTCTGCCACCGGCACCTTAAAAATCAAATGACCCTTCACAGTGACGGCTTGAATCAGCTTTTGGCTGTTCTGCCGGGCGCGGTTAGAGAGCGTCTGCAGAATACGGATGAACTGGACAAACTGATCGAGGTTGTCCTTGACTATGGGCGGCCCGCGGAGGCACGCTACCACGCGAGAGTAGAGCGATTTCCGGACTTGATCGTATCGGAACACGACTTAGATTTCGTTTCCAAGACGATCGGTGAGTTTGGCTCTGACAATCGTGCGGGCATCGAACGAACGCTTCACCGAATATCGGCCATTCGAAATCGTCAAGGCAAAATCGTGGGCTTGACGTGCCGGGTTGGCCGAGCGCTCGAGGGAACGATCGACATCATTGACGACATCGTGCGATCGGGCCAATCGATTCTGCTGCTTGGAAAACCAGGCGTCGGAAAGACGACCAAGCTGCGAGAAGTGGCTCGCGTGCTTTCAGACGAGGTTCTCAAGCGTGTCGTCATCGTCGATACTTCGAACGAGATCGCGGGCGACGGCGATATTCCTCATGCGGGCATCGGCTTTAGCCGGCGTATGCAGGTGCGCGATGCCCTCCAACAGCATGCGGTGATGATCGAAGCGGTCGAAAACCATATGCCGGAGGTCATCGTGATCGACGAGATCGGAACCGAGGCAGAGGCCGCGGCCGCTCGGACCATTGCCGAGCGAGGCGTGCAGCTCGTTGCGACTGCTCACGGACAAACCCTCGAAAATTTGATGCTGAATCCCACGTTGGCGGACCTCATCGGAGGAATCCAGGCAGTCACTCTGTCCGACGCGGAAGCCCAGCGGCGGGGCACACAAAAGACGGTTCTCGAGCGGAAGGCGCCTCCTACCTTTGATGTGGTGGTGGAGCTGCTCGACTATGATCGGCTCGCCGTCCATCACAACGTGATGAAGACGGTAGATATGGTCCTCCGCGGAGTCCCCCCTCGTCCCGAGGTCAGAGTGCGGACCGGCGGAAACGTTGAGGTCGTGCAGGATGAAGAAACGGCGGAGATTCAGGAAGCCGGCTTCAATGCGCGGTATCCATCGCTGGCGCGAAATAACCAGGAGGTGGATAAGGTACCGAACGGCCAACCGGGAAAACTGCAAGGGGCCCTTCGCGGGGCCCCGCAAGAAGGCGAGGAAGGCCGGGAAAACCTCGTCCGAATCTTTCCGTACGGAATCGCCCGGACACGCCTGGAGAGAGCAATCCGTGAGAAGCGTGCTCCTGCCTACGTAACCACCGAGATTTCGAACGCCGATGCGATCATGGCGATTCGCTCTACTTACCAAGCCAAGCCGCGCAAGCTTCGGGACTTAGCTGGCCGCCAAGTGCCCACGGTGGTGGTGAAATCCAACACCTTCTCGCAAATCGCGGCCGCTCTGGACGACATCCTTCGCCAGAGCGGTGAAGCACCGGGCGTGCCGGCTATCGAAGGAAAGGCTCTGGAGGAGGTTCAAGCTGGGATTGAGACGGTGCTCCAATCTGGGAAGTCGTTTGAACTCTCTCCCGCTCCGGCTCCGGTGAGAAAGGTCCAGCATCAAATGGCCGAAGCGCGTAAGTTGGCAAGCGAGAGCGTCGGCGAGGAACCGAATCGTCGGCTGAGGTTATTACCGACAAGAGTTTAGAACCCAATATGGAGTGCGGTGGTCCGACACCGCTTTTCAGCCTTCTCAAGACGTGAGCGTTGCGCAGAGCTTCTGTACATAAGGCGGTGAAAGTAGGTTCTCTTGTCTTTCAAGGCTGTCAAAGCGGTGTCGGGCCACCGCACTCCATATATTGGCTCTTGTCTTTCAAGGTCGTCAAATGGACGCAGCAGCTCAGTTGCTGTTCGCGGGCAAGATCGCTCCAGCTCGTGAACTGCTGACGGCCTCAATAGTCCCCTCTTAGCTGGCCGAGAGGCTACGTGAAGCCCCGCCCTGATCTCTTCCACACAGCAGGCTTACGTCAGATCAGAACTCGGCTGCATGTTCTTCCAGAGCGTTTCCAGATCGTAGAACTGGCGTTGCTCTTCTCGCATCACGTGCAAGATCACGTCGCCGTAGTCTTGAAGGACCCAACCGCTTCGGTCGCCTTCTACGCGCGTCGGCTTCTCCTTTACTTCGGACAGTCTCTCCGCGACTCTGTCGGCGATGGATTGAACATGACGGTCGCTTGTGCCGCCACAAACGACGAAATAATCGGCAATCGACGTTTTTTCACGGACGTTCAGGGTTTCGATGCGTTCGGCTTTTAGGTCGTCCGCGGCTTCGATGATGAGTTGGAGCTTTTCTTCGGTTGTCATTCTTGATACAGCTTGTGACTTGAAATATATCTTAAAACTTCGACCGGCACCCAGGAGCTCACGTTCTGCTTTCTCGACAGGCGTTCCCGTATTTCGGTGGAACTGATATCCACCGGCGTCATTTGAAGAACATCTACATGATCGCGGAGTTCCACCGGAATTCTTAAGCGAACCTCGCTTTCCGTGGTCGGAGGGCGGACCACGACGCCTAGGCGGGAAAGTCGCACAAGCCGATTCGGCTGTTTCCAGTCCGGCAGGCTTCGCAATGAGTCGGCACCCATCAGGAACCAATACTCGGCGGGGCGCGCCATTTGAAGCTCCGTCATCGTGTCCACCGTGTAGCTCGGTCCCCCGCGCGTAATCTCAAGATCGCTTAGCGCCAAATGCGAATCGCCGGAGCCGCGAACCAGTGCTTCTACCATCGCGAGCCGGTCCTTTGGGGAGGTTGAGACTTTGCGGCCCTTGATCGGATTTCGAAACGTTGGCATGAGGATCACCTCTTCCAAGTCGAGTTGCTCGATCGCGGCCGTGGCCAGCGCGAGATGCCCAATATGAGGCGGGTCGAAGGTGCCTCCAAGAATGCCGATTCTCATAGCTCATCCGTGAAACTGAATTCAAAATCGCCGATAGACACGCTGTCGCCCTCACTGGCCCCCATCTCGCGCAGCTTCTCGATGAGACCTAGCCGCTCGAGCCGCTTGTGAAGGTATCGGACTCCTTCATCGCTCTCCATATCCGTCATTGAAACAAGATTCTCGATGCGCTTTCCGCTCACGATGTAGCCGTCTTCATCCTGCTCCACCCTGAATGCGGCCAGATCCGGCGTTCTCGCTGTGGGCAACAGAATAGGAATGATCTCTTCTGGATCAACGGTTTGCAACGCTTCCCAGACCAGGTCGAGCAATGGATCGAGTCCCTGGCCCGTCACGCCTGAAATCGGCACCATGGGATGGCCGAAGTCTTCGAATTTATGCCTCAGCTCATTGTAAATATCGCTGGGGATGATGTCGACTTTGTTCAGGGCGATGATCCGAGGCCGAGACCAGATGGCTTCTGAGTACAGCCGCAGTTCGTTTTCGATCAGATGATAATTGGCAATTGGATCCGACTCGTCAGCAGGAAAGGAGTCGACAACATGCACGAGCACGCGCGTGCGCTCCACATGCTTGAGGAACTGATGCCCGAGGCCGATACCCTCACTCGCCCCCGCGATGAGTCCAGGCATATCCGCCACGACAAAAGACTCGTTGTGATAGCGAACCACCCCCAGGTTTGGCACGATGGTCGTAAACGGATAGTCCGCGATCTTTGGCCGAGCGGCCGAAATGCGCGAAATGAGCGTGCTTTTGCCTGCGTTGGGAAGGCCGATCAAGCCTACATCGGCCACGAGCTTAAGCTCCAGTCGTGCCTGCACGACTTCCGAAGGGCCTCCTTTCTGCGCAAAATTGGGAGCCTGACGAACGCTGCTGGTGTAGTGCATGTTGCCGAAGCCACCCTTTCCACCCTTGCAAAGCACGTGCTTCATGCCGTGGCGATTCAAGTCGATGATCAGGTCCCCGGTTTCGTCGTCGGTGATCACGGTGCCCACCGGCACCTTGATCTCGATGTGCTTGCCGCCCCTGCCGTTCTTGTTGCCGACCCCGTGCACGCCGTCGTCAGCCTTAAACTTACTTTGCAGCTTGAAGTCGTATAGGGTGCGTTTTCCGCGATCGGCGAGCAGCACGATGTCGCCTCCGCGGCCACCGTCAGCGCCGTTTGGGCCACCTCGGGGAACGTATTTCTCCCTGTGAAATCCAACCGCCCCAGAGCCTCCCCGGCCGGAGCTGAACTCAACCACCGCCTCATCGAGGAACATATGACTCTAGTGTACTTGGGAAGACTCTAGGGCTTTCAGGGTCAAAGGCGTTTGGACGCGGCACTGGCGAGGTAGAACTCGAACTCGTCCCCAGGAGATATTTTGAAGAAGTCACACCTCCCCACCCTCGTTGGCCTCGTCACAGCCACTTCACTCTTGCCGCTCGCCTGGTCTCCGCAGGAGCCTGACCGAGATATGACCGCTGCCCAGCTCAAAGAGATGGTCGTAAATTTGGGTTACGAAGTCACGGACATTAACAAGGAAGCCGGAAAGGAGAAGGTCTCCACCAAGATCAATAAGGGCGCCCTCGATATCCCTGTTGGCATTGAAATGAGCCCCAGCAAGCGATTCATTTGGCTCACCGTGAACCTTGGCGATTTTGATGCCTTGCCTCAAGGCCCCGACCGAGCGGTGAGAATGCTGAAGGCGAACACGAAGATGCAGCCATCTCAGTTCTATATTTCGGATAGCGGCAAGATCATGATGGCGCTCGCCGTCGACAACCGAGCCTTGACTCCTTCAGCGCTTCGCTTCCGGATCGAGAAGGTGACTCAGGATGTCGTTGACACCAAGGAAACCTGGCAAAAACCTAAGTAGTGACGATCGCTGCCCTGTCCCAATAGAGGAACAGGGCAACAAATCTCGTTTAAGCCCGGATAAACCGATAGTGGTCGATCTTGAATCCTTCGCTGAAGCGGAGGGCGCGACCCTTGAAAGGCTGTGCCACCTTCTCACTGTCAACTTCCATGTACGTGAGGTAGACGCATCCTTCATCTACTTCGTAGGTACCGCTGGAGGTGCCGCCCAATCCTCGGTAGCGAAACGTGCCCTTATCGGTGAACGTGAATTTGCTGTGGTTATCGACGCTTCCGTTCGCCTGCCTCACGACCCAGGTGCCGATCATCGGGCTAACCGGTTCACGCTCGTATAATAGGCCGTCCAGAACCATAATGTCTTTCGACACGGAGGCCTTGACTGGCTTCTTTCCAGAGAGATGCACGATACCGCCCTCTACAACGAAAGCACCCTGAGTTCGAATGATCTGCCCATTTATCTGGCGATCCATGCTGTACCGAGCGTCTTCGGTTAACACCACTCTCGATTCTGGGACCGATGTTTGCATCAGCCGACACAAAGCGGCGGCTTCACTGCTAACCTTAAGCACGTAAGTGCCTGCAACATCACGCACAGAATTGGACGAAGCAAATGAGACAGAACTGACTACCCACGCAGAAATAACAAAAACAAGACGATTCATCTGGAATCTCCTCCTTACACAAAATCTTCTGAAGAGGGAGATTCCGTTCAGTTACTATGATTATACTGGTGTAATTGCTAGTTTACTATTCCCGCACGTAATGGAAGTTATCGATTCGGAAGCCATCACCCTGAATGTAAGCCTTGCCGTTGTAGGGGAACTCGACTCGCTGGCCGTCCACTTCCTGGTAGCGGAGACTGATGCGGTCGTTTAGTAGCTCGTAGGTTCCGCTCGACGTGCTCCCCATTCCGGTAAATGAGAACCGACCGTTGCTTGAAAAGGTGAATCGAATGGAAGGATCAATGCGGCCATTTGAGTTCTGGACCACCCACTTGCCAGTTGCGCTGAATGATCTTCCTCTATCGAGGTCTCTAGGCGCTTCTCGGGGCAGTTCTCGGCGTGGAATCTCCAGAGGCGGAAGCTCTCGGCGTGGCTCCTGACGGGGAAGCTCTCGCACCGGCGGGACTTCTCTCCGAGTGACCTCCTCTTCGCCGAAGCCTTCCCGTTCGAAAGAAAGGCCCTCGATGGTAACTCGATTGCGAGTGACACTGCCTCTCAAGGTCTTGCGAGTATTGTTTCGGTTAAGAATTACTTCGCTTCGGTCAATCTCGAAGTCTCCTTCGCTGATCATGCGACGACCTTCGATGTATCGCTCGAGCCTGTATTCGCCGTCTTCTGATAGGACGAGACGGCCGGCAGGCACAGAAGCCTGGAGCCACTCGCAAAGCGAGACCGCTTCGTCGCTCAATTTGAGATCATATGTTCCCGCAACAGTAACCGTGCTATTGACCTTGAAGCCAGCTAAACAAACAAAACCGACGACTACCGCTGCTAGGCAGTACGACGTTTTAATTATCATCGACATTCCTTTCACAAGGGGCTATGAAGTTTTAGGAGATTCATCGTTACGAGAAGTTATGCTAGTAATTGTACTGGGTTTACTTAGCGAAATCAGGCGTTCGCCGCTCTATGTATGCCCCTTCATTTCATCTAATGTTTGTAACTGCTTTAGACACTCTGCGGAAGATGGTTCATCTTACTCGCGCTACTGTTAGGCCATCGGCAATCGGAATGAGTGCGAGATCGACTCGCTCGTCGCCGAGAAGCACTCGATTTACTCCTCGTATAACTTCTGTGTTCTCCTCAACGTCCTCTACTTCAGCTACCTTGCCATCCCAAAGCACATTGTCGATCAGGATCAGCCCACCCGGCCGCACGAGGCGCAGGCAGCGCTCATAGTAGTTCAGATAGTTCGGCTTGTCGGCATCGATGAACGCCATGTCGAAGCTTCGGCCCTCATGTATAAGCACATCCAGGGTCTCCACCCCTTCTCCCAAACGCAGATCGATCTTGCTCTCCACGCCCGCCTTCTTCCAGTACCGACGCGCCACGGAAGTGAATTCCTCGCTCACATCACATGCCACGACCTTGCCGTCCGTGGGTAGCGCGAGGGCTACGGACAAGGAGCTGTAGCCCGTAAACACGCCAATCTCCAGGTAGTTCTTTGCCCCGATCAGTTTCGCCAGAACACCCATGAGCTGACCCTGGTCCGGGCTGATCTGCATGTTGTGGTTCGGCAAAGTCCGCGTTTCTTCCCGGAGCTGTCGAAGAATTTCGGGTTCGCGGAGCCAATTCTCAATCGTGTATTCATAGAGGGCGTCCGGCATGGAGATCGATTTATTGGACATGGCAAACAGATTGTATCGGTTCTCTCCTGCGGACTGGGGCTGTGAACCGAACCCGTCTGAATCCTTACCTCACTGTATGGCGAGCGAGCGCGCGACGCTCGCCGGATCGGACGGGCCCGCAACGTTTAAGGCAGCGCTTCGCCTCGGGCGGCAACCAGAATTCTGTACCACTCTTCCCTGCTCAGCTCGAGGTCGTCGGCCTTAGCGGCGTCTCGAATTCTTTCAGGCTTTACCGTTCCCACGATCGGGATAATGGCGCTTGGATGCTTCAGGAGCCAGGCCAAAGAGACGACCGTTCGAGAAACCCCGTGGTTTTTAGCCGTTTCATCCAGCAACTTTAAGAGTTGCTCGCCCTTTTCGTCTTTAGCTTTTCCGCCATCGCCAAGCCAGCCACCACCCAGGGGGCTCCAGGAGAGCGGAGTGATCTGTTCGGCAATGCATTGATCGAGGGTGCCATCGGTGAAGCAGGCTAGGCGTCCCAGGTGGATTTCGACTTGATTCACGAGAAGCGGGAATGGCAGCGCCCTTTGAAGCAGGTCGACAAACGACGGCAGGAAGTTGCTGACTCCAAAGTAGCGAACCTTGCCTTGCGCGTGAAGCTGCTCGAATGCCTCCAGTACTTCTTCGGGATCCATGAGTAGATCGGGGCGATGGAGTTGATAGATGTCGATCGTGTCGACCCCCAGCCGTTCGAGCGACTTCTCGCATGAGGTTAAGATGTGCTCTTTTGAGAAGTCGTAGCGGTGCGGCGAGTCGGAGTTTGGCTCGCCGGGGAAGCGGATACCGCACTTGGTGGCGATGATCACGTCGTCGCGCATGCTTGGAATTTTCTTGAGAACGCGTCCAAAGACTTCTTCGCAAAGTCCTCGCGCGTAGATGTCTGCGTGATCGAAGAGCGTATAGCCTGCTTCGTAGGCCGCGACAACGGCCTCCTGCCCCTTCTCATCCATTTCAGAGGTGAAAGACTTGGGATCCCAAGTGCCCGAAATTCTCATGCACCCGTACGAGAGGCGTCCCGTGAACAGTCCGCTTACACCAATCCGTTGTTGCTTCACGGCCCTAGTGTAATCCCATCATCCATGAATGCGTTGCGAGGAGTGCAACTCCGCGATAGGGGAAGAAAGACACGAATTTCACCAAAACTTCACAACGGACAGCCAGGAATTTGGCGTTCTTGATGTCCTTCTCCCGTTCGGCATCTTACGAACCTATCAACATCAATGCAACACCCCCATCCCTGGTGGCGATACAATTCGTTCATGCCCGCGATTCGTCTGCTTGACCCGCATACGGTCAATCAGATTGCGGCAGGCGAAGTGGTCGAGCGGCCGGCGTCGGTGGTGAAGGAGCTTGTCGAAAATGCCCTCGACGCAGGCGCTACCAGGATCAAGATCGACCTTATCGACAGCGGTAAGACCCTTATCCGAGTGAGTGACAACGGCGTGGGAATGTCACTCGACGATGCTCAGCAGTCGCTCCAGAGACACGCCACCAGCAAAATAACGTCAGTTGACGATCTCCAGTTGGTCCAAACATTAGGCTTCCGCGGGGAAGCCCTCCCGAGCATTGCATCCGTCTCTCGGCTGAGTTTGAGTACGGCGCCGGAAGACGGCTTAAGAACGGTCTTAAGGGTTGAGGGCTCCACGGTATCCCCACCAAGTGGCAACGCCGGCCCAAAGGGCACCGACATAGAAGTCGCGGACCTCTTCTACAACACCCCTGCCAGACTCAAGTTCCTAAAGAGCGATACGACGGAGCTTGGGCAAGCGATGGATCATATCTCCCGCTATGCCGTTGCATTTCCTCAGGTCGCGTTTACCCTGACCCACAACAATCAGCTCGCCCTCCAAACTAGCGGAAGCGGCAGCATGATCGAAGCGATCAGCGACGTGTGGGGGCGAGAAGTCGCTCGGGCGATGGCGCAAGTACGGTTCGAAGCAGCGGGCATGGAACTATCGGGTTTCGTCAGTCCGCCACAAATGACCAAGCCGACACGGGCCTATCAATACCTATATGTGAATGGCAGACCTGTCAGAACTCGGACACTGACTGCAGCCGTCGACCAAGCTTTTCGAGACCTCACCCCCGACCGGCGCTATCCGCTACTTGTCCTCCTCATCAAAATCGATCCTGCGCGGGTGGATGTGAACGTGTCGCCTACTAAGAGCGAGGTCAAGTTTCAGCAAGAGGGACAAGCCTTCGATGCAATCCGTCTGTCCCTGAAAAATGCTCTGATGGAGCATGGAATGATGCCCACGGCCGAGGGGATCGCCGCCGCCAATGAAGCCATTCAGCAGACTCAAAGACAAGAGTTCAGCGGAGGCGTTAACCCGTTCGAGGTCTCTTTGTACGCTCAGGCTCCGCTTCTGGTCGATCATCGAATTCCCGAGACCGCCCCATCGGAAAATCTCGCGCCGACGGTTCACCAGCCCTCACCCTCTTTGCCCTTCGTATCTCTCCTCGACGGCCTGAAAATTATCGGCCAGTCCATGAACACATTTATCATTGCGGAGACCACCCATGGGTTAGTGGTGATCGACCAACATGTTGCGCACGAGCGCATCCTCTACGAATACCTCTGCGGCTTAAAGGGTCCGACGGCCATTGAGAAACAGGCGCTTCTCGTGCCGCAAACACTCCACCTCGATCGCCGATCTGCCGTGTTGCTGAAGGACAAGTTGGTGGAAATCACGAATGTTGGCTTCGAACTCGACCCCTTTGGGGGGGAAAGCTATGTCGTCCGGGCCGTACCCGCCGCTATCCGGAACAAAGACCCCATCAAGGTCCTGCGGGACCTGATCGAAGAATTGGTCGAGTCGAGCGTGACTCGCCGTCTGGTGCCCACAAGAGAGCAGATATGGATCACCAGCTCATGCAAGATGGCGGTCAAAGCCGGCGACCCCCTGAGCTTTCCTGAAATGGAGAAGCTGATCGTCGATCTGGCGACGACCGAGAATCCCTATCTGTGCCCCCATGGGCGTCCGATCACGATCACACTCAGCCGAGACGCGCTCATGCGCATGTTCAAGCGAACGTGAGCACCGTCTGCCCGGCTATTTCACGGGCTCAACGATTTCCGGCTTGGGTAGTCCCAAACCTTCGAGTTGCTTGAGCACGAGGTCTTTTTGGCCCACCAGCACGAGCACACCTCGATCGACTGAGATCGCCTCTTTTGCCATGGAATTGAGATCGGCCAATTGAAGTCCGGAGATGTCTCTCAGCTCTTTTCCGAGATCGGAGAATGGGCGACCCTGCAAATAGAGCTGAATCGCCGTGCCAATTACGGATCCAATGCTGCCCATCGACTCCACTAGAGCTGCCCTCTGAATCGACCGCGCCTTCTCGACTTCCTCGGATGTGACATTGCCGGACTGCAGACCCTTTAGTTCTTTCAAGAATTCGCCGACTGAGGGGCCGGTCACGTCGGCTCGAACGGAGGAGGTCGCGACGAAGTAGCCCAGAGGCTGCTCGAAAACAAAATCGGATCCCGCTCCATAGGTATAGCCCTTGCCTTCCCTAAGGTTCTGATTGAGCCGACTCGTAAAGGAGCCTCCAAGGATCGTTCCGAGTGCCTCGAGGCCCAGGCGGCGAGGGTCCGAATAGGGGTAGCCCGGCAGAATGAATCGCACCACGGTCTGAACGGCTCCCGGCTTGTCAACGATGACGACGCGCAGAGGTTTGGGCTCGGGCGCGGCAACTTTGGGCGGTTCAGGGGCTGGACTCTCCGTGCTCCAGCCTCCGAAGGTCCGCGCCAACAGACCCTGCACAAGGCTTTCCGATAGACTTCCCGCGACGAAGATCGTTGCGTTTTTGGGCTGTATCAACGAGTGATAGCGAGCCTTTAGGTCGGCTACTGTGAGCTTTCCAACCGTGGAAGCAGTGCCGGTGACGGGTCGACCGTAAGGATGTTCCCAGCCGAAATACTCACGCAACGCGACTTGCCGTCCGACGGTTCCGGGGTCGTCCACCTGCTGCTCCAGCGCGGCGACCATCGTTCGCTTGACCCGTTCCCATTCGGGTTCATCGAAGCGTGGGCGGATCAACGCATCTGAATACAGGTTCAGGGCGCTGGCAAAGTTCGAAGAGATGACCGACATCGAAGCGGTTGTTGCGAGATAGCCGGAAGAGGCACCAAAGGACGCCCCGAGCTGCTCGAGCGCGTTCTCGAATTCTTGCGCCGTTCGTGGCCCGGCACCCTCATCTAACATGTCCGCCATCATTGCCGATCGTCCTGCCGCGGAAGCCGGGTCCCGTTCGGATCCGCCCACAAAGACCGTGGCGAGGGACATCAGTGGCAACTCAGGCCGATGCCAATAGAAAACCTTGATCCCGTTTACGGTGAATTCTTTAGGCTGCTGAGGTGCAAAGGGTGCTTCTGCTGGAATAGCGGGTCGCGCGTCTCTAGGATTCTGCGCCGGCTTGGGTTGCGGAGCGGGAGGGGGTTCGACCTTAGCCGGCAAGACCCGCATAATGAGCCGCTTTCCAGGGTCAAGAGTCTGATCCGCAACCTCCTTGATCTGGGCTGGCGTAGCGGTGCGATACATGTCTAGCACCTTGGCAAACGAATCCGGATTGCCAAAGTAAAACTGATATTCATTCAGTTTGTCGGCCTTGTTTCGGATGGACTGAAGATTATTGAGGAGGCTAAATTCCACCTGCGCCTTCACACGCTGCAACTCGTCTTGTTTGGGGCCGTCTTGTCTGAACCTTGCAAGTTCTTCGTCGATCGCGGCTTCGAGCTTATCGAGGGAGACGCCATCTGCTGCGGTCGCATCGACATAGAAGAGCGAGCCTAGCTGTCTGGGCTCCTGAAAGGTTGCAACTTCGCTTGCGAGCTTGTCCTTCACCACCAGACGCTCGTACAGACGACTGTCCAAGCCGTTGCTAAGCACCCCTGATGCGAGCTGCATGGCAATATCTCCCGGCTTGTAGGCTGCTGGGCTGTGCCAAACCATGATCGTCTTGGGATATTGCACCTGATCGGTTAGGGTCACTCGCTTCACGGAGTTGAAAGCCAGCGCGGGAATTTTTCGACGGGGAACGTCCTTCTTCCTCGGCAGGGTTCCGTACCACTTAGCGATGAGCGGCTTGATTTCGGCAGGATTGAAATCTCCCGCGACCACCAGACTCGCGTTGTTCGACACATAGTAAGTGTCGAAAAAGTCTTTCACGTCCTGCACCTGCGCAGATTCCAAATCCGAATGGGATCCGATCACGCTCCATGAATAAGGGTGACCCTTCGGAAACATCAGCGCGTTGATGGCCTCATAAGCCTCCCCGTAAGGAGTGTTCTCGGTGTTCTCGCGCCTCTCGTTGCGCACGACATCGCGCTGAAGGTCGAGCTTGGCCTTCGTCATCGTTTTCGAGAGCGATTCGAGCCGCTCCGCGTCGAGCCAAAGCAGCATCGGCAGAAGGTTGGCGGGACCTGTCGAATAGTAGTTGGTGCGGTCCTCTGCCGTGGAAGCATTGTTGCTTCCACCGGCACGCTCCATGATTTGATCGAACTGTCCGTTGGGAACTCGGCTCGTGCCCATGAACATGAGGTGCTCAAAAAGGTGCGCAAACCCAGATCGCTTGTCGGGCTCATCCTTGGAGCCGACGAAGTACCAGATGTTAATGGTGGCGAGGGGCAGTGAGTGGTCTTCGTGGAGGATCACCTTCATTCCGTTGGCCAAACGGTACTGCTCAATCTTGACTTGTTGCGCTTGGCCGAGGCTCGACAGCGCGACAAGCAGAATCGAAGCTCTTAAAGACTTGTTCATGGTGATGATGCCAATGTTATCCGAAGTTTTTGACGACAAGGTTCCCGGGGCGTTGGTTTCACATGGCGCCTACTTACATGCGCGAAGGAATTCCTTCATCAGTCGGTGGGCTCCGTCGAAGTCAATGCGAAGCCCTAGCCGCCTTCCGTGCATCAATTCATTTCTTAATTCACGAACATCTCTGTGGACCCTTTCTCGAAATGATTTTTCCATGCCCATTGGCTTGCCGATGGCGTTGATTTTTTCGGAAAGCCCATCCGCGTCTGAAAACGTGCGCGGAGTGCTCAGGTGGGGCCCGATGTCGGTTAGGGCTCCCTCAAAGTCCGAGAGGAGCCGCATCAAGTAAGTCATCTCGCAAGAACCGTGCGCTTGATCATTCGCGTTCTTCCTGGTCCCGCTTAAACCACGTAACTCGGCCACTTCTTGGGTCATGGCGGACTTTGCAGCCTCAAAGTCGCTTTGCACCCGACGGAGCCTCGTGAAAGCGTCTTGAAGCGAGTTCATGCCAATAGATCGTTGATGAGCCTAAGGAAGTCATGCTTATTCCAGTGCATGTAAAGCGGGACATCCTGACTCGATCTCGCTTCCCAAGCACCGCCTGCTTGCGGTCCTACCAGACGAACTTGCCTCAAGGTTGGCGTCGCATAGAGGAACACCACGGTGGGGCTGCGGCCCGCTGCGAACTCCGCGGGCTCGAGGAAAACCCTCCCGTGCTCTGAATTGATCGTGAGCGTCGGCTCTCCTGCCTCGATACTGGCACTGGCAACAACGTCGAGCCCGTCGCTTCTGGCCCAACCTTCTATCTCGGTTGAGAGCGCCTGTACATCTTGGTGCCACATGATCCGAGCATACTCCCGGGGGCTACGGGTACAGCGAAATTCATCCCTCGACGTGGAAACTAACGGACAATGGAGCGTGTACTCGGTGTGCTGGCCGGAACGGACATGCCACTTCGTCAGATCGAGGCGTGGGCCCTCTCCGCTGAAGTGGTGCTCGCCGCAGACGGTGGTGCGAACGTGCTGGGGGAGATGGGATTGCGCGTCGACGCAGCCGTAGGCGATTTCGATTCGATAACCTCCGCAGCCAGGCAGCGGGCGCATGAGATCAAGTTCGATCCGAACCAAGACCGCAGCGATTGCGACAAGCTGTTGTCGCTGGCCGTGGAGCGCGGCTACTCGCAGATTACGCTCTGCAACGTAGAAGGCGACCGGCTCGATCATGTGCTCGCGACGCTCCAAAGTGCTGCGAAGGCGCCTTTGTCAGTCCGCTTAGCCCTGCGATCCGGATTAGGATTGATTCTTACGGGTGCCGCAGATGTCACTCTGAAAGCCGCACCCGGCGAAACACTCTCACTACTGCCTCTTGAACACTGCGAAGAAGTCAGCCTTAGCGGGGTGGCCTGGCCTATACTGAACCAAGCCCTCGACGCACGGGGCGCAAATAGTCTTTCCAACGAGGTTACGGCGGGCGCAGTCAATTTTAGGATGGACAGTGGCTCTGTGGTGCTCGTCTTGACCTCCGCTCGACTGGCATCTCCCACCTGGTAATCATTCGCGGTAGGGACTGTTTGGTAACCTCTACGAGACGAAATGTTGATCAGCTTCGAGGGACCCGAGGGAGCCGGTAAGAGCACCGCAATCGCGGCGATTGCCGAGCAATTGAGAAGCACCGGCTCGGACGTGCTCACCACTCGCGAACCCGGATCGGGCGATTTCGGCGAACGCATTCGATCCCTCCTTTTGGAAGGACCCGATGTCGAGAAGAAGGTCGAGCTAATGCTCTTCCTTGCCGACCGCGCCAACCACGTGCAAACCGTCATTAAGCCCGCTGTTGCCAAAGGCTCAATCGTCCTCTGTGACCGTTACACGGATTCCACGATCGCCTACCAAGGATATGCGCAGGGCCTGGACATTGATTTCTTACGAAGGGCCAACCATTTTGTGACGGAGGGTCTGCAACCTGACTTCACGATCCTTTTTGACATAACTCCAGAAGTTGGGTTGGCGCGCCTGGGATACATGGACCGCATGGATAGTTTGCCCCTTGAATTTCACCAGCGGGTGCGCCTCGGCTATCTAAGAGAAGCTCATGCGGAGCCGCGTCGGTGGATCGTTCTAGACGCTTCCCGGCCAAGGGAACAGGTCTTGCAAGACGTCGTCCGAGTCATGGTGAGCCGCCTTCGCTGAGGTCGCTTATAATAAGCGTTATCTCGAGCACTCTCATGATCTTTCAGCTCTTCCTGCTCATGGGGCAGCAGGCGACTTCGGCAGACCAGGTCTTAGATCGTTTTGCTGCAGCACAAAAAATTCGTCCTCAGCTTGAGTCGACGATGACCGCTCAGGCGAACGGGGGCCCTTTAGTCAAAGCGAAGTTGCTCCTGGACGGCAATAAACGAGCGCTCTTTCAGGCATCGGCTCCTGGAATCACTTATACGGCCGCCATCGGTGTTGAAAGAACCTTGGAGCTGGACTCCTCTGAGCGGCTGTACGATGAGGCACCGACCATCGGCTTGACGATGGTCGAGTCACGGCTGTCTGGGATGGCAACCTTCTTTCCGGAATGGATTCGCATTTCCGACCTTCGAACTCATGTTCAAGGAGTTAAATGGGAGCTTCAGGGACATGAGGTCATCAACGGCTTTGGCTGTGATCGACTGAAGGCTCGCACGGGAACCGCGCAAGCAGGCTTTGAAGCATCGGTAGCAGTTGACCAAATCGGCAACATCATTAGCTTTTACTCCAAGTCTTGGGAGCCTTCGAAGCGCGTCGAGAAGAATTGGACGGTTACCACGCTTAAGATGCGACGCGGGTTCAACCCGGGCGAGTTCGACGTCCCGATACCCGTAGGCTACATGCCGTATTCGGTGGACGCCCGAGCGTTTGGTGTCGGCGTCAGCCAGCAGTTTCCGTTGACCGGTTGGACTGCCCCTTCAGGATCCCTTGTCTCGTTGAAGGATAAGACAGGTGGGAAAGCTGTGCTGGTCGTGATCCTGGGCGAGGATTGTGATGCTTCGGCCCGGGCGCTTCCTTGGCTTCAAAAGCTGAAAACGAAAGTCCCACTGGTGTTCATCAGCGATGGAGCCAAGCCGCGGCTTGTTCCTGACGCGCTTACAGACCCTCAAGGAACCCTCCTCACAAAGGTTGGCTATCCCGGCACTCCGTTTTTTGGATGGCTCGACGGCGAAGGTAAGGTGGTCGCGTTGTGGATGGGGTTTGATCCGGGCAAGGTGTCGCAACTTGAAAAGGACATCTTGAATAAAGCATCGGGCGCTGAGTAGCGCAACCACCTGGAAAGGGCATAGTATTAGTTAATAGCTATGTTTAATCCCCTTCCAATGATTCTCTTTGTCTTGGCGGCCGTCGCCGGGTGGTTCGTGGTTGGCCCGAACATTGCCAATCCAGCCAGTCTGGGCCTGTACGCTGTCTGGCTCTTCTTCTCGATGATCCTTTCATCGACCATGCGGATGGCCGCGCAATGGGAAAAGGGTCTGGTGTTCCGTTTGGGCAAATTCCACGCGGTAAAGGGGCCGGGAATCTTTTCCGCCATTCCCCTCATCGATTCCGTCCGGATGGTCGACACTCGAATCTTGACCCTCGACATCCCGCGTCAAGAGGCGATCACCAAAGACAACGTTCCCGTGTCACTGGACGGCGTGATCTTCCTGAGAGTCAGCGATCCCGCGGACGCGGTCGTGCGAGTGCAGAACTATCAACATGCCATCCGGCAGTACGCCCAGACCGCATTGCGAGATGTAGTGGGGTCTGCGACTTTGGATCAAATCCTCGCCGATCGGGAGCAGTTGGGTCACCGCATCGAGCAGATGGTTGAATCGGAAATTCAGGGTTGGGGCTTGGAAGTGGCGGCGATCCGTCTGCAGGACATTATCCTTCCCGAAGACCTTAAGCGCGTGATGGCGAGACAGGCATCAGCCGAGCGCGAAAAGCGGGCGAACATTACGAAGTCCGAAGGGGACCGAGAGGCGGCCGAGAATCTAGCGGCGGCCGCGACGACGATGGCCACCGCACCAGGTGCCCTGCAGCTTCGCACCTTGCAGACGCTCGACAGCCTTGGGACTTCAGCAGCTAACACCGTCGTAATGGCCGTGCCCGTCGAGGTCATGCATGCCCTGCAAACCATCCCGCGCCTACTCAACACTAAGCAAAGCGAGGAAACGAAGCAGGAAGAAGCCCCTAAGCTCTCGGAGGGATTCATGCTCACAAAACCGCGAAAGCTTGAAGAGCCTGATGTAACCGAGCAGCAGCTTAAAGCGTAGAGGGACATCCCCCGGGTTAAGGGGGGATGCCTGAAAGTAAGGTAGCGCGTCTGCCTACATCACGTTAGCGGACGAGTGGGACGGGGTGGAAATCTCCCGAACGAGTTCGTCGACGGCGGTTCCATCTGTCCTCACCGCGATGTCGGCTTGCGAGACAATCCCGCAACAGCATCCGTTCCCATCTACCACCGGCACACGCCGAATCATGTGCTCCTCCATCACGTTGCAGCAGTCTTGGATGCTCATCTCTGGCGTGACAGTAATAGCGGGTGTGCTCATCACTTCGCTAACTGTCATCTGAGCGCAGTTCGCGCCCTTTGAGACGCCTCTGCAACAGATGTCTCGGTCGGTGACGACGCCCTGAAGGCGTCCTTCCTCATCTACAACGGGAATTTCTCCGCAATCCATTTCGGCCATCATCTTGGCGACGTCTTGGAGGGTCGAGTCGGACCGGCAGCAGGCCGGATCGGCGGTCATGATATCTTTAACGCTCATATTCAAATCTCCCTTGGCTCTCTGAGCCTTTCCTATTGGGAGTTGGCGCTTTTTGTGGAGTCAGGGTTCCGTTTGGTTGGGACCTTACAACAAGTCTTTGTTCATATCCGCAACCAGCTCTCGCATGCTGGCTTCAAGCGAGCTGAGTTTGACGGCCAGCGCTTCGTCGCAGATGCTCAGCACGCGCACGGCTAGAAGGCCGGCGTTTCGACTATTGCCGATGGCCACGGTGGCGACGGGGATGCCGGCGGGCATTTGAACGATTGAGTACAGAGAATCTTGGCCGCCGAGGTGCTTCGTTGGGACCGGCACGCCGATGACGGGCAGGGTGGTCAGGGAGGCGACCATCCCCGGCAAATGTGCGGCCCCTCCCGCTCCTGCGATGATCACTTGCAAACCTCTCGCACGGGCCTCTTTGGCGTATTCGAACATGGCATCCGGCGTACGGTGCGCGCTCACCACGGAAATCTCGAAAGGGACGCCGAACTCTTCCAGAGTGTCGGCTGCAGGCCGCATCGTGTCAAGGTCCGACTTGCTGCCCATGATGATGCCGACGAGTGGTTGCACGTCTGAAGTATGCAGCAGTGACCTCCATGGAGGCATCTCACGACGCAGTGTCCTTGATGTCTAAGCTCTTTTCGTCTTGCGCCTTGCCTTGATAAGCGCCGCGTCGGTTGCGAGCTTCGCGATCGCTTCCGCATATCTCCTACTCGCGCCTAGGTTGCTTTGGACAAGTTCCTGTGCGGCGCGTCCCATCTCCAGCCGCTTCGGCTGGTCGGCAAGCAGTTCTCGAATCTGCTCAGCCAGGTCCTCTGCGGTAGAGGCAATTTGACTGGCTCCAGCCTTCGAGGCCGCCGACGCTACGTCTCTAAAATTCTGCATATGCGGGCCGTGGATCACCGGTTTGCCAACAGCCAAGGGCTGCAAGATGTTCTGCCCCCCCAGGTCTGAAAAGCCCCCGCCAATGACCACCAAGTCTGCGACCGAATAGATTTGCGACAGTTCTCCATAGGAGTCGAGGATCAGGTACGGCCCCGTCTCGTTCCTCGACCGAAGTGCAACGTGGCCGAAGGCGGCTCGGACCCGCTCAGCCAATGGCTCGACCCGCTCGAGATGCCGGGGCGCATGGATGACGCATAGTTGCTCCAGGCCAATCAGCTTGACCGCCTCGATCACTAGCTTTTCTTCGGCTTCATCCCGGGTCGATCCGATCACGATCACTGGCAAGTTCTTAAGCTGGAGCCTTTGCTTCCATTCTGCGGGGTCCACGCTTGTCGCTTCAGCCGCTTGATCGAATTTACAGTTACCGAATGCCTCTGCTTCTTTCGCGCCCAGCGCCCGAATACGCTCGACATCCACCTCTGACTGCATGAGGCATCGGTCTAAGTTCTGCAGGAGCGACTTGAAAAAGAATCCCAGTGCTTTCGCTCGAGGAAAGCTGCGATCACTGATGCGCCCGTTGATAAGCACCGTCTTGGCGTCGAAGACCTTTGCCGCCCACAGAAAATTCAGCCACAACTCCGTTTCCATGATGGCGACGACATCGGGCTGCACCCTCTGCATTGCGGCCAACTGAAATCGCGCCATATCCAAAGGAAAGTAGACGAGATGATCGTATAGCTGGGGTTCGGATTCAGCGGCCGTGCGAAATCCGCTGCTGGTCGTGACGCTCACAAGAATTTCGTGCGTCGGCAGTGTCTTCCTCAGCTCTCGCAAGATTGGCTTGGAAGCCACAAATTCGCCTACAGACACCGTATGGATCCAAACGCGGGGCTTGCCTGGAGTAAGAGCAAAATCTCCCTGCCGCTCATTCCAGTTCGGCTTCTCCCTTCGTTTCCATGTCCGAAACAGCATCCAGGGCACCCAGAGGGGCGCGAGAATCGTGAGAAGAGAATTGTAAAGCAGCCACATGCCTTACGCCGCCAGGAGGTCAGAACCCGTAATCAGCTTGTAACACTCGAGGTACTTGACCCTAGTGCTGGAGACGATGTCCTCGGGCAGCCGCGGCCCCGGTGGCACCTTGTCCCAGCGGATGCTCTCCAAGTAGTCGCGAACAAACTGCTTGTCATAACTCGGCTGAGAGTGGCCCGGCTGATAGGCCTCAGCTTCCCAGTAGCGGGAGCTGTCGGGAGTCAGCGCTTCATCAATCCAAATAATGCCGTCTGCGGTCTCGCCGAATTCGAATTTTGTATCCGCCAGGATGAGGCCCCTCGAAGCTGCGTAGGCAGAGGCTCTTTCAAATATTTCGAGCGTTTTAGATCGCACGAATTCGGCAGTTTCCCGGCCAACCAAGTCCGCCGCCTGCTCAAAGCTAATGTTCTCGTCGTGGCCCTCCAGAGCTTTGGTAGCGGGCGTGAAGATGGGTTCAGGCAGTCGATCTGAATCTTTTAAGCCACTCGGGAGTGTGAGGCCGTTGATTCTAATCTCGCCTGTCGCCTGAGAGATTCCCTGATACTCCTTAAATAGCGATCCTGAGATGTACCCGCGAGCCACACATTCGATGGGCAACGGGGAGGCCTTGCGGGACACCATCGATCGTCCAAAAAGCTCGGGATGGCAGCGATTGCAGCGTGCTTCGATCTCGGAATCGGCCACGGAGATCATGTGGTTCGGGCAGACATCGGCCAGCAGGTCGAACCAGAAGGCACTCATCTGATTGAGCACCCGTCCCTTGTCCGGTATGCCGTTTGGCATCACCACATCGAACGCCGAAATCCTGTCGGTGGCCACGATGAGAAGCTCATCTCCAAGATCGTAGACTTCGCGAACCTTGCCTGTTCGGGGTGGCGGAAGACCTTGGATCGCGGAATGCAACAGTTCGCCCATGACTGTTCAGGAGTCTACTCGCAAGGTAAAAGCAGAGGGATGGCCCCACATGACCCGCAAACGATCGCTGACGTATTGAATCAGGCCCTGCCGTACATCCAGGCGTTTCGCGGGCAAACGTTCGTGATCAAATACGGGGGGAGCGCCATGCGGGACGCGACGTTGATGGAGGGAGTGATTCGGAACATTCTCCTGCTGCAGTTGGTCGGTATCCGCCCCATTCTCGTGCATGGAGGCGGTCCTGAGATCGATTCGTGGCTTGAGAAGTTGGGCATCGAAAAGCGTACACGGAATGGCATCCGAGTGACAGACGAAGAGACCATGGATGTCGTCGAGATGGCACTTGCGGGCCGCGCCAATAAAGCTCTGGTAGCAGAGGTTCAAAAGGCCGGGGGTAAAGCGATCGGATTATCCGGGCGAGACAGCGATCTCATCCAGGCCGTTCAACTTGATCCAGAATTGGGGCGAGTGGGCAAAATCACTGCAGTCGACGACCACATTTTAAGGCTGGCGACCGAGGCTGGCTACATCCCGGTGGTCTGCTCAGTGGGGACCGATCCCGATCATAAGCCCTTGAATATCAACGCCGACACCGCGGCGGCGGCGATCGCAGTGGCCGTCGGCGCGACGAAGCTAGTTCTGTTGACGGACACAAATGGGGTTCTTGCAGATAAGGACGACGCTGCATCTACCTACTCGAGCATCAGTCCCCAACAGGCGAGAGCGATGATTGAGACGGGCGAGGCGGATCGAGGGATGATCCCAAAACTGGAAGCAGCCCTCTACGCCCTGGATCATAAAGTTGAGCGCGTGCACTTGATCAACGGTGGCCAAGAGAATGCGCTCTTGATCGAGGCGTTTACCCACGCCGGCATCGGGACTATGATGTCTCTCTAAAAAGAGGTAGCTTTTGTCTACTAATGGAAGCCGCTCTTTCGGCACTCAGAAGCTATTTCGGCTATGAGTCGTTCCGCCCTCCGCAGGACCAGGTGATCGCGGCGGTTCTTAGCGGACGGGACAGCTTCGTACTGATGCCCACCGGCGCGGGAAAGTCCGTTTGCTTCCAGATACCGGCATTGCTTCTAAAGGGCACTGCCGTAGTGGTCTCACCCCTCATCTCGCTGATGAAGGATCAAGTGGATGGTTTGAAGCAGAATGGCATCAACGCCGCCTGCTTCAACTCTTCTCTTTCCGCCCAGGAGTCCAGAGACGTGCTTTCTAAGGTTGAGGCAGGTGCGCTCGACCTGCTTTATGTCTCACCCGAGCGGCTGATGATGCCGGAGTTCGAGCATCGTCTCTCCCGACTGCCTCTGGCACTCTTTGCGATCGATGAGGCGCACTGCGTGTCGCAGTGGGGTCACGATTTCCGGCCAGAGTACGTGCAACTCGGTCAACTCCGCGAGCGCTTTCCAAACATCCCATTCATCGCGCTTACCGCCACCGCGGACCAGCAGACGCGAGACGATATCCTCGTACGCCTTCGGCTGCGGGAGCCAGCTGTCTTTATCTCGGGCTTCGACCGGCCAAATATTCGCTACACCGTGGTCGAGAAGGCGCGACCTCACACTCAGACCGAAAAGTACATCAAAGACCGACCCCGCGACTCCGGCATCGTTTATTGCATGAGTCGCAAGCGAACCGAGGAGGTGTCGCAGCACCTGCGATCGAACGGCATTTCCGCGCAACATTATCATGCCGGCATGTCTAACCCGGAGCGGGCCAAAGTTCAGGACGCCTTTCAGAAGGATGAGATTCAGGTGGTGGTGGCGACCGTTGCTTTCGGAATGGGCATCGACAAGCCGAACGTAAGATTCGTCATTCACTACGATCTGCCGAAGAACATCGAAAGCTACTACCAGGAAACTGGGCGCGCGGGGCGCGACGGGTTGCCATCAGAGGCGCTCATGCTCTATTCCGCTGGCGATATTATGAGGGTGAAGAAGCTCATCAGCATGGGCGACAATAAGGACCAGAACCGCATTGAACTCACCAAGTTGAATTCGATTATCGCCTTCGCGGAGGCTTATGACTGCCGCCGGCGAGTGCTGTTGGGCTATTTCGGCGAGCCGCAGCCGAACGACTGCGGCAATTGCGACACCTGCCTAACCGCTCCCGAGCAGTTCGATGCTACGGAGGAGGCGAAGGCTGCCCTGCTTGCGGTTTATCAAGTCAAGCAAAAGTTCGGTATTCAGCACGTAGTGGATATCCTTCGCGGCTCCCAGAGTGCCCGGATCTTGCAGTTTGGACATGACAAGCTGGACACCTACTCTGCGGGAAAATCTCGGTCCGCGGATGAGTGGGCGAGCATTTTTCGGCAACTCATCAGCCGTGGGCTCCTGACGCAAGACGCGGAGAACTACAATTCGCTCAAGCTCACACCGGCGACTCGACCCATTCTCAGGGAAGGTGCCCAACTCTTTCTTGCAAAGCCACGCATCAAGGTTGAGAAGGCGCGCAAACCCCGCATGGGTGATGTAGAGGGTTACGATCCCGATCTCTTTGAGGCGTTGAGAGCCCTCCGAAGGACCATCGCGGAAGAGGAACAGGTGCCGCCTTACGTGGTGTTCGGAGATCAGACCCTGATGCATATGGCGGCGCGCAAGCCGAAATCTCGGACCGAGATGCTGAGCGTTCCGGGGGTTGCGGACCGAAAGATGGAGCGGTATGGTGCTCGTTTCTTGGCTGCAGTGGCCGCATCCTCGGACTCAGGGGTTTAGCGCTACGATCGTGTGCCTCAGGCTTTTGCCCACTGCCCAAATAACGAGCGCCACGGAGCGTTTGCCGTAAGGCTTGAATGATTTCGCCATCTTCGACAAGTCTTGGTTCGCTCCTCGCTGCTTGAGGATCGGCTGGGCGGCTTCCAATCGTCTCAGTTCTTCTTTGGTCGTGGACAAGTCGGCCTTGCCCGAGTAGAGAACTTCGTATCGTTTGAGCCACACCGAGTCAATCGACCCTGTGGACGTTAAGTATCCGTTCGAGTCTCCTAAGAAGTGCAAGCCAAACTGCTCGGCGAGGCGCGGTAGGGCGTGGGCTCTTATCGCCGCCGGGTCCGCTTCGTACAGATAGCGCTCGGCGCCTTCCCCGGCGTCTCTTCCTCTTTGCGGGGGCAGAGTCGTCTGCGGTAGCTCTGCTGCATCGAGCCGCTCGCCGCTTTCGACGTGGACGGCCCACCGACCCGGTTCGACACGCCTCCCCGTCAGCACCAACGCCTCGCGGCACTCTCCCCCGAAGGATACGAACTCGATGCGAGGGCCGAGGGACTGCAGCACTCCGTCGGGCAGCATCGGCGTTAGTTTGATACACCCGAGTTCCAACTGAGACATTCGGCTTGCCAACTGCTGAGGATCAGGCGCGAATTCGCTGATATCCAGGGTTCGCCGACCCTCGACGCGACGTGCAGGATCGGCGTAGGCGCAACTGAAATCCCATTCATCGTCTAAACAATTCGCAACCTTAACTTCTGCAGCCTTGCTGTGAACGCTCAGGTTGTGCCGCGCGTAGTCTGCCCGCTCCGCATCGAGTTCAAAACCGGTGGCTGGCGCTAGAGCAATGAGGTCGGCACCAATTCCGGCCGTAAGATCGGCAAGGGTGGCGCAGTCATTTGAGAAGATCGAAGCGTGATACTTCGCCACCTGCTCGTGGGTGGCCTGTTCGAGTGCCTCCCTTGTGAAGAGCATCTCCTCGGCTCGCTCGAACTTCACCCTCGCTCGCTTACGCAACTCCCATTGAAGGAACGCCCACCTCGCGGGACCTTCTCCGATTGCCTTAGACACCCTCCCGAGGTTTGCGGGCGTGGGCTCCTTGCCTTTCGCCAATTCCAAAGCCTTCAGGTTATCGCGAGTAATCATAGGTTGATGATTTCGAAGCGGGGGCGGCCAATTCCACGTAGTTCGCGCAGCAAAGTCCAGCCACAGAAGAAGATGATGGCCCCGAACGTAAGGGTCCTGAGGCTAGCTTCCCAGGCTGGGTATCCGTAGAAGTTCGCCCTGGCTGCTGCAAATGCCGAAAGGAGGGCGACCGCCATGTAAAGGAAAGCGCCGATGCGTCTTACACTGGGACACAGAAGCCACCATTGGATCGAGTCTTTCCAGTGCTCTCGAAAGACGGCAATGCAGAGAAACGGCAGAAGGGCGAGCCCGAACATGAGCGATGCGGACGCGGGCACCGCCCGCGCAAGCGCGGCTCCGGCCAAGAGGCTTCCGATGAGCACGAAGCAAAGCTCCACGATCGCCCCCTCTCCGAAGGCCGAAGGGACGTGGCCACCGTCGCCCGTCCGAAGCGACCAAGCCCATCGACTGAATGCCGCCGGGCTCTCTAGGCGGGTGAGCCTCTGCACGAGCGCCGCGCTGGATTCCGCCTCTCCAAAGTAGAAGAACGTCTCTGAATCTGCTGCGGGGAAATCGATGTCCAGAAGATCGCGCTCTCCTTCGGAAGAAGAGGTGCGGCGATAGGTCCACTTTTCGGAGTCCTCGGGCCATTCGACGTCGATAACGGCGCTCGTCGACTCCCATTTGAACCCAAAGTGATGGTCACCTTCGGGCGCGACGTGCAGAAAAAATCCCTTTTGGTCCTCACAGAAGGCGAGCACCGTGTACGTGCCTTGGGCGCGCTCGGTTTGCCAAAGACCGGCCACTTCATTCGCCACCTAAGGGTTCTACCTTTTGAGCCGGTTGTGGAACTTGCTGCACGCTCGAAAGTTAGGCCGGGAACGGACCGCCGGTATAATTGCTTCGTTCCTACGCAATTTTCCCCGCGTTTCCTCATGTGCTTTGGCAGCTCAAACGGGCAGATCGCGAGGGCCGTAGAATCAAGAAGCTCATGGCAACCACTCTTCCTCCGAACATCGTCCATCCCGTGAAAAAAACCTGGCGTGAAAAGGTCGGGCTTGCCGAGATGCTTAAAGGCGGCGTCATCATGGACGTCGTCACTCCCGAGCACGCGCGTATCGCAGAGGATGCCGGAGCGGTAGCGGTGATGGCTCTGGAGCGAGTGCCTGCGGACATTCGGAGGGATGGCGGCGTTGCTCGGATGAGCGACCCAGAACTTATCCTTGGAATTCAGGAGACGGTTTCTATTCCCGTCATGGCGAAGTGCCGCATCGGGCACTTCGTCGAAGCTGAAATTTTGCAGGCGCTTGAGGTGGACTTCATCGATGAGAGCGAAGTTCTGACTCCCGCCGATCCCGATCTCCATGTCGACAAGCACGGCTTCACGGTGCCCTTCGTTTGCGGAGCGCGCAATCTGGGGGAGGCGCTTCGACGGTGCTCGGAGGGAGCGGCGATGATTCGCACCAAAGGCGAAGCGGGAACGGGCGACGTGGTCGAAGCCGTTCGGCACATGCGAACGATCATGTCCGAAATCCGGCAAGTTCAGGGCGCTCGCGAGGACGAGCTCTATGCGTTGGCAAAGGAGATGCGGGCGCCCATCGAGCTGGTTCGAGAAGTCCATGAGCTGAGGCGCCTGCCCGTCCCGAACTTCTCTGCCGGCGGCATCGCAACACCTGCGGACGCTGCGCTCATGATGAAGCTAGGCGCACAGACCGTGTTCGTCGGCTCAGGGATCTTCAAGTCCGGCGATCCCGCTGCACGTGCGAAGGCGATCGTTGGGTCTGTGCTCTACTACAATGACGCCAAGAAGCTGGCGGAGATCAGCCGAGGATTGGGCGAGCCGATGGTGGGGATCAACTGCGACTCGCTTACCGAAAAGGAACTTCTAGCGACTCGGGGCTATTAGTATCTGACCCGGGTTGTTTAGCCCGGGGCCCCGGCCTTGATCCACGCTTCGATTGTCTCCATTTGAGCGGCCGTTAACGGGTCGCCCTGAGGAGGCATCTTGGGCTTTCCATCGGCACCATGGATGACTTGCACGATGAGGCTGTTTGCCGGATCGTTTGGCTTGACAATAGCTCCGTCCTCGCCACCTTTCATAACGCTTGCGTAGCTGCTGAAGTCGATGCCTTCCTTGCCCGTCGGACCGTTGTGGCACTGCAGGCAGCGATCCTTGAGGATCGTGTGGACGGCCGCGAAAGTAACGGTGGGGGTTTCGACTGAGTTGGGAGGTAACGAAGGCGTGGGAGCAGTACGCGTCTCCGTCACCGGTTGAGGCTCGCTCTTGCAGCCGACAAGCAATACCGAGATGCCCGCAAAGGCAAGCAGAGGTGTAATGAGCGATCGGTTGTTCATGTTAAGGACATTACACCCGACGAGATCGACTGCATGAAAGCGTCCAGAGTCTAAGTCCCTCCTCCTCTGTTCGGCGGACGATGAAACGCGGCTTTGGCTTCCTCTGATCGCTTCAGAAACGATGCAGGCAACTTCTCTTTCGGTCCGAAAGCGGTGCCAGTAACAGCTTTAACTTCGGATAGGTCGAATCGCGGAGCCAGCGCGTCGGTAAGCTGGACTTCGACTGTATAGCCGACCCGCTGTGCCATTCGATAGGTTTCCAGGTTCCGGGCGGCAGCACCAGGGTTCGCGACGGGATCCCCCAAGAGACTTTCGAAGAGGCCAAGGGACTCGGCGTCCATCGCGAAGCTAAACCCGTTGGAGGCCCTTGCCAGCACCACGGGCCTCGTCATTGTCGCAATCGTGACGACAGCCGTAGAAGGCACCCCCCTCGGAAACATCTCAGTTGGCTCGATGTCCAGCGGATAGTGCCTCTCAAATCCCATTTGCGTTCCGCGCTGTGGCACCAGCCGTAGATAGCTTTGCGCCAAATCGATAAGCGCCCAGTGACTTATCACCGCTTTTTGCTGCGTGGTCATTTCTGCTCTGGTAAGGCCGTCCTTCGCCGATTCCCACTGGCCGGAAGAGAGACTGGCGAGAAAGGGCAAAGAGGCATTGAACACGCCTTGAGCAGCCGAGGAGTCAATGCCAAGGTCAGCGTTTGACGCATAAATGAGTTCGAGACTTCCGAACGAAGGGAGTGTGCCCGAGGCGCGAAAGTATGCCGAGGCCGCGTTCAATGTGAGGGTCCCTTCTGACTTGATCCTCCGCATGAGGTCGCGCAGCGGTGCACGAGTTGCACGCACTTTTCGATCCCCGACTGGCAGATACGGCTCGACGAGCATCCAGTCGTCGGCTGTCCGGAACCTCGCAAGAGGCAAACGTGACACTGCGGGCGAGTGGACTTGCTCCAGGCTCTCTTGAACATCGTTAAGGGTCTTCAACTTGTCCTGATTGATCCTACGGGCGAGTTCGCCAATCGATGAGTCTGGAATGCTTGCTATGAGCGGTCTCGAACCAGCAAGTTGCCGTATCAGCGAACCAACCAGGATGCCTGTCGGATCGTTCGTTACGGGGTCAAGCAATAAGTGTCGCACGGGAGCAAGCGTGTCCTTACCCTTCGACTCGTGAGTCGAAACTGCAAAGCTCCCCGAGATCTTTGTTCCGTCGGGGAGCGTTCCAAAGGACGTCATCGCTTGCATGTATCCGATGTTCCAAAGCTCAGCAAAAGCCGACTGCTCGTCAGTCAGGGCCAAGTCCTTTCCTTTGTGGCTGGCTTGAAAGAGGGCCCCGGTTTGGCGAGGAATGCGTCCAGATGCCGTCAAGAGACCGGCCCCGTCCTTCGCGACCATGACCAGGCTCCAGCTATAAATCAGCGGTCCACGGCGCTCGACCACGAGAAGCGTTTTCCCGTAGCCATCCCTTAGCAGAGCGGGCCCGGTAGAAGGCATGCCACCAAAGTTCACGAGACGCTGGTTTTTCCTCACTCCAATTTTAGCCTTAGCTTCTTCGAGCAGCTTTAGGTCCGCCAGAAGGGTGGCCAGTGCGGGATTAGTCTTGGCTGGAAGTTGCTTTTGCGCAGGCGTAGGTTTATCCGAAAAAACGATTCGGTCCCTCAATTTCATCGCGACGAGATCCTTTGGCACCTCAGCCATCATTCTTGATGCAGCTTTCGCGGCTGGGTTCGATTGGGCCATGCGCTCGAATTCCGTAAGCAACGCGTCCTGACCCATCTGGGCCAACCTGTAGCGATCCATGTACAGCAGCGCCCTCGCCCGGTCGAGAGGCACCGAGCCTTCGGCTAAGTTGCGGGTCGCCAGTAGCATGGCGCTCACCCGGCCCCCGATCAAGCTCTGCTCGGCAGCCTCCTGCTGTCTGGCGAGTGATACAGACCTGCTCAAGACCAAGGTTTGGCTCGCAGGCACCCATTCAGCCTTGACAACCTCCGCGATCTTCGTCAGAACCTCGTCGACTGGCCGATCTTTGAACTGTACAGTTAGAGGTTCGAGGGCGACGTCCTTTGCGCTTTCCAGCCGCATGCCGGCTTGTTTGGCAATTGACGCAACCAACTCGCCTACGGCGACAGAATTCGCTTCGAAACTGACTGTGGCAGGAAGAAGGAGCGCGGCGCAGATTGCGAGCATGTTGCTCTTATTATCAGCTCATTTTCTGCGGACGCGTGGGCATTTGACACGCTCGTGTGCCAAACCACTTGTATCGATACTTGGCAACGATGCCGTAAAAGAACCGAGCGACTGATCTTGTGGGCTTCGTCTTGCCGAACCAGGAGACCCAGCGCAGATACCAGGGAGCTAGTGACATCATCTTCAGCCATGCGTCTGCTCCCGTCAGAACTTCGCCATCGGCTTCGAGCACCATTAGCTCGCCGTAACCCTTCGCGAGTGCCTCGTCCGAGGCGAGCACATCGACTTCCAAAGGCTTGCCCATGACTTGAGCCCATCGCTCGGCCCGCAGCTTTGAGACGTGGCACAGATTGCACCCTCCGTCATAGAAAAGCTTCCAAGTTGTCATCGCATTTCTATTCTACGCCATTTGCTTTCACTTTTTCCTGAAAGCTCTTTTGTGATTACAGAGGCAACTCCTGTCGGTCCTGCAAGATCACGGCCCATGGATCCTTGTGCGCTGCCATGTAATCGGGAACGTTGTGCAGCGTGAAGTCGCTTGGATAAATTTTCGAGACTTGGTCCCAGATGAGCGGCATTGAAACGGGAGCACCTGCCACCGCACGAACAGTAAACGGCCCGCTCAAGGTCTTTCCGCGGACGTTCTGGTTGTGGTCAAAAAACACCTTCTCGGGCCTCTTCTTCACCGACCACTCCATCGTGATCTTGTCCGGCATTTGCTTCTCCAAGTGCCGACCCATCGTCTCACATAGGGACTTCACGGCTTCGTAGTCAAACACTCGCTTCAGCGGGACATAGATGTGAAGCCCCGCCTTTCCGCTGGTTTTCGGGTAACCCCGCAAGCCGATCGATTTCAGCATTTCCTCCACCCCGCGTGCAACCTCTACGACCATTTCCCAGCCACGCCGATTCAGCTCCGGTTCATGGGTGTCGGTCTCATGACCGGCAAGGATGTTGGGATCGAGGTCGACGACCATGAAGTCGGGATAGCTGAGCGCCGAGGCATCCAAGGTTTCTTCTGAAGAGCCGGAGTCCGTTCCCGCGCCTTCTGCACCCGCATCGGGCACCACCCGCGAATACCAGGGGTGGATTTCCAGCGCCGACATCTGTCCCATCCACGCCAGCGTGGGCAGGTTGTTGATCAACACGTAGTCGGTGGTGCGATCGTTTGACGATGAATGGATCGGGACGATTTCCACATATTCGGGACGACCCTTCTCCCAATGTTTTTGAAAGAATCGCTCACCGCCGAGCCCGGCCGGAAGACGTACGAAGCTGATCGGCCGATCGCGAAGATGATAAAGCAAGTGCTTCGACATCTTCATGTAATAAGCGATCAGGTCGCGCTTCGTCACCGCTGCGGAGCCCGCATGAGCGGGCCAAAGAATGCGCGACAAACTTGTGAGGCGAACTTCCGTTCCCCCCACATCGAGCTGCATCTCATCTTTGCCGGTGGCCAATTGTTCGAGCACTGACGCGACAACGTCCTTGGTCTTAACCATGCTCTCTAGGACTTCGGGCTCTGCGTCGAGGAGCGTTAAATCAGGCCTCATGCGCTGAAAAATGGGGAAGCGGAGTCGGTTTTCTCGAGTACGCGCTCCGTACTTGACCTCGACCCATAGTTTCGGCTCCACCCATGTCGGCTTTTCGCCGACGAGATCGATCTTTGTTGGAAAGGGCGATTTCTTGATCACTAACGGATCGAGGAGCGAACGGTATTCAGCTAGCTGCTTATCACTAAATCCGCCTCCAACCGTTCCGCAAAACTCAAGCTTCCCGGCTTCGTTGCGCGAAGCGAGGATGAACGATCCGAACGTTGCGCCGCGCATACCCTGGCCTTCCGTGAATCCCGCGATGAGAAATTCTTCGGTCGAGGAGTTCTTGAGCTTCAACCACTCCTTGGTCCTGCGTCCATCCAGGTAGGTGCTCTTCAGCTTCTTCGCCACGATCCCTTCGAACCCGAGGGCACTTGCATGCTCAAACAGGAGTTCGCCATCGGTGGGGAATAGGTCTAAGACACGCACGGAAGGAGAGCGGGGGGCCAACTCCTCCAAGACGGAGCGCCGGTCGCTGAACACACACTTTCGGAGATCCCATTCCTTCAGATAGATGATGTCGAAGACGCAAAAGTCGGTCTTTATCTGAGCATCGACTTGCTTGATATCGCGCTCTTTCTCAACCTGAAATCGTTCAAGCAGACCCTGGAAATCTGCTTTTCCCTCGGCGTTGAATACCACCACTTCACCGTCCAGAATGCAATTTGGCAAGGTGGCTAGCTCAGTTAATAGCTTGGGAAATTTGCGTGTGACATCTCGGCCGTTGCGAGACGTTAAATGCACCTTCCCTTCTCTCACGTAGGCGAGAAGTCTTATGCCGTCGAGCTTCAGTTCGAAGGCCCACTCTTCATTCGTGAACGCCTTATCCGTTTCGGTCAACAACATCGGCGTCAAAAGCGTGGGCATAGCGTCGAGCTTTGCGCCTGGCAGCGAGGCGACCCGGTCGAACATCGTCTGCCCCGATCGTCCCTCTTTCACATCCTCAACGGTGCGCCCGCTTAGGATGGAGCGCTCATCAAAAGGCTCGGCATCAGCCGTGGAGAACGCATCTTTGTGCTTGATGAGCAGCCAGTCGTTGTCCTTCTTGGTCTTGATCAGGGTGAAGGAGCCGCGCAGCTTCTTGCCCAAAAGGGTGATCGAGAGCTTGCCCTTTTTTAGATCTTCGCGCATCCGCCGTTCGGCTTCGTCGCGGTTATCCCATGAGAAGACGTTTTTGTCGTCGGGGGAATAGACCCCTTCATCCCACACGATAACTTCGCCGCCCCCGTACTCACCCTTCGGGATCGTGCCTTCAAAGGAAGCATAAGACAGCGGATGATCCTCGACCATGACGGCCATATGCTTAACTGCCGGATCAAACGAGAAGCCTTTCGGAACCGCCCACGACTTCAACGCGCCGTCCCACTCCAGCCGAAGATCGTAGTGCAGTCGGCGAGCCGCGTGCTTCTGGATCACATACCGAAGCGACCCAGCGGAAACCGCCGGCTCGAACGGATCCGGTTCAGCCGTGACATCAAAGTTTCGTTTCTCAGCGTATTTCTTGAGCATGGGGAGGCGGACGCCTCAAGTGAGCATAACATGTTGACTACCGGAGCCCCCTAAACCTGCCCTCTCCCGCGAGGGGCGTTTCACATACCTCTCCCCTCGCGGGAGAGGGCGGAGATGTCCGTGCTCCGGGTGAGGGGGGACGGATGCTCTTGAGTTCGCGGAAGCCCCCTCACCCTGCCCTCTCCCGCGAGGGGAGAGGGTTCCCGGAGGTGATCTTTTACATACCTCTCCCCTCGCGGGAGAGGTCGGAGATGTTTGTGCTCCGGGTGAGGGGGATCAGATGCCTTTATGTTCGCCGGAAGCCCCCTCACCCTGCCCTCTCCCGCGAGGGGAGAGGGTTCCCGGAGGGGCATTTCACATACCTCTCCCCTCGCGGAACCCTCAGTTTCCGGACCGGGGCACGATTGCATCCCCGGGCTACGGGGCTTTCGCTGTCCGCTTAGCTCGCCTTCTTCTTCTTCGCCTGCTCCAAACTCGCCTTCAGCGCATCCATCAGGTCAATCACCCTCGTCTGCTCGGCAACTGGTGCCTCCGTAAGCTGCTTGCCTTGCGCCTTCGCCTCGATCATTTCGAGGAGCTTCTCGCGATATTGGTCCTTGTACTCGGCGGGCGCGAAGTCTTCAGAAAGAAGGTCGACGAGGCTTTCCGCCATTTTTAACTCTTTCGCGTCAACCTTAATATCTTCGACCCCCGCCACCTCAGGCTGCCGCAACTCGTCGGGATAGTACAGGGTCTCCATGATGATCACGCCGTCGCCGGGGCGCAGGAGGCAGAGCTGTTCCTTGCTGCGCATCGCAATCTTGGCCACGGCTACAACATCCTTGTCCACCAGCGCGGTCATCAGGAGTTTGTAAGCCTTCCGCCCGACGTCCTCGGGCTTCAAATAGTAGCTCGCATCAAAATACAGCGGGTCCACCTGCTCGCGCTTCACGAACGCCGCGACATCGATCGTGTGCTTGCTGACCACCGGAAGCTCGGTAAAGTCCTCTTCCTTCAGCAACACGTACATGCCCTTGCTGTACTCATACCCCTTCACCAGCTCGCCCCCCTCGACGACCTTGTCGCAGACGGGGCAATACTTTTGGAGCTTGATGCGGGAGCCGCAGACTTCGTGGATCTGGTTAAACCGAAGATCCTTCTCCTGAGTAGCCGTATAAAGCCCAACCGGAATGCTGACCATTCCGAAGGTGATGACGCCATTCCAAATCGCGCGAGCCATGTTTGGTTATGGCAGAAACACGTAGAAAGTCGTTCATCGTAGATGTAGACGCCAGGTTAGCTCGCCTACGCGACGAGCCGACTCGTTTGGAGGAGGGGACACCGGGGAGATGACTACGCCGATGCCGAACTTGGCGTGCTGGACGCGCTGGCCGATCTCGAAGGGCGAGTAATTGTGGCCCCCGCTGGAGTGCGGGATATTGGGCTCCGGTCCCCGGGTCGAAGACCCGGGGACCGGCGTGCCCCTGCACCGCACCCTGAAGGGGTGCTAGTAACGGCCCTAATCAGGGTTGATCTGGCACCCCGCTGGGTGCGGGATTTTGGGCTCCGGTCCCCGGATCTGCGACCCGGGGCTAAGTTCTGTGACTCCTTCGGAGTCCAAGACCGCTACGCCTTCAGCGCTTCCAGCTTCGCATACCGCTGCGCCATCTTCTTCTCGCCGGTGACGCCGGGGAAGGCGACGGCCTGCGCGGCGAGTATCAGGAGGAGGAAGGCCCGACGCAGGCACGAATCATCCTGCGGCTACATCGTGCCCTTTGTCCCACGCTGCACCCAACCCTCACCCAATCGCGCGCTAGAAGAGTTCGCTGCATGAGATATAGGGGTCTGTCTAACCGTGTTCATAATGGGCTGTGGTGCAGATTGGATCCAAGTCGAACGTGGCTCTACAGGTCACCCTCGCGGCTTTGATGATGGGGGTTTTCATCTGGATGGGATCGACTATTCAATGCAGCGGAACGGGCCCTCCAGTCCTGTACATCCTGCCGGACAACTTTCGCGGTCAAATCAAGCTCGTGGTGGATGCTGAGGCTCCGGAGGTCCCACTGCTCGATGGCAATTACGTGGTCAGGGTTCCAAGAGAAGGACTTGTCAAGGTAAAGAGCACGGACTTTCTATTCCAGTGGCATGAAGTTCGTGCACGTTTTAAAAGCGGTAAGGCGCTTTCAATAGATTCGGAAAACCGAAATCAACTGTCTCTCATTTCGATGGGGCAGGAGAGCAGCAATGTGGCCGACGAGCACGGATATAAAGATTGGCACTTGTACTGCGTAGGAACTCACGACGAGTGCTACAAGTAATTTCATCCACCGAGTTCTGACCTTCAAAAAGCCCGCCTACGTCTTTAACGCTTCCAATTTCGCAAACCGTTGCGCCATTTTCTTGACGCCGGTGACGCCCGGGAAGGCTACGGTGACTTCTACGTCGTCGCGCATGGGGTTGCAGGAGATGACTACGCCGATGCCGAACTTGGCGTGCTGGACGCGCTGGCCGATCTCGAAGGGGGCTTTCCAGGCGGTCTTGGGCGCTTCGACCTTCTTCTCGACCACCGTATACGTCCCGGATCGCTCCTGCTGCACCGACCTTGCTGGGGACTGCGCCTGGTGATAGCCGCCCATGTTCAGGGTGTCCAGCAACCGGTCGGGAATATCGTCGAGGAACCGCGACCGCCGATTAAAATTCGGGGTCCCAAACATCGACCGCCGCTGAGCGTGCATGAGATGCAGCTCCTCTTTCGCGCGGGTCATGCCGACGTAACACAACCGCCGCTCCTCCTCGAGCTCGGAGTCGGAGGTGAGCGATCGGGAGTGCGGGAAGACTCCCTCCTCCAATCCCGCTAAGAAGACCACCGGGAATTCAAGGCCCTTCGCGGAGTGCAAGGTCATCAACGTAACGGCCTCTCCGCCCTCTCCCAGCGCATCCACGTCGGCAACGAGCGAGACGCTTTCGAGGAAGCCCGAAAGCGATGGTTCCTCGCTCGTGCTGTCGTACTGCATTGTCACGCTGATCAATTCCTGCAAGTTCTCGAGGCGGCTCATGGCTTCTTGCGAATGCTCGGCTTTGAGCATGTCGATGTAACCGCTGGCCGACATGAGGTGCTTGAGCGCTGGCGTCACGGGTCCCTTTTCAACAAGATCCTGGGCGTCGGTGATCATGCCGATAAAGTTGCGCAGTGAAGAGGCCGCCTTCTTCTGCATGCTCGATTGAAGCTCCTGATCCTGAATCGCGTCCCAGAGCGATTCATCCCGCTCCGCCGCCTTTGCTGCGATGGCCGCCATCGCGTTATTGCCGATCCCCCTGGTTGGGGTGTTCACGGTCCGCCGAAAAGCGGTGTCGTCTCGAGTGTTGAAAGATAGGCGCAGGTAGGAAATCATGTCTTTGATCTCCTTGCGATCATAAAACCGCTGGCCCCCGAGCAAAATATGCGGGATCCGCATCGTCACAAACGCCTCTTCCAAGGCGCGTGATTGGGCATTCGTCCGATACAGAATCGCAAACTCGCCGTGGGTTCTGCGGGCATTTCGAACTTCTCGCTGAATGCGGTCGGCGATCATCATGCCTTCATCCTGCTCGGTGCCTGCCTGGGTGAGCGTGATGGCCGCGCCTTCAGCGTTATCCGTCCAAAGCTCCTTGTTCGCCCGCCCCCGGTTTTGCTTGATGACTTGATTAGCTGCCGCCAAGATCGTCTTCGTGCTTCGATAATTTCGCTCGAGCTTGACAACCTTCGCATCTGGATAGTCGGAGGAAAACTTCAGGATCAGCGACACATCCGCTCCACGCCACGCATAAATCGACTGGTCGTCGTCGCCAACAACCACCACGTTCCGATGCTTCGCCGCCAGCATGTGCACGATGTTGTACTGGGCAAAGTTGACGTCCTGATATTCGTCGACCATGATGTGCAAAAAGCGATCCTGATACTTCTGGCGCACATCCTCCCGCTGCTCCAGGAGGCGATTGGCGTAATACAAAATATCGTCGAAATCTAGGGCGTTCGCCTTCCTGAGCAAGGCGTTGTAAGACTTGTAAACATCCGAGCAGATTCGCTCGAAGAACCCAGTGACTCGGTCAGAATACTGTTCCGGGGTCAACAGTTTTTCCTTCGCCGAGCTGATTTCATTCAGAACGCCCCGGGGCTGAATCGACTTGTCGTCGATATTTTTTGCTTTGAAGACCTCGCGAATCAATGAGAGCTGATCGGCGTCGTCGTAGATCACGAAGTTCGGATCCATTCCAATGTGCTTTCCATCTATTCGCAGCATTCGTGAGCAAAGAGCGTGGAAGGTTCCAATCCACATGGCGCCCACAGGCTGCCCAATTTGACGCTCCACCCGTTCCTTCATCTCGCGGGCTGACTTGTTGGTAAAGGTGACCGCAAGAATGCGCGATCCGGGCACGCCCTGCTGTAACAGCCTCGCGATGCGCACCGTGATCACTCGAGTCTTCCCAGATCCAGCTCCCGCAAAGATCAGGAGCGGTCCGCTGGGATGCAGAACCGCGTCCCGCTGCTCAGGATTTAAGGAGTCAAGATCAAGTTCGATACCAGAAGACATCTGTCTAGATTATGACGGCCAACATACAGCCCATATCTCTGGAGCTTTCGGATTGATTTTTGGCATCGCAAGAGGCTGGCGGGGAAGGCACCAAGAGCACCAAGAGCGCCTTGATGAAACCATGGAGAAACTTCGTGTCCTCCTTCCCACGCGATCGAGAAATGCACTCATTGAGACCCCCTCCTGATGGGATCGCCTTGGAGCGCCCGACTTGGAAGTTCTATCGGAACAAAGACTGCCCTTTCAACTTCCATACATTAGGCGATTACGCCTGCTTACCAAGAAAGGAATCGACACAGATTTTATGGCAACACTTTATGCTTCATTCGTTTCCCTAGCAGATGCCGAGAAAGCGGCTGGGGCCCTACTCGACCACGGCGCGATCTCGGAAGATTTGGCGATGCTGGCTGGCGAGTCTCATTCGGGTTCCTTTTCGCCCCATCCAACCCACGACATCGCCGCTGAAAGTGCGGCCAAGACGGGCATCTCGACCACCACCGCAGGAGACGCCGCGTACGGCGCGGTGAAGGGTTCCGTAATTGGCCTGGGGGTGGGTGCCCTCGCGGCCCTTGGGGCCCTGCTCATTCCCGGAGTGGGAATTGTGCTTGGAGGCGGAGCTTTGGCTACGGCGCTTGCCGGGACCTTGGGCTCAGCCGCTGCAGGTGCCGCCGCCGGAGGCGTTGCGGGCTTTCTCAAGGACCAAGGCGTCGGTGAGACTTACGTGAGCCACTATTCGGACGCGCTCTCCACGGGTGGGTCGGTCTTGTCCATCAACATTCCAACCGGAAAGCTCGATGGCATCGAAACCGAACAGATTCTCGCCAAGTACGGCGCTTCCAATATCCATATGGTCGGCGGCGAGGAATCCCTTATGGGACACATGGATCGAGTAGCTGAAGGTGAAGTCGTGACTCCAGAAGCCACACAGGCCAGAATGGTCGAAGTGCCTGCGAGTCGCACGACTCTTGGCACCGCTCCGTCGGTTCCTGGCGTGGTAACTGCCCCCGTCGGCGCGATAGACATTGAGCCGACCATCGTCGATCCTATAACCGGTGCGATGCGAGAAGGCGTTGCCCTCGACCCCATGACCGGAGTCGAGAGACCCGTCTCCACCGTGAGCGGAGCCGTTTTCTATGCGGATCAGGCTCAGGTCGTCGAACCCGTTTCCCCCGCAGGGTTCACTATGGCGGATATCGTTGCCACTTCTACCGACCCGGTGTCGGGCATGGTGACGGAAGGATACGTAACCGACCCCACGGGTTCTCGAAGACTCGTACGCGTGGTGGACGGCTCCATCCTTTATGCGGAAGAAGCAGGGCGAACCTACGTCGAGGAATCAGTCGTTGTAGAGAAACCGCCCGTCGTGGATATACGGCACAACGTTTAACCGTATTTCTTAATACAGGCACGCACGGCACTTCGCTTTTTGAGCGAAGTGCCGTAACGTTTTCGGGCATGATTATATAAAGGGGGAAATTGATGATGAGTTCCGATGCGATGATCACTCCAAGTAACGAGGGTGGCGAAATCATGGAAACCGACTTCATCCGAGTCGTGTTTCAGAAAGGGTTTCCGTCCCAGGTTGGAATCAACGGCTGCAGAGTCGAACAGGTTTTACAGGTTGCTGCCGCGCGCCTAGAGGAATATCAGGACGGCCCTCTCGCCTGTGCTGAAAATGAAGATGCGCTCAACCATATCCTGACCGCGATGCGATCTCTTCAAGAGAGGATCGAAAGACGCAAGGAACAAGGTGTCCTAAACACTATGAGTCCGCACCAGATCACCCGCACCGAAGACGAGGTCGAAGACTTCTCGGCCACCGGTGCCTAGCCCAAGAAAAAGGCTGCAGAGTTGCTTACGCCCTGCAGCCGATGCCACTTCCTACCGTAGTAGGTTACGGCCTTCCATCAGCTCTCGCTGCAGAAGCGCCTTAATCGTCAAAAGACTGTACTGTACACTACATCCTACGTGCGGCTAGGGGCTGTTAGTTCCTTTCCGACTCACAGTCTATACAGGGTGTGTGGGCTCGTAGGTTCCGGTGTTTTGAAAAACCTTTTGAACGTGTGCGATAGACTCGACAGGTGAGGATTGCCACCTACAACGCGGCCGGGATTCGTCCGCGAATGCCCTTAATCTTGGATTGGATCGCTGAGTACGAGCCCGACGTGCTTGCCATCCAAGAGACAAAGGTGGAGGACTTCAAGTTTCCTCGCGCGGAGTTCGAGGAGCTTGGCTATGAAGTGGCCCTGCACGGCCAAAAGGCATGGAACGGCGTCGCCATCCTTAGCCGAGCTCCGATCTCGAACGTTCGATATGGCTTTCAAGATGAGTTGTTTCCGCAAGATTGCCGCATTCTCACGTGCGAGATCGACGAAGTCACCATCATCAACACCTATGTGCCGAACGGCAGTTCGATCACCTCGGACAAGTTCGAGTACAAGCTGCGATGGCTTGAACGGTTCGACCGATACCTTCGAGAAAACTTCAAGCCTGAGCAGAAGCTGGTCTGGCTGGGAGACATCAACGTCGCCCCGAGAACCGAAGATGTCTATAACCCGAAGCGCTTTTTTGGCCAAGTAGGACACCACCCGGAGGAGTTCAAGCGGCTCCAGCGAATCCTCGAGTTCGGGCTGAGGGACGTGTTCCTCGATCACCACCCGGAGCCGGGGCACTTTACCTATTGGGACTTCGTGATCATCACGGCGTATGCAAAGAACTTCGGATGGCGGATCGATCACATCTACGCTACCGCTCCGATGTCGGAAACCTGCGACGACTGCCTCATCGATCGCGCCGCCCGCGGCAGGGACAAGCCCTCAGACCACACCTTCGTGTTTGCGGATTTCGATGTCTAGCCTTACTGCCTTGCTCTCGCTCAGTAAGCGGATAGCAAAAGACCGGTCCCGCAAAGGGACCGGTCTCTGGAATGACTGCGCTCGCTCTTTAGCCGAGTACGTGACCGTCAGCTGACTTGCTGCAGACAGGTCGAGTCGACATGTCGCCGATCGTGTACGTGCCGCCGGTTGGGCACGTTGGGTAAGCCTTCAGGAAGCCGGTCGTGGCATCGCCAACCAGTTCGACGCTGGTCGGGCTGTCGGTTGCGCCCTTCTTGTTGACCATCGCCCACTGCTCTTTGGCGGACTCGATCTGCTTCAGGTTGCTGAGGCAGGTGTTCTTCTGCGAGTTCGAACGTGCGCTGATGAAGTTCGGCACGGCGATTGCCATGAGAATGCCGATGATGAGAACGACGATCATGATTTCAACGAGCGTGAAACCCTTTCTATTGCGGAGTGTGTTCATTTTGTCTAATCCCCTAAACCTTTGGTCTTTCAACCTTACGGGAGGCTATTTCCACGAACAATCAGTCCGCACCCTAGTAGAAATACTAGTAATTCGCTCAACGCCTAGCTTCAGGGGGCGAAATACGGAAATGTGTGACAACGCGCCACTTGCTGAACACATCTTCCTCTGCTGTTTGCCAGATGTTGTGAATGACGAGCGGTTGGCCTTTTGCGTTTTGCCGATCTGAGATCACTCCGCAATGATCGAGACCGCCAGGAAGCTTCCAAAAGATGAGATCTCCCGCCTGCCAATCCGACTCCAGCGGCAAAGTCTTTGCGTACTTCTTCAGCCAGTGGATCTGATTCGGGACTCTGCGATGGTCGATGTTCGCGTCAGTTGATCTCTCCCGCCTGGGGTAGGTCGCGAACCGTCGCTTCATGTCCTCATGGATCAGCTTCTGTAAATCGAGGCCGGCATGGCGGAGTGCGCGGATGACCACGTCGGTGCACACGCCCTTGTCTGGGGGTAAATCGCCACCGGGATACCTCAGCTTAAAGTAGCCGACGGTGTAAATGGCTGGTTTGGAGAGTTGCCGACGCGCACCAGCCAAGACCAAGTTTTGACGTGGTGACCTTCTTACAACTTCCCGTTGCGCGTGAGCCGGGCCACTGTAGGGCTGAACACCCACAAAAAGCAAGACGCAAATGAGCCCGGGACGCAAATGCGTCACCGGACTCACTAAACACTTCATGCGGGAGGGGTTAGGCGGCGTCGCTAGGTTCTGCGGCCTTCTTCGGCTTCGGGGTCGCTGGCTTTTTCTCAGCCATCGGCTTTGCCGCGGTGGCCTTCTTTACCGGGGCCTTCGCTGCGGGTTTGGGTGCGGCAGCCTTCTTTTCAGGCTGGGCGGCACGGATCGCCTTCAAATCAGCCTTCTGGGCCTTTTCCTTTCGCTGTCGTTGCTGTCGTAGCTCTTTGTTGCGGACTCTCATAAGCTTTCTAGGTGCAAGGGTACCCTAGCGGGTGGATTCAAGAGCACGAACACATTCGGGCCTTGCCGGGTCCAACTGTTTGCATTCCATTGCAATAAACTTCAGGAGAGAAAACATGTCCATTTTTACCGTGCAGCGACGGTCGCGGAGCACGAGTAAGCCAAAGCAACTTCGAAGAGAAGGAATGCTTCCCATGGCGCTCGTCGAACGATCCCACGAAACAATGCTGATCCAGGCTCCCACCGATGCGCTCCGACGCGCCATGAACAATGCGGATGGGCTGGGTCGCCTTAACATTCAAATTGAGGGCGAGGCCACCCCGCGAAAGGCCATCGTCAAGCACATCGAACAAGATGCGCTCAAGCATCAGCTCATCCACGTGACCCTCCAGGAGGTCTCTGAAGACGATCAAGTCAAGATGGACGTTCCCGTGGTGGCAATCGGTGAACCCGCCGCAATGGCCACTGAGGACCTCATGCTGATGGCGGTCACTGATCACGTGAAGCTTCGAGGGCGACTGGCCGACATGCCCGACCACCTAGAAGTCGATGTCACGGGCCTCGAGCCTGGGCACCACATCGAAGCAAGCGACGTGACGCTTCCGAACGGAATTGAACTGATGAGCAGCGGCGACGCGACCCTCTTCAGCTTAAGATCTCGTGAGGAGGCCACAGCCGAGCCTGAGGCCACTGAAGACACCGGTGCCGACGAGTCATCCGAGACTCCGACCGAAGACGAAACCTCCGACAGCGGTTAGCCGAAGAGGCTTGAATGCCGAGTGTCTGTGGCCATCGTGCCATGGACGCTCGGCTTCTTTATTTGACCAGTGGACGGAACCGGCGGCGACGCTTCCCGTCCCAATTCCGTAGGAACCATGCTCTTCAAAGACTTGGCAGAGAAACGCTCCCAAGCTATACTTGAGCATCCATAGACTTATGGCAACCAGAGGTGAACGAACATAGCAGGCTTTAGACGACCGCCCCGCCCGGAACCGGGCCCCGAAATAAATCAGAGAGTTCTCAAATACCGCGATCTCCGCATCGTTGGCTCCGAAGGCGAGCAACTCGGAATCATGCAGAGCCGTCAGGCGCTGCAGCTAGCCAAAGAAGAAGGCCTCGACCTTGTTCTGGTCTCCTCGGCGGCGAATCCGCCCGTCGCGAAGATCATCGACTACGGCAAGCACAAGTACCTTGAGGGCAAGCAGGGCAAGGACAAGAAGAGCAAGCAGCTCGAAGTCAAGGGCATCAAGATCAGCCCCCGAATCGCAGAGCACGACCTCGCGTTTCAGGTCAAAAAGGCCATCGGGTTTATCGAGGACGGTCACAAGGTCAAGATCACCTGTATGTTCAAAGCGCGAGAAATCACGCACCCTGAACTGGGACGCAAGAAGCTCGACATGTTTGCCGAAATGTGCGTGGAATATGCGACCGTAGAAAGAACGCCGACTTTGGACGGACGCCTCATGATCATGGTGTTGAATCCCAAACCTGGCGTCGCGGCCAAAAAGAAGGACGCCAAGGATCAGAGCAAGCTGACAAGCGCGGCAGTGGCACCTGAGCCCAAGAAGCGGGCAGAGAAAGCATCTGAAGTCGTGGCAGAGCAACCGGTTGCTACCGAAGAGACGACCCCTGAATCGGTGACCCCTGAACCGGTGGCCCCCGAACCGGTGAGCGCTGAACCGGTGAGCGCTGAGCCGACGGCAGATTTAGCCGCCGAAAAGGTATAGTCATCAGTCCCCGGATCGCGAAGAGCGGTGCGGGATTTTCGGCAGAGTAGAAAAGATGCCAAAGATTAGAACGAACAAATCAGCGTCCAAGCGCTTCAAGATCACCGGAACCGGGAAGATCACGAGACGCAAGGCGTACAACAGCCACCAGTTCCTGCACAAGAGCGCGTCGAGAAAACGACGCCTCGACCAGGAACCGGTGCTGTTTCGAGGCGAGCAGAAGCGAGTTAAGCGTCTGCTCGTTATGTAAGGAAGCCTTTTGAGCTACGAGTTTCCAAACTCGTAGCTCGGAAAGTTTCCCGACTCTCTACCGCTACCGCCACGTTCGGCCGGGACCCGGTAACAACAAAGGAGAACACATACCATGGCACGCGTCAAACGCGGGTTAATGCGCCACAAGCGCCACAAAAAGATCATCGAGAAGGCCACCGGTTATTGGGGCCGTAAGAAGAACGTTTTCAGCCGTGCTCACGAGCAGGTGATGAAATCGGGCCAATACGCGTTCCGAGACCGCCGAGCCAAGAAGCGCGACTTTCGCCGCCTCTGGATCGCTCGTATCACTGCCGCCTGCTCGCAGAACGACATCAAATACAGCCAGCTCATCCACGGCATCAACTCGCAAGGCATCCAAATCAACCGAAAGATGCTCAGCGAACTAGCCATCGCCGACCCGGCCGCATTCAGCGCCGTCGTCGCCCAGGCTAGAGTCGGCCTTTCGTAGGTTCACCCACTCAAAGAACCCTCCAGACAATTTCTGGAGGGTTCTTGTTGTTTGAACGACCAACTTCAACGAGTTCTCGGTCTCTAGCCGCCGAGTCCCTTGACCGCCGCCGTAATCTTTGTCGGGTCGAGCACCTGGTGAGGGCTGGCCTCCTTTGCCGCATCGATGCGCCGCATCAAATTGGCGATGGCGCGGCGGGTCTTTTGCTCCATCGGGGTTAGTCCCTTGTTCGCAGCTAGGCGCGCGATACGGCGCTCCACATCGTTAAGAGCCTTCAGGGTGTTGTCGAGACGCGATTTGATCGTGTCGGCACCAATGGGTTGCTCGGCGAGATAGGTTCGGAAGCGCTCCTCCAGACCTTCGCCCATCGCGTCGGCGGCGGCGGGTTTATCCGGTTCCAGAAGCATTCCCTCCACCTGATCCTTGTGGGCAGTCAGGAAGACACCAAGTTCTTCGCTCAGCTTTACCGAAGTCGCCTTTGCGTGGCTCCGAAGATCCTCCTCGACGCGTTCTTCGATTGCGGCCCGATATTCAGGAAGCTTCGCCAAAGCGTAGTCGGGAGCGCCCCGAATGGTCTCGGGAACCTTCGTGCGGATGAACTCAGCAAATTGCGGCTCGGCCTCGTCCATCCGTTGGTTGACCATTGTCGAAGTGAAGACCGCGGCGGCCCGAGGGTGCAAATTCTCGCGGAAGCCGTTAGTGACGAACGCCATGTACAGCCCAAGCACCGCGACCCCGGCAACGACCACGATGCGGGTGCGCATCAGGTGTGTGCGGCCCTTGACCAATTCCTGATCAATGAAGGTTTCTGCGACCCCTTCGCCGCTTTCGTTTGTTTCAATTGGTTCTGAGAATTCGCTCATGGTTTCTTTACCTTGTCGCCCGTTGCAGGTTTTACGACAACCGTCTTGGGTTCGAGATCACGAAGATCTTCACGCAGCAGGTCCAGTACCAATAGTCCCATCTGCCAATCTGCTGCATCACCCGCGATCGGCTTCTCCGTGGAAGTGATTTTCTGGAGTCCGTTGACGATGCTGCGCATGCGGTTGGTGTGCGGCAAGAGAAGCTCGTCTGCAACTTTCGATCCCCGCACGGTGGCCATCTCGCCAAGGCTTGTCATCAGCGCGGTGACCTGTTCCTCCTTTACCGAAGGAAACATCTCGCGGATCTTTGGCTCCTGCGATCGCAGGGCTGCGCCAAAGGTCTCGTCCAGCACCTTTTCGCTCCGCTTAGGGATGCTCGTTTGAAGGATTTCCACTTCCTTAAGGGATGCCTCGGTCAGTTCTGGCACTCGGGTGTTCAGATTCTGAAACTCGGCTTGAACGAGCGGCTGCATTTCCGTTATGGTGCGACTCGCTACTTCCTGCAGACGGGGCACAAAATCCTTATTCAGTCCCTGCTGAAGTTCAGATATATACAAATCCTGGGGCGCCCCCTTCTGTGCGAGGGCGCGCACCGATGAGGCGAGCAGCGAGAGACTGACTCCCACGATGATCAGCGATGCCACCATGCCGCCGATCCTCCACCATGCGGTCTCCCTCCGCACGCGTGCGAGTTCACTAATCCTAGCTTCTATTTCCTGTTTTTCCATCAGACTCCTTTAGGGTCAGTCTCATTGTAAAGGAAATATCATATTAGGTGTGGAACTTGCTAAAAAGATCGCATTTATCAGAAAGGCTCGTGACTCTCGCCTATCTTGAAGCGTATATTCCCCTCTCGCGGCCGTCGATAATGCAACGGAGCGCTACTGTCGATTCCAGTAGCGGATGCCGCTATCCGGTCGGAAATACGTGCGAATCACTTTGCGAGAACTCAGAACGCCGAACTCGTTCGTCGAAATTCGGTAGCGGAGCACATCTGCGTTCTGCCGCTCCTTGATCTCCACCTCCGATCGCTTGAGAGCGAAGAACTGCTGCGCGGCTTTCAGATATTCCTCGCGGCTGAGGGCTGGGCGGAATTCTTCTGGATTCAAGCCGTGCTTGCGCCAATGTTCGTCCAGAAAACGATCGTTCGCGAATTTTGGAGGTGCTTGTTCCTGCGTAGCCGTTTGCCCTTGCGCGAAAAGGCAACCCGTGAGCGTGGAGAGGGCCAATAGAATGGCAGGCAGGACTGCACGAGACGTCATAACACTTCTTTATAACACAGTTAGCTACTCGTGCAAAAGGTGCTAAACAATCGTCTTGCCTAAAAGCGAGGAGATCCATTCGACTGCCATCAGCGCCGTGGCGTTGTTCGTGTCGCGCAGTGGATTTGTCTCCACCACGTCCAAACCGGCTAGCCGGTAAGGGCAGCCAGGAGCCTGCGTAGCTTCCCACATCAACTCCGCCATCAAGTGCGCCTCTCGATAACTCAACCCGCCACGAACGCCGGTGCCGGTCCCCGGCGCGAGTACCGGGTCTAGCGCGTCAACATCGAAAGACACCCACAAATGAGTCGTCCCATTCTCCCGAAGCCACCGGTCGAACCGCTCCATCGTTTGCACAATCCCATATCGGTCGATCTCGTGCATGGTAATTGCGAGACCCTTTAACCGCGGTCTTTCCGCGTTGTCCACGTCACGAATCCCGTACCAAGCGATTCGCTCCGTCGCCAGCCGCGGTCCAGGCTCCAAAGCCGTCAAAAGCTGCTTCCACTGTTCGTCCCGAATCCCCTCCACGCCGCTAGGCAAGCCAGCGAGAGCAGCCAAAGGCATCCCGTGAAGATTCCCGGTTGAAGACGTTCCGGGCGTATTGATATCCGCATGGGCGTCGATCCAAAGGAGTCCCACGCCGTCACCGTAATGTTCTAGCGCCGCACTGATTCCCCCCACTACCAGCGCATGATCGCCACCCAGTATCAGAGGCAAGCGCTCTTGCTGCAGACTCGAAAGCGTGCGGCGTCTCAATTCTTGAACGCAAACCAGCAGCGAGTCAAAATTCGTCAAGCCCTCTTCTTTCGCAGGCAGATCCTGATAAGCAATGTCGCCGAGGTCGTTGACCTGATAACCCATTGCCGCAAGCGTTCGCTGAAGACCTGCCAATCGAATGGCCGCCGGCCCCAGCCGGCTCCCCTCCCAAAGCCCGCAAAGGTCAAAAGCAGCACCAATGATGTCGATCACGCGAGAATTCTACATGGGGAGGAGGTGGAGATGAGGGGATGAATGGGGTGCAGGGAGATGAGGGGGGTGAGGGGGGTGAAGCGGTGAATTTTTAGATCTTTGGAGAAAGGGGGCCAAATGACCTTCACCCCCTTCACCCCCAATCCCTCTCGGTAAACTCCTAAATGATGAACGTCGGCGTCATCGCTCTCCAGGGCGACTTTGAAAAGCACCTGAAAGCGTTGCAATCGCTAGGAACTTCGGCCTCAGAAATCCGCTCACCCGAGGAACTTGAGGCGGTAGATCGGATCATCATCCCTGGTGGCGAAAGCACCACCGTGGGCCTCCTTATGGAACGCTACGGACTTGGGGAAGCGGTTAGGGCCAAGGCGCAAACGGGAATGCCCGTTTGGGGCACCTGCATGGGCTTGATCATGATGGCAAGAGAAGTCGAGGGGAGAAGCCAATACACGCTGAACCTGCTCGACATTACCGTTCAGCGGAATGCCTTCGGAGCCCAAGTCCACAGCTTTGAAGACGAACTCCAAGTCCATGGCATGAACACTCCCGTTCTAGGAGTCTTCATCCGGGCGCCGATTGTCACGAGGGTTGGGCCAGGAGTCGACGTACTTGCCCGCTACGGCGACAAGATTGTCGCAGTCAGATCAAATAACCTGATCGGAACGGCCTTCCATCCTGAGTTGACCGACGACACCCGAATGCACGAGTGGTTTATAACGCTCTGACACAATAAAGATCAACCGGTCCAACTCGCATAAAAGCGTTCCCGGGTCTCTCGCGACCGTTCGGTGAGAGACTCGACGCTCTCTCCTTCGTGGGCTCTGAAGTTGAGATGCCCCATTTTGCGGCCAGTTCTCGACTCGGCTTTGCCGTACCAATGGAAGTGAGCGGTGGCGTCTTCAAGAGCGGTGTCCATTGCGCTCCGAAAGTCGCCGGAACCTTCTTGTCCCAGTAGATTCGCCATGCAGACGGGCAGGCCGAGCACCTCTCCCATTGGCAAACCCATAACGAGCCGGATGTGCTGCTCAAACTGGCTGACGCCACCCCAGTCCAGTGTGTAATGGCCAGAGTTATGAGGTCTCGGGGCGATCTCGTTTACAAGAATCTCGCCGCCTTCCATCTCGAACAGTTCTACTCCAAAGAGCCCCTTGCCCTGAATCGCTTCCACTGCGGCAATCGCAATGTCAGAACCCTTCGCATCGCAGGGAAACACCAAGTCGCAGACGTGGTTTGACTGAACTGTCTCCATAGTTGGGAAGCAGCCGGTTTCTCGATCTGAGGCGAAAACCATAACCGCAAGTTCGCGTCGGAACGGAACCAACTCCTCCGCCAACCATTTCCCGTTCCCCCATAGCTCGCTATGGCCCTCTATTTCTTCACGTGTTCGGGCGTAACGGGTGCCTTTACCGTCGTAACCTCCAAAGCGTGCCTTCAACACCATCGGCATCCCTACTTCGCGAATGGCCTGCTCGGCGCTAGTGATCGGGACAGCTTTCGGCGACGGCACACCAACAGATCGCAGCGCTTGCCGCTGCAAGAGCTTGTCTTGAATGGTGGCCAAGGCGTGGAGCCCTGGCAGTAACGCATCTTCGGTTCGACCTGCCCTGAGCAATCCTTGCCGGATCGCTTCGGCCGGGATGAATTCGTTCTCGAGAGTGACTCGCATGCAGGAACGGAAAATTTCCGCGATTCTGTCCACGTCGTCGAGAGAGCCCACAATCGACGACGCAATTTGAGAAGACGGAGTGTCGGTCCCTGCGTCGAGGGACAGGCACGTGTATCCCATACGTTGCGCAGCCTGGATTGACATGCGGGCGAGTTGTCCGCCACCTAAGAAGCCGATGTCGAAGCGCATCGCACAAAGGGTACCGCTGCAACGAGCGGAGCGAACGTCTTGTACGATAGAGGGGAGATTGAGTAAGAAGAAACAGAACCCCGATATTCCGCTGCTGAAGGCGTATTTGCGCTCGGCGGAGCCCTACCCTCACTACGTGCCGACCTGGATCGGACCGGCAGGCTGGTGGGGATTCGGAATCGTGTCGGTTGTGCTCGCCATTGGGTTCGAACTCGCCTGCCTGGGACCCGCGATTGCGGGCGCGCTCATGTTCGCTTTCACCACCCTCATGCGAAGTCGCTTCAAGCCCCAGAGTCAGGAGGACAAGGCTGATGAGCTGGTTTATGCTTCCTTGCGGAAGCTGAAGGGGGTGGCAGGGGACAGCAACCTGCAGAAGCGCCTTCCAAGCCAGGTGCTAATTGCCTTAGAGAATGCCGTCGAAGCGCACAACTGTGCGGTCGCCCGACTGAGCACCCTCGATCCTCTTACGACCGTAGAAGCTTCGAGTAGCTTGCGAAAGAGCTTAAACGCATGTTTCTTAGCCGCCGTTTCGGTGCTCCGCCACGACGAGATGTCAGCGTCCGACTGGAAGGCGATTCAAGATAAGTCTTCTCTGATCAATGAGATTGTCGGAGCTATCCAAGACCAGACCGCGCGCATGCGGGAGCCGGAGTGGGTGGGAAGCGAGAGGCTGGCGGCCCTGCGCGAGCTGGATCAAGCCGATCCTACTCAACTTCGAATAAGGTAGGGATCTCTGGAATCGCTTTGACTGAACTATGGATGCCCAGCCTTGCTATGATGTAAACCATGCTTCGCCGCGTCTTCCCTATCCTCTTTTTGGCTACAGTCGCCGGCGCCTACGCGCAAGAAACCCTTCAGGAAATGCCACGATACGACCGTTACGAGAAGCTACGCCGAGAAATTGCTGGTTCTGTTAAGCGCGGCCAGCTCACTGCGAGTTGGGCCGAGGACTCGAAGGGGTTCACCTATTTAAAGGACAGCAAGACTTTCCGCTACGACGTCGCTACCGGCCAAGTCGCGGAAGCCAAGGCATCGGGAGATGGGCAGGGACGATCGCGGAATCGCGGGAACCCAGAGCGGGGGCGGCAATTCTCCGTTGCCATAACGGATGACGAAAATCTGAAGGCGGTCAGCCGGGACAACAACGTCTATATCAGCGACGCCGATGTCAAGAACGAGCTGGCCGTAACCACCGAAGGAAGCAAGGAGAAGCGCTTAAAGTTCGGCGTAGCGAGCTGGGTTTATGGCGAAGAGCTCGGCGTTCGCGAGGCCATGTGGTGGTCGCCTGACGGCAAGACGCTGGCCTTTTACAAGTTCGATGAGACTCCCGTAAAAGACTATTTCCTCGCCATGAATCAGGTTGATTTTCAGGACACCTTAGACGTGGAGGCCTATCCGAAGGCGGGAGCAGCAAACCCGATTGTGGTCCTGATGGTCTACGATGTCGCCTCGAAAAAGACGAGCATCATCGACACCAAGTTCGATAAGCCGGAGCTTGGCGAATACGTGTATGCCGTGCGCTGGTCACCTAACGGCAAGGAGCTCTTCTTCAATCGGACGAACCGCAAGCAGAACGTCATGGAGCTTTGTGCGGTAGACATCGCGACTGCGAAATGCCGGACCATCGTGCGAGAAGAGCAGCCGCAGAGTTGGGCCGAAAACCACCCGGTGATGACGCTTCTCGAGGACAAGAAGCGGTTCATTTGGTCGAGCGAAAGGAACGGCTACAAGAATTTTTACCTCTACGATCTCAGCGGCAAGCTGCTCCATACTTTGACCCAGCACAGCTTCGATTCCGTTAACGTCCTAAAGGTGGACGAGAAGGCGGGGCAGGTTTGGTATTCGGCGCGGAGCAGCCCCAATCCGCTGCTTCAGCAACTTCATCGGGTGGGACTGAACGGCAAAAACGAGAAACGCCTGACCGATCCGCAGTTTAGCCACAACGTTACGATTGCTCCCGATGCAAAGCACTTCGTGGACGTGGCTCAAACCGTTTCGGAGGCTCCAACGACTTATCTGCGGAAAGATGATGGCTCGCTGGTGGCGGTATTGGAGAGGAGCGATCTGACGAAATTCAACGAGTTGGGACTCAAGCCGACTGAGCGCGTAACGTTTACGGCGGCGGACGGCAAGACGCTTTGCTACGGCACGCTACAGTTCCCGAGCGACTTCGATTCCTCCAAGAAATATCCGCTGATCGTGAATGTCTATGGGGGACCGGAGAGTGGCGGCGGGGCTGAGTCCTTCCAGACGCCCAACCCGATCACCGAGATGGGCTTCCTAGTCGCATGGTTCGACGGACGGGGGACGAGCAATCGGGGCAAGGCGTTCAAAGACGCGATCTACGGCAAGTTGGGAATCGTGGAAATAGATGACCAAGCCGCTGGTGTGCGTGAGTTGGCGAAGCGGCCATACGTCGATGGCAAGCGGGTTGCAATCAATGGAACGTCGTATGGCGGATACGCCTCGGTTTTAGCAATCCTGCGTCACCCGGCCGTGTTCCAAGTTGCCTCAGCAAGCTCCAGCGTGACGGATTGGCGTCATTACGACACGATCTACACCGAGCGCTACATGGGCTTGCCTTGGGAGAACGAGAACAAGAAAGGCTACGAGGAAGGTTCCGCGCTGCCCTATGTGAAGAACCTGAAAGGGAAGCTCATGCTGTATTACGGCACCGCCGACAACAACGTGCATCCGGCCAATACGCTGCAACTGGTTAAGGCACTGGAAGCTGCCGGCAAACGATACGACATGCAGGTCGGACCTGATCGTGGCCACACCGGCATCAATTCAACTCGCATGTGGGAATACTTTGTCACGCACCTTATTCTAAAGGTGCCGAAGGATGCACTTTCGTCGGTTTGGACTGAACGGAGGGCCAAACGATAAAAGTGTTTACGTATTCCTGGCGATGAAACGATCACTCGGCCTTGCTCTTCTCGCAGCTCAAGAGGAGGGGCTTGCCCTGGGCTAAGGCTCGGGCCTGGTAAGCACTATCTGTCAGACCGGGTGGATTAATTGCATGATGATGGTGGAGGAAGTGTTTCCTAATCTCCTAGAGACGTTGCGTGCGCTTGCCGCTCATCTATTTGACGCACCTTATCCCTAAACATCTCGAGATACTCGTCCCAGGTAGAGTGCAGATATTCAGAGGGCTCACCGGCGGTTATTCCGCGCAATCCTGTAGCACTTAAGGCGGCTTTATGCCGCCCGTATGTATCGATAATAAATACAAATTTCTCCCGACTATTGGGCAGTGGTTTACCGGCAGGAAGCTCCGTCCGCATAGCAGTGTAGACTAATCCAGAAAGAATGGGAGCAACGATGACATGCTTACCATTTCTGTTGAGCGCTACGCTGACCGTGTTCGTACGCCCATCTGGATGCTTAAAACTCTGGTAGTAATAGGTAGCCCACTCACCAGGTTCAAGAGACGCCCGACCATCTCGGTTGAAACCTTTCAGACGTGGCCCATAGAAATTCCGCAAAAAAGTAGAGAGCACCTTGGGATTAGCACCCGTAAACTCCAGCTCCTCACTAACCATATAAGCTGCAAGGCCAGTTCCGTCGCCTTCTTCAATCGCTTCGATGATGTTGTTGCCCGCCTGTTCAAAGGACTCGGGCTGCATCCGAATCCAAATGAAGTACGCTGCCGCTCCTAGAGCGGCAACGCAAACCACATCAAGCGCGGACGGGTCAAACGCAGGTTGAACCGTTGCAAGTTACCCCCTGATCTGTGGATTCCCCGGCGAATGTACAAAAAAACGACCAAGTTGTTCCGCAACACTTGCGAGCTGCACGATAATTGCCGACACAGACTAGTGCTCGGATTGGAGTGGCAGCAGTCCGAATAATTAAAATCCAGGACACCCGTCGAGCAGGGGTTGACCGGCACGCAGTTGCCCACACCATCCGTTGGGCATTGCGCAGGGATAGCGGGGCTGGCACCGCAAGGGGGCGTGGGTGGGGGGAGCTGCGCGTTGCCTACCGCACTATAAGATAGGCAGGACGCACATAGGAGAGCAACAAGGAAGTGTTTTGGTTGAATCGTGGTCAGGTTTCCTCTTGAATGTTTTGGTTACTTGGAAGCGGGCTGCGAGTACCAACGCAGAGTTGAGGCATGGCCCTTGTCCGATTTGTTGACGAGCTGGCCCGAGAAGAGAACGGCGAGCCCTCTCTTCAAGGTGTAGGGCTCATTGAACTTCACACCTTCGTCGTTGCAATTTACGTCGATGAACATCACCGAGTTCTCTCGATACTCGGGAATGTGCTCCTTGAATTCTTTAGCCTGCGTCGGGCCGTGGATAGGATCACCCGTGGCAAAGACAGGGCTGACGTGACCTGCGGCACCAGGAAAAAATGCGGTGTTGAAAGCAGTGGTGTTCAGGCCGCATGGCGAGGGGAGAATAGCGGCGTTGATCCGCGAGAACTCTCCTCGTACGTAGTTCACAGGGGGAAGGCCTAAAGAGTAGTAGGAGTCGAAGGCAGTCTCGCTTCCGTTCCAATCAGAGCGATACAAGTCCAAGTTCACGCTCAACTGGCGTAAGTTCTGGACAGCACTCTGCACCTTGGCAGTGTTCTTTGCTTTGCCAATGACAGGAATAAGAATTCCCATCAAAATAGCGGTGATTACGAGTACCACGAGCACCTCGACCATGGTCAACGCCTTACAGGAACGATTCAAATAGAGCCCCCTTCGGAGAGAAAGCCCGCTAGTGTCTGATCCTTTGCCGGCACGGCTTTGATTGCGCCGCTTGCATCAGTCTGAACAACTTGGGGCATGTATTTCATCATTTCAAAGGGAACGGCCTTACTGTCTGGACGCACACTACGAGTAGCTTTGCCGGATGCCCCAGAAATTCCTTGGGAACGCGGTTCTTTTCGACCGGCACGATAACGATAAGGGGTCGGGATACCTTATCGGCGAGTTCCAGCAGATCCGGCCCGAACCGAACAGCTTGAGCAACTCATCGTAACCACGGTTAACGGGCGGCCCCACAAAATTGTCGCGCCCTGCACGTCAGTGGCAGGCAAGGGCACGTGCTTTCCGATTAGAACCAAGTTCTCCGTTGAGCGAGTTCAGATCGTTTCATCGGTGACATTCCAGCCGGGGGAAGTCGTCGAGGTGCTGGTCCCGTGGCGAAGGCAGCAAGAGGAGCCACCTGCACTTCCAGTCGGGAAGCAGGTTCTGCTGGTAGCTTCTTTGCCAGTCGCTGGCCAACTGAAGTGGCCTATTGCAGTGGGTGAGGACATAGACATGTGGATTGATTATCCGAGCTCCAACCTCAAGGAGCTTCTCGGTTTCGCCAGTTGGGAAACGACCCAGCTATTTTTGCCGACAGCAAGGGATCACCAATGGCAGTTTCTCTCAGCTCTTGCTTCAGCAATTCCTGGCGCCTCCACGAAGAACATGGAATCTATTGCAGACTACTTGCTCCAGATTCGGCCGCCAAATACGACGGACAGCCAAAGGACATTTGGACAACCTGCCGACACCTTTGCGAAAACCTTTGATGATGCGGTCTCTAAAGAGCACGCTTACCACCGGGCGCTCATCTATCGCGCACTCAATCGCAATGGTTATTTCGGTTTCAGTGATCGCTACGTGAAGGCCGTTCGAGAAGCGGCGACTGACGCGGACGCGTTTCCGCACGGCGTGCCAGCCCCCTACTTCTGGGAAGATCCGATCAACAATTCTAGGGTTGTTGGATGGTTCAAGCACGACGTGTACACAACAGCGCAAACCATCGACACCCTCGCCGCTTCGAAGAACTCGCGGATCAGCCGATTTTTGCTTAGGCCGTTAAATGAGCCGCTGGCGTTTGCCGACGCTAAGAGGCTAAGTGGCTTTCTCGATGATCCAGATCCGGAACTGCGTTGGATGATGGCTTCCAAGCTGTCCCAGTGGTTTTCGGAGCCTCAGCATGCTCCCGCGGCGAAGGTCGAGATTCGAGGTATCGGAGGCAACTCGAAGACGGAGTATCCCGGCCTGGATGCAACGGCCGCTTACTGGAAATCACGGCTGGCGGGTTAAGGCTCCTCCCTGGTTGCCTCAGTACAACGAGGCAGCGATTGAAACGCGGGAATCAGTTCGAGCAGCCAAAGTGCGCAACCGAGCTTGGATAAATGTCCCGAGCGCTCGATTCGACCGTCTGCGAACAGCAGGGTCAACTCGTTTGCGTCCGCATCGAAACCGATGCCCATGCGGCTGACATCGTTCACCGCAATGGCGTGGAGCCCTTTCCGCTGCACCTTGCTCTTCGCCCGTTCCAGGCTGGAATTCGGCTCGGCAGCGAAGCCGATCACCTTGGCTGAAGGGTGGGCTGCCGCGAGTTCGGCAATGATGTCTGGATTCGGCGTGAGCTCGATCTGGATGTTCTCCGACGATCGCCGGAGCTTGCCCAGACTCGGGTTCGCGGGCCGGTAATCCGCCACAGCGGCCGCTCCGATGATAATGTCGGGCCGCTCCCAAGCGGTCGCACACTTCAACATTTCGAGCGCGGTGGTGACTCGCTGAACCTGTGCCTGAAGCGGGTACGTCGCCTTGACAGGCCCGCTCACCACGCAAACATCAGCCCCCAGAAGAAGTGCGGCACGAGCAAGAGCGGCACCCATTTTTCCGCTGGAGCGGTTGGAGAGAAAGCGTACATCGTCGATGGGCTCTTGGGTAGGACCGCTTGTGATGAGCACCTTCTGACCCGCCAGTATCTGAGAGCGCCCGACCACTGCCTGCACCGCAGCCACGATGGCCTGGATGCTCGCGAGCTTTCCCTGCCCATTTTCTCCGCAGGCAACGTCCCCTTCCGCAGGTTCTATGATCAACGCTCCTCGTTCACTAAGGATTCTTAGGGAGGCTTGGGTTGCCTCATTGGCGTACATCTGCGGGTTCATCGCCGGAGCCACAACAAGTGGTTTAGTCGTCGCAAGGGCGATAGTCGTGAGCATGTCGTCGCCGATTCCTGCGGCCAACTTGTTCAGTGTGTTGGCCGTCGCGGGAGCGATGACGATAGCGTCGGCTTGTCGGGCCCAGTCGATGTGTGCCATCCGACCCGCAACAGGCTCTTCGAACGTATCGCTTAGACAGGGCTGCCCCGTGAGAGCTTCAAAAAGCGCAGGAAGCACGAATTTTTGCGCGGAGTCTGTCAGGCAAACGCGAACAGTAAAGCCCGCACGCATCAACTCGCGAGCCAAATCGGCGGCCCGATAGGCCGCAACGCTGCCCGACACACCCAAGATCAGGTTCACACACAAAGGTTACTCGTGGAGAAGATGCGCCTGCCCGAAAGCCTATAAATAGAGAAGAGGGAACGCTGCGCGATCCCTCTTCTCTATCCATTCCCTAAAGGAGTTACTGACCGGTCGTGGTCCTTTCTCCGCTGGTTGTCTCACCCGAGGTTCCGCCCGTGGTGGTCTCCGTTGGCGGAGGGGTTCTCTCTGGCTCACGCTCTCGCTCCCTCTCGATGATAATCGGAGGGTTGCTCGGAGCTGGCTGAGCGGGAGGGTTGATGATAATTGGGTTGTTCGCTGGCGGCGTGTAAATCACCGGCGGCGGGGTAATGATCGTCGTAGGAGGAATAGGCGCACTCATCGTTTGCGCTCGTCCATCGTTGCTCATCGGCTGTTCAACCACAATCTCGGTCCGAGTGTTGTTGGGTCCCCACCACGCGTAGTAGCCGATTAGGCCCGCGATCAGGAGCACAACACCTGCGACTGCGGCAATCAGTCCGATCGGCGTATCGTCTCTCTCAACAACGACGTCGCGGCGATGGGTTACCACCACCGGCGGCGAATCCGTTTGCACCACTTTTCTTCGAATCAACATTTCTTTGCTCTCCATGCGGGTCGCAGCAATCACTACTGATGGCTACCCCTTATGCATGGGACTGGACCGAGCCGCTCGGAGTTCGGTCGGTCCCAGCCTGCTCTATAGGACCAGCCGAAATGAAAGGGGCTCTCTGACATCGCGTCAGAGAGCCCCAAAGGGTGATGGTTGACTAAGATTAGCCGGTCGTCGTACCAGCGTTGTCGTTACCCGTCGTGCCTGTGGATCCTGCACCGTTGTCGCCGCCCGTCGTTGAGGGTGGAGGCGTGTTGATGTTAATGTCCGGGGGCGCGATGTTGATGTCAGGGCTCGTGACGTTGACATCTGGAGCGGTCACGTTAATGTCTTGCGCTCGTCCAGAGTCCGCAGGAGTCTCAACTCTTACGTTCGTCGTTGAGGACTCGCCTCGCGGTGACCACCAAGCGAAGTAGCCGATCAGTCCGAGGACGAGAAGGGCTGCAAGCACGATGCCAAGCACCGCTCCCGATGACCCGGAATCTCGGTCGACAACAGTTTCTCGGGTGACATGGGTTTCCACGACGTCCGGCTCTTTATATTCGTATGCCATTTTGTTTGTTCTCCTTTGTACACTCGCTCGAGCAGTTCTCGAGCAGAGGCTCTCTCAAAGGTCTTGACTTAGCATTTTGTGTTCGTGTTCACGCGTCTTAGGCCACGCCTGTGCGACGTAGGCGAAAACTGCAATCGGCTATAGGGAGCGAGCTACTTCAGCAACGTTCTCAGGGGTGATTCCGAACTCATTCAGCACCTCTTCGCCGGGCGCAGAGAGCCCAAAGCGATCGATGCCCACTTGGAGGTCGGCATATCGCGGCCAAGCCATCGTGGATCCAGCCTCTACGGAGACCTTCCTCACGTTCTTGGGCAGCACTCCTTCCCTATATTCCTTGGACTGCCTTTCGAAGAGGAGCCAACTCGGCATACTGACTACTCGAGTCGATACACCGCTTGCTTCCAGTAGCTCGCGCGCTTTCACGCAGGTCGAGACTTCACTGCCGGTGCCGATCAAAATTACCTTGGGTTCGGCAGAGCCGTCCTGAAGAATATACGCACCCTTCTCGGCGGGGTGGTTCTTGACGTCGGTCGGCGTGAGAGTTGGCAGAGCCTGTCTCGTAAGCACTAGGAGGGTGGGCGTCCCCTCAGATTGGATAGCAATCTTCCACCCCACTGACGTCTCATTTCCATCCGCAGGGCGGAAGACGTTCAAGTTCGGAATGGCCCTCATCGCCGTCAGGTGCTCGACTGGCTGGTGGGTGGGTCCATCTTCTCCAAGGCCCACCGAGTCATGGGTAAAAACGTAGATCGAAGGCGTCTCCATCAAAGCGGCGAGCCGGATGGAGGGGCGGCAGTAGTCGGTAAAGCAGAAGAAGGAGCCACCATAGCCCCTTGCCCCGCCGTGAAGGGTGATGCCGTTCACGGCTGCGATCATCGCATGCTCACGCACGCCGAAGAAGATGTTGCGTCCGGAAGGGTTATCCGTCGAAAAGTTGCCCGACTGCTTCTGCGTCGTGAGCGTGCTCTCAGAAAGATCCGCACTGCCGCCGATCAGATTCGGAACGTACGGTGCAATCGCATTAATGACCTTGCTGCTCGCCTGCCTTGTGGCCTGCTTGTCGTCGGCAAAGCTGGGAAGTTTGTCGAGCCACTCCGTGCCGTATTCGCCGGCGATGGCGCTTCGCAAAGCTTTGGCGTCCTCGGGATATGCGGCGTCAAAAGCTATAAAGGCTTGCTTCCATCGCTCCTGAAGTTCACTGCCCTGTTCGAGAGCCTCGCGCCAGTGGTTGAGGGCGTGCTCGTCCACAAAAAATGCGGGCTCCACCGGAATGCCAAGGTTCTCTTTAGTGGCTCTCACCTCGTCGGGGCCTAGCGCTTTGCCGTGAGCCTCTGAGCTTCCCGCGCGATTGGGCGATCCAAATCCGATGATCGTCTTTGCCATGATCAGCGTCGGTTTCGCAGTCTCCAGCTTGGCCTCTGTCAACGCGCGGTCAACGGCATCGACATCCATGCCATCCACTCGCCGGACGTCCCAGTTGAAGGACCTGAATCTTAGCTCGATGTTCTCCGAGAAGGACAGGGATGCGGGCCCGTCGAGCGTCACGTCATTGTCATCGTAGAGCACGATGAGCTTTCCGAGACCCAGGTGTCCCGCAAGGGCGCCTGCTTCGCTACTGACCCCTTCCATCAGATCGCCATCCGATACGATCACGTAGGTGTGATGGTCGATCAGTTCGTGCTGTGGCTTGTTGAAGGTTGCAGCCAACCACTTCTCCGCGATTGCAAATCCGACTGCCTGCGCGAGCCCCTGGCCCAGCGGTCCGGTGGCCATTTCCACTCCGAGCGTCGCAAAATTCTCTGGGTGGCCGGGAGTAAGGCTGTGGAGTTGGCGAAAGTTCTTGATCTCGCTGAGCGGCAAGTCGTAACCGGTTAGGTAGAGCAGCGAGTAGATGAGCATCGACCCATGCCCGGCCGAGAGAATGAAGCGGTCTCGATTGAACCACTTCGGATCCTTCGGATTGTGCCGCATGTGCCTAGTCCAAAGCGCGTAAGCCATCGGAGCCGCGCCCATCGGGAGGCCCGGATGGCCGCTATTGGCTGCTTGGACCGCGTCGATGGCGAGGGTGCGGATGGCGTTGATCGAGAGCTGTTCGAGACTTTGGGTGGCTGCTGGCACGGGAATTGAGGTTACCAGGGCTATGCTGTTTGAGCATGGAGCCGTACGTCTCGGGCATTGAGCTTTCGCGTCGCTTCTATGAGTCACGGGTGAGACCTCTGCTCATCGGCGTTCCTCATGCCGCCGGACGCATCGATGCCGGCTCGGAGGTGATCGGCTTCGACACCGCAATGTCTGCAGACCATGACTGGGGCGCGGATAGGTTGCAGATATTCGTGGCTGACGGATCGCCGCGCTCGAACGAACTAAACGAAGAGGTGAACGTCACCTCGACGCACGAATTTTTCTTGGAGTACCTGTCGTTTGACCTTGGTGAGAAGCTAACTGCGGCCGACTGGCTCAGCTTTCCTGAGCAGAAGCTGTTGACCGTCTCCACTGGCAATCTCGCGGCCCGGCTGATCGAGCAGATCTCCGACTCAGGGGTGCGAGCCCTTGCAGCCAAGGGTTTAATCGGGGGAATCGACGTGTTCTGCGACAGTACCGACCTCGTATCGCACTCGTCGTGGCGTACATCCGTGAAGCGGCTGTACGACTAGGTCTTCCGCTTCATCGTCATTTCATACACGCGCTCCTTCTTGCCGTCCCGCGTGACTTCGCCATATTCCAGCCAGGTGTCTTTCGTGAATTCCGCGGTGTAAACGGTCTCACCCCATTGCGGGCTCATCTGAGTCCACTGATAGCCCAAGGTCCGGGGTGTGAACTCAAACTCATGCGCCATACCACTCGCCAAGTGGGCCCGCATGAAGTAAAGCTTCTTCTTCTCATCGTATCGCAAGGTTCCGAAGGCTTCGTGCACGGGAATCTTCTTGCCCTCCACCTCGACAAAGTGATCGCCTTGTAGAGTGAAGAGTACGCCGCCGAGCTTCGATTGAATAGTCTCCGTTCCCTTGAAGGGACTTTTACGACCATTGAAGCTGGCCCATCCGGTGCCAGTCCATTCGCCGAGCAGGAAATCAAGCTTCGCCATGGCTTCTTTCTGAGCTTTACCACCGAAATCCGGCTGTTGGGCGTAGGCGAAGCTGGCGAAAAGAAGTGCTACGAGAAGAAGTGAGCGGCGCATGTTCAGTTGTTACCCGATTACGCTATCGCCAACGCTTGATCCAAGTCGGCTATCAGGTCGTCAGCGCCTTCTATGCCCGCCGAAATTCTGATTAGATTGTCCGTCAAACCGATCGACTCCCGGACATCTGCGGGGATGGAAGCGTGGGTCATGATGGCGGGGTGCTCGATGAGGCTTTCCACTCCGCCCAGCGACTCGGCAAGCGTGAAGAGCTCGACCGTCTCCAGGAATCTTCGGGCCTGATCGATGCCCCCGGCAATGAAGAACGTGAGCATCCCGCCATGCCCCGTCGTTTGGCGTAGCGCAACGTCGTGCTGCGGATGGGACCGTAAACCGGGATAGAGGACGCGCTCGACTCGTGGGTGCTGCTCCAAGAATTCGGCTATCTTCATCGCGTTCTCGGCGTGGCGCTGCATTCTGATCGCGAGCGTTTTAATCCCTCTTAGAACCAAAAAGCAGTCCTGCGGTCCGGGGGTGGCACCGGTGGCGTTTTGGAGAAACTTGAGGCGATCGTAGAGCGTGCGAGGCGGATCGCCCCACACGAAGCCGCCGGCGTCCCACTTTTGCTTAGGGGGCTTGATTTCCCGGTCCTTCATGATGAGGGCCCCCATCACGACGTCGCTGTGGCCGTTGATGTACTTGGTCATGCTGTGCATGACAATGTCAATTCCTAACTCCAGCGGGCGCTGGAAGTAAGGAGACATAAACGTATTGTCGACCGCCGAGAGTGCGCCATGCTCTGCAGCGACTTTGGCAACCATCCGGATGTCCACGACCTGCATCAACGGGTTAGTGGGAGTCTCGATCCATACGAGCTTGGTGTTCTCCTTCATGGCCGCTCGCACCTTCGCTTCGTCGGTCATATCGACGAAGGTGAATTCGATACCTCGGAAGGTGGCAACCTTGGTGAAGATGCGGAACGAGCCGCCATAAAGATCGTTGCCCGCCACAACGTGGTCGCCCTGGTGGAGCAGGTTCAAGACGCAGTCGATCGCGGCAAGCCCGGACGAGTACACCAGCGCATGCGCCCCGCCCTCAAGATGCGCAAGCTGAGTCTGCAGCACGGTTCGGGTCGGATTGTCGGTTCGCGAGTACTCGTAGCCGCGGTGCTGGCCGGGAGAGCTTTGGGCATAGGTGCTGGTCTGGTAGATGGGGGTCATCACCGCCCCCGTCTGCGGGTCAGGCTCGACTCCCGCGTGAATCACCTTGGTCTCAAAAGAATGCTCTGGCGTCATGGATCATTTTAGCGCTTTGGTGGAGCGATATTTATGCACGAACCCCCAAGGTGGACGCGGTGCTTGGCGGGAGTCCCGCGCGACCCGCTGTGTCGACAGAAGACTTCTACCGAAGCTGTCGTATAGTGGAGACGGCTTGTAGCACTGCAGTAGCCTCTGTCCCTCGGCTCGAAATGCCGAGGGACTTGGGAATTACGGGAGCGGCAGGTTGAATGCCTTGAGATAGCTGCGAAGTTTCTCGACGCGGCCTGGGGAGTGCAGTTCGATATTGAACGGTCTTCCACGCGTGTCGATGATCAGGCCGACGGCTCCGCCGATGAGGGTCGAGCCTTGCTCGCGCTCCCCGGTGGTGTCGAAGCTCTTGATCGTAACTGCCTTGCCCTTGCCGCCGCCGACGTCGAAGCCCTTCGCTGGCTCCACAACGAGTGTATCGTTCGGGCCGGGATTCATTGGAAGGGTTCGGACTTCGCCGAAAGGAACCGTCACATCGACGCCCGGCCCGACCACTCGAACGCAAGGATCGCCTTCCTTTGCGATTCCGACTGGGGCCACGCAGGTGCCGATGCGGACCACGCAGTCACGCTCGAAGACCTGCTTGGCGGCTTCGTACAGATGCTCGCTAAGGACGCCCAAGTGCGGCATCATAAAGATGCTGTCCACGGTCAGCATCGTGACTCCTTCCGGCTGGTAGGCATCCATCATCATCAGCGCGGACTGGGCCCGTTTCGGCGCATGCGAGAGTACGCCACCGGAGCCGATGATCATGTCTAGCTCAAGCATTCGGACGAGGGTTTGGCCGCTGGCGCCCTGATCGAAAATTTGTCCGATATCACGTTGCTGTGCCGAACCGGTCAGGCCGCGAGCCAAGGTCTTGTGATGCTCGAAGGCGAGTCTCAAGGCTTCGCGCGCAACCGCATGCTCGATGAGCAGATCCTCATAGGTCTGAGGGATCGTCGTGGGCCGGATCATCTTGTTGCGGAGGCGGTTGCGCACCTCAGCGGGGTCGATCTCGAACGGCAGCCAGCGGGCAATGTGCTCGACTCCGGCCTCTTTGAGAACATTACAGATCGAGTAGCTCATCCCCAGGTTGGCGGACACCGTCCGGTTGTAGACACGCTCGCCGGTGCCGGTTTCGAAGACCGAAAAGACGTCGGTTGTCGCGCCGCCGATGTCAACGCCCAAGATGTTGATCTTCTCGTTCTCGGCGTACTCCTTGAGCAGCTTGCCCACGGCGTTCGGCGTCGCCATGACCTCTTCGCTGGTCCATTCGAGCAGTTTCGAATAGCCTGGAGCCTGTTGCATGACGTGCTCGAGGAACATCTCATGGATGGCTTCTCGGGCCGGCCCGAGGTTCTCTCTTTCAAGTTGGGGACGCAGATTGTCCACGGCATGCATCTCGATCGAATTGCCGAGCACCTTGATCACGTCTTCGCGGGCCTCTTTGTTGCCGGCGTAGATGATAGGGAGCTTCATATCGCCGAATCTCGGCTTAGGATCGGCTCGAAGCACGACTTCAGCCATCTCGGTGAGGTGCGTTTTGGTGCCCCCGTCGGTGCCGCCGGACATGAGAATGATGTCGGGTCTTAGTTGTCGGAGCCGCTCGACCTTTTGGTAGTCGCGACGGCCGTCGTCGACAGCCAGCGTGTCCATGAGAATCGCGCCCGCGCCGAGAGCGGCTCTTTCGGCCGACTCTGCGGACATTGCCTTGACAACGCCGGCAACCATCATTTGGAGGCCGCCGCCTGCGGAGGAGGTTGAGACGTACATGTCTGAACCGTCGAATTCATCGACTCCGGTGCTGCTCACCACGCCTTGCTTGCGGTGACGCAGGACGGTGCCGTCTTTCAGGAGGTTGCGGCGATGGGGGGTGAAGCCTTCTGGGACGGTGGTCTCGGTGATCTCCTCGAGCTCGGTGATCGAGTTGAGCACGCCCATCGTGACGTCCTCAAACGGCTTCTCCACGGTCGTGGGTGCTTCGCCGCGAGCAACCAGGCGGTATTCCCCCGCGTCATTTCGCTCGATGAGAATGGCCTTGGTGGTGGTCGAGCCGCAGTCCGTGGCAACGATGCGTCGGATGTCATTGGACATATAGGTTTATTATGCCTTGGGCCGTCGCGGCCGCCCCGTGGACGACGAGAGTCTGCGGGGCGCGGGGCCAGCCGAGGCATCGTCGGGGATGGCGAGTCGAGACATTTCGGGAGTGTGGGAATTCCCGTTTCCTTCCCGTTTCCTTCCCTGGGGGCGGCGGGCTGACTGTTGGGATTTCGGAAGCGTGGAGGATTTTCCCTGGGTGAGTGTCCTCGGCCCGGTGTGCTTCCGCTTCGGTCGGAGTGGGTGAACTTGGACTGCGAAAGCCTGGGATCTATAGAGTTAGGAGTCAAAAAACGATTTTGTCAATCATGTCGTCAGAAGAAATCCTAAAAATGTCCGCGTTTGCTGCGGAAGGGCCACGGCGCCCGAAGCTCAACTAGTGAAAAATGAGGACGCCCCAGCTCTAAAGAAACTGGGGCTCCTTAGATCGTGTGCGGGCCTGACGGGCGCCACAGAGTGTGCAATTTCTCAATTTCGGAGCTTTCAACTCCCGGCATCGAAGTGGGTGCCTCTTCAGCCCGTGGCCCATCAGATAACTTACTAGGCATCGTCCGCACGGGCGAGCGGAAGCTTTTCAGTAAGACGCTGTCTCGCGGAACTTACGATCGAAGTATACGATAAGCAACAAACCCCGCAAGTGCATTCATGAGCGTGAAGCCCACCATACGAATCCAAGGCAGATAGCGTTCTGCAATCTCTTCCGCATTGTCAGCCCTGCGCAAGTTTGCTGGCTGTCTAAATACGGCATACCACATGAGGTTGCGGGCGCGAATGCTCCACGCAGTATAGGCTTGACACGTGAGGACGGCAGTCCATCCATTGAGCACGAGAAACACCACGAGTATCGGAACAGCTTTTTGCATGGCTCCTCGTTGTTTGGAGTGGATGGCGTAGTCTTTGATGCGTGACAGAGAGTGATGTTTTCGCGGTTGCTTTGCACCTTTCGTTTCCTTGGCGTATCAGCGGCATCGAGTTGAAGGATGAGACGTTGCACCTCTATATTGACTTCGAGAG